>CATXLW010000014.1:0-53352 GCA_958371715.1 uncultured Collinsella sp.
GAAAGCACTTAATGTGCTTTCCGTCTTGCGCAGGACTGTAGAGCAGGAAACTTAGCCCGTGCCGGGCCCGCTGAGACCAGACCGGCGGGATGGACCGGTTCAGATGGGGCTTTGATGCATGGGTGGTCTGTTGTTGTGCAAATGGGTATCATACTGTGGTTACTGCATCGACTCGGTGATGCATGTTTGTACGTTCCCGGCGGTCGGTTTGCCAGAAGCGCCCCGTCGGTTGTTCCAGACCCGTTTCGAAGAAAGGAAACAACACTCACTTATGGCAGCTAAAAAATCATCTCCCTTGAAGATCATCCCGCTTGGCGGCCTTGACGGCATCGGCAAGAACATGACGGTCTTCGAGTGCGGCGACGACATGGTGCTCGTCGACGCCGGTCTCATGTTCCCGGATGACTCCCAGCCCGGTATCGATCTGGTGCTTCCCGACTACACTTATGTTCTGGAGAACGAGGAGAAGCTCCGCGGTATCGTCGTCACCCACGGCCACGAGGACCACACCGGTTCGCTTCCGTATCTGCTGCAGGACCTCAACAATAAGGTGCCCATCTTCTCGAGCAAGCTGACGCTTGGCTTTATCGAGGGCAAGCTTTCTGAGTTCCGCATCCGCGCACCCAAGTTCCGCGAGGTCAAGGACGGCAGCCATGTCAACCTCGGCGGCATCTCGCTCGACTTCTTCTCGATGACGCACTCCATCCCCGGCGCTCTGGGCGTGTTCATCCGCACCAATCAAGGCACCGTTATGCACACCGGCGACTTTAAGCTCGACCAGACGCCCATCGACGGCGTCACGCCCGACTATGCCGCTATCAGCCGCTTTGCCAAGCAGGGCATCGACCTGCTTCTGTCCGACTCCACCAACGCTACGGTCCCCGGCTTTACCAAGTCCGAGGCCGAGGTTGGCCCCAATCTGCTGCATGCCATCAAGAATGCTCCGGGCCGCGTGTTCGTTGCGTCATTCTCGAGCCACATCCATCGTCTGCAGCAGATCTGCGACGCCGCCCGCAAGTGCGGCCGTAAGGTCGTCGTGACCGGTCGTTCCATGCTCACCAACACCCGCGTGGCACGCGAGCTGGGCTACCTCAACATCGATGATGCCGATATCATCGATGCCTTCGATATCGATAACCTGCCTGACGACAAGATCGTCGTCATGTGCACTGGTTCGCAGGGCGAGCCGCTGTCGGCTCTGTCCCGCATGGCCAATGGCGAGCACAAGACGCTCTCCATTCACGAGGGCGATACCGTTATCCTCTCGGCAACTCCCGTTCCTGGCAACGAGAAGGCCGTCCAGCAGGTCGTCAACAGCCTGGCCAAGCTCGGCTGCGACGTGTGGGATAAGAACCGCGCTCTCGTCCACGTCTCGGGTCACGGTAGCCAGGAGGAGCTCAAGCTCCTGATGGCCATGGCCAAGCCCACGTACTTTATGCCGGTTCACGGTGAGGCCGTGCATCTTCGCGCCCATGCCCAGCTGGCCCGCAAGATGGGCATCAAGGACGATCATATCTTTATCCTCGATAACGGCGACACGCTCGAGATGCGCGGTGGTATCGTCAAGCGCGGCACGCCCGTCGAGTCCGGCGTCGTCTACGTCGACGGTCTGCGCATCGGCGATACCGACCCCATCGTCCTGCGCGATCGCCAGAAGCTCGCCAACGACGGTATGGTTACGGCTGTCGCCATCGTCTCGCTCAAGCACAAGAAGATCGAGGCCATCGAGTTCTCGGGCCGCGGCGTCTCGTTTGCCATCGACGACCAGTTCTCCGAGGATGCCTCCGCGTCCATCATGAAGACGATCGAGAAGGGCAAGTTCAGCTTTACCAGCAGCGGTTCCGACGCCATTCGCAAGGCCGTGCGCGACTCGCTCTCCAACTTTATCTGGAGCCGTACGCGCACTCGCCCGATGATCATCCCGGTCGTCATGGAGGTTTAGTTTGGCGCGCGGATCTGCACAAAACGCCAAAGGCAATAAGGCCAACAACCAACCGGCATCTGCTAAGGGTGCCGGTTCCCATCTTCGTGCCAATAAGGGCCATGAGGCAGACTTCGACGATTTTGAGCCCTTGGTCGAGCCTTCGGCCAATCGCGATATCGCCGGTGTGGTCATCGCCGTTTTGGCGATCGCGTCCTTCATTGCCGTGATCTCTCCGGCAACAGCGCCCGTGACGGCTGCGGTTGCCGGTTTCTACCACCTGGGCTTTGGCCTGGGCGCCTACGTGCTGCCGATCGTCATCTTGCTGTTTGCCGCTACGCTCTTTTTGGGTGAGGACTCCCCGCTCAACGTGCGCTCTGTTGCGGGCGGCGCCGTGGTCTTTATCGCTGTCGTCTCCATTCTTTCGCTGATGGTGCCGGGCACGAGCGATTCGTGCGACCTTATGTTTACGCCGCAGAACCTTTCCGTGTCGGGCGGCTACATTGGCGCCTTTATCGCAAGTGCCTTGCAAAACGCCCTGGGTAAACCTATCGCCATGGTTGTCTTGCTGGGGCTTGTCGTCGTTGGTTTGGTCATTATCGGCTTTTCGGTGGGTGGCGTTTTGCGCTCCGCACGCGATCGCGCTGCCGATTTTGCCGAGCGTCGACGTGCCGATGTCAATGCGAGCCCGTGGGGCGATGAAGAGGCCTTGTCGGTTCCCGGCGTCGCCCGTCCGCACCTGAGCATTCTGCGCCAGAAGGGGACTGACGCCGCGGTGACCACGGTCATGGGTGGCGATGTCGACCCGGTTTTGGATGATGACGAGGACGATGACCCTTTTGTCGACGTATCCGAGTCGGTTGAAGCCGAGCGAGCCAAGACCACGCTGTTGCCGCGCCGCCATGCCAAGAAGGGCAAGTCTGCGCCTAAGCTCAATACGAGTGAGCCCGACCCGTCTTGGTCCGATAGCGAGATTGAGCTCACCGAGGGCGATGACGAGGACGACGAGGGTCCGATTGAGATCGCAAAGACAACTTTGCTGCCGCGTCGCCATGCAAAGCGCGGCCAGGTAACCGGCCAGCTTTCGATGGAAGACGACTCCGATAAGATCGACGAGTCCGAGCCGCCGTTTGTCGTGAATCCCGTCTCGGCCGCACCTCAGATTCCCGACTTCCTGAAGCATCCCAAGGTTGCCGGTGCGCCTGCCACGAGTGCTATCGAATCGGCTGCGGCTCGTGATGGGGGAGTGGACGACGGCGCCGCAGATAACGAGGGCGAAGAAGAGGACGGCCTCAAGCTTCCGCCGCTCGAAATCCTGCATGCCAACCCGCAGTCGGCTTCCGCCGCGTCTTCGGACAAGGAGCTGGAGCAGACCGCTGAGTCACTGCAATCCACCTTGCTTGAGTTTGGCCGCAGTGCCCGCGTGGTCGGCTGGATCGCCGGCCCCACGGTGACGACCTTTAAGCTGCAACCTGGCGAGGGCGAGCGCGTGAGCAAGATTTCGAGCCTCGAGGACGATATTGCGCTTTCGCTCGCCGCCCAGTCGGTTCGTATCTTTGCCCCGATCCCCGGCACCTCGCTCGTGGGCATCGAGATTCCCAACCGCAAGCGCCAGAACGTCAATCTGGGCGACGTGCTGCCCTATGTGAAGGGCGGTCCGCTCGAGCTTGCCATCGGCCGCGACGCCGAGGGCACGCCGGTCGTCGCCGACCTCGCCAAGATGCCTCACCTGTTGATCGCCGGTACGACCGGTTCTGGTAAGTCGGTGATGATCAATTCCATCATCACGACCTTGCTCATGCGCGCCCTTCCCGAGGACGTTCGCCTGATCATGGTCGACCCCAAGCGCGTCGAGCTTGCGGGCTATAACGGTCTGCCGCATCTCTATGTGCCCGTGGTGACCGAGCCCAAGCAGGCCGCGAGCGCCCTGCAGTGGGCCGTGTCCGAAATGGAGCGCCGCCTGAAGGTATTCGAACGCCTCAACGTCCGTAAGATTTCGACCTATAACGAAAAGCAGGCCGCCGGCGAGTTTGAGCATTACGACAACCCGCCGCAAAAGATGCCCTACCTGGTCATTATCATTGACGAGCTCTCTGACCTGATGATGGTCGCCGGTAAGGATGTCGAGGCCTCGATCGTGCGTATTGCACAGCTGGGCCGCGCCGCCGGTATTCACCTTATCGTTGCCACGCAGCGCCCCAGCTCCAACGTGGTGACGGGCCTTATCAAGGCCAACATCACCAACCGCATCGCCTTTAACGTCGCCACGGGCATCGACTCGCGCGTCATCATCGACCAGATGGGTGCCGAGAAGCTCACCGGTTTGGGCGACATGCTGTTCTCCAAGGTCGACTGGGGCAAGCCCCGCCGTATCCAGGGCTGCTTTGTCTCGGACGACGAAATCAACGAGATTGTCGAGTTCGTCAAGTCGCAGAGCGAGCCCGACTACCACGAGGAGATTCTGTCCGCCGTGGCGCCCGCTTCCATGTCCATGGCTGGTGGCGGCGGCATTGTCCGCACCGGAGTCGCCGAGCCGCAAGACGATGATCCGCTCATTTGGGAAGCCGCCCATATTGTGGTGGAATCGCAGCTGGGCTCCACATCTGGCCTGCAACGCCGCCTGAAGGTTGGCTATGCGCGTGCCGGGCGTATTATGGACATGCTGGAAGAAAAGGGTGTCGTCGGCCCGCCCGACGGTTCCAAGCCGCGCGAGGTCCTGTTGGACGAGGAGGGGCTTGCCGCGCTGGAATCTGTCGACGCCGAGATGGCACGTGAAGATCGTGAGTTTGGAGGATTCTGATGGCTGCACGCTTTGGTGACATGCTGCTCGAGCAGCGTCGCCGAATGGGCCTTTCCATTCAGCAGGTCGCCAACACCATCAAAATCAGGCCGCAGATCATCGAGTTTTTCGAGACCGGTAACTTTGCTTCGATGCCGCCGCGCGGCTATGCGCAGGGCATGATTTCGAGCTATGCTCGTTTTTTGGGCCTCAATCCGCGCGAGGTCGTCAATGCCTACTTTGACGACCTGATGGCATACGAACGCGAGACGTCGCAGCAGGGCGGTCGTTTTCAGGACGCCGCCGGCTACGTCAATTCGCGTTCCTCTGTCGATAACGGGCGCTTCCTGATGGTTCAGGGTGGTCGCTCAACGCGTTATGGTCAGCGTCCGCAGCAGGCTGGCTATATTACCGAGACGGGGTCCAGTGAGGAAATCCGTTCTCAGCGCGATCGTTTCCGCAGCACGCCTATGCCCGACGATCGTGCGCTTCCCGCTGCCCGCGGTGTGGTGCGCGATCCCCGTGTCGGCTACGGAGATGGCGGCTATTCCGATCGTGGCTACCGTGGTGTCTCTGCCGGTCGTGCTCTCGGCGGCTATGCGGACGCCGATGCCACGCAGGTGACGCCGCGTCTTCGCTCTCAATCACAGCCGTATGGCCAGCGCTCTTCGGCTCCGCGTGCGGGCCAGCGTGGCTATCAAGGCCGCGGTGAACTTGCGCCACGCTCGGGTCAGCGCAGCCTTCAGGGCCAGGGTGGCTATCTCGGCCGTTCCGACAGCAATCGTGGTCGTATGCCTCAGGGAGGCGGCCGCAGCAGTTCCAGTCGTGGACGCGGCGGTTCCCGTACTCCTCAAAACAACGGTCTCGATCCGCGTATCGTCTACGCCGGCATCGGTGCCGTGGCGTTGCTGCTGATCGTGCTCATCGTGGTACTTCTGCGCGGCTGCGCATCTTCGACGCCCGAGACCACGCCCGAGACGCCCACTGCTACCAAGACGACGCCCAAGAAGTCTTCTAAGAAGACCGAAACGGTCGACGAGGACGAAGACACCGATGAGGCGACGGATGAGTCGACCGATTCGGACGCCACCAAGACGACGGCCAAGAAGGAAGAGAACGAGGTCACAAAGGTTAAGGTCTCCGTTGCCAAGGGAAAGACCGCCTGGATTGAGGTCAAGGTCGATGGCAAGTCGGTCTATGGCGCCCAGGCGACTGGCCCCTTTGAGCAGGAGTACACGCCTGAGTCCTCGATCGAGATCACCACGTCCAAGCCTTCCGATGTCACCGTTACCAAGAACGGCGAAAAGGTCCGTTACGATACCAAGACCTCGGGCGTGGCGCGTGTGACGATCACCGTTCCCAAGAAGTAGACGACTGGTTCCGAGAATGGTGAAAGTTCTGATGGTACCGACACCACCGATGGTACCGACACCACCGACGGCACCGATGCCCAGTCCACGGATGGCGCCGATACCGCAACTGACGGCCAGACGCCCACCGATTCTACCGACTATTCGTACGATAGCTACTAAGCCGCTCGTACGCGAAAGGAAACATCATGGCTAAAGATTCCAGCTTCGACGTCGTGTCCGAGGTCAACATGCAAGAGGTCGACAACGCCTTCCAGCAAACCACGCGCGAGATTTCCCAGCGCTATGACCTGAAGGATTCCGGCGCCACGATCGAGCTTTCGAAGGGCGACAAGCTCTTTACGATCAACGCCCCGGCCGACTTTGTCTCCAAGCAGATTATCGACGTGCTGAGCTCCAAGCTCATCAAGCGCGGCATCGACCTCAAGGCTGTCTCGTGGGATGCCCCGCAGGCGGCATCGGGCGGCACCGTGCGCGTGCTCGGCCATATCGTCGAGGGTATCGACCAGGCGACCGCCAAGAAGATCAACAAGGACATCAAGGACCAAAAGCTCAAGGTCAAGGTGACTATCGAGGCCGACAAGCTGCGTGTTTCCTCTGCTTCGAAGGACGCGTTGCAGACCGTGATCCAGTTCCTGCGCGACCAGGACTACGGCCAGCCGCTGCAGTTCACCAACTACCGCTAATATCATTCGAAAGGACTGCTCTCCAACATGGATACACCGTTGGGCTCCGTGCTCTACATCACCCTCGGTTGCGCTAAGAACGAGGTTGACACCGACCGCATGCGTTCTCTTTTGACCGCCGCGGGCTACGAGGAGGCATTCGACCCACAGGATGCTGATATCGCCATCGTCAATACATGCTCGTTCCTCGCCTCCGCAACGTCCGAGAGCATCGAGACCACGCTCGAGCTCGCCAACGAGGTTCAGGACGGCGTTCGTTCTTGCCCCATCGTCATGTGCGGCTGTGTGCCGTCGCGCTATGGCGACGATCTGCCCGATGAGCTGCCCGAGGTCGCTGCCTTTGTGAAGGCCGACGAGGAGGATGGCATCGTGGCGGTCATCGATGGCGTGCTGGGCGTCGAGCGCGAGATTGCCGCCTATATTCCGCAGGTCAAGCGCACCGTCGAGGGCGCTGTCGCCTACGTCAAGATCTCCGATGGCTGCAACCGCTTCTGTAGCTTCTGCATGATCCCGTATATCCGCGGTCGTTATCACTCGCGCAATGCCGAGAGCATTATTTCCGAGGTGCGCGACTTGGTTGCCGGTAGCGTGCGAGAGATCGTGCTGATCGGCCAGGACACGGGTATTTGGGGCACCGACTTTGCCGACGAAGACGTCACCGATGGCTCGCCGCGCAATCTGGCGCAGCTGCTGCATGCCGTCGCCGAGGCCGTGCGCCCGCACAACGTCTGGGTCCGCGTGCTCTACCTGCAGCCCGAGGGCATGACCGACGAGCTTATCGATACGATTCGCGATACGCCCGAGGTACTGCCTTATATCGATATCCCCGTGCAGCACTGCGACGCGCGCATCCTCAAGGCTATGCGCCGTTCTGGTTCGCGCCAGGAGCTCGAGGACCTGTTCCGTGATCTGCGTGAGCGTATCCCCGGCATTGTGATCCGTTCCACGGCCATGGTCGGCTTCCCGACCGAGACCGACGATGAGTTCCGCGACCTTATCGACTTTATGGACACCGTCGGCTTTGACTACACGAGCGTCTTTGCCTACTCGCAGGAGGAGGGCAGCCTGGCCGCTAAGATGGAGGGTCAGGTCGATGAGGAGGTCAAGCTCGAGCGCGCCCAGGAGGCCATGGACCTGGCCGAGTCGCTCGGTTTTGCCGCCACCGCCGCACATGTGGGCGAGCGCGCCCAGGTGATTGTCGACGGCATCGAGGAGACCGAGGACGGCGCCGAGCTGATCGGCCACGCTTGGTTCCAGGCGCCCGATTCCGATGGCGCGGTGCACTTGGACGCCAGCGAGGCGTCCGTGGGCGATATTCTGACGGTCGAGTTTACCGATAGCTTCTGCTATGAGCTTATCGGCCATGTTGTGGAGTAGGAGAGCATCGTGGCAAACGAGAGCAATAAGGAACTGACGAGTGTTTGGACGCCCGCCAACATCGTGACGTGCGTTCGCATCGTCTTTATCCCGGTGTTCATGATTGTGTCGGCGCTTTCTCACACGAGTGTTGCCGGTACAGATTGGAGCACCTTCGACGGCCCGCTCGCCGCCGCTGCCTTCATTCTGTACGTCATCCTGTCGTGCACCGATAAGGTTGACGGCTACCTGGCGCGCTCGCGCAACGAGATTACCGACTTCGGTAAATTCTTGGACCCCATCGCCGACAAGCTGCTCGTATTCTCGGCCCTGCTGCTATTCTTGGACTTTGGTGCCGTGTCGGTTTGGTCCGTGTTCATCATCTTGTTCCGCGAGCTGCTGGTAAGCGCCCTGCGCATGGTTGCGAGTGCCGCCGGCGTGGTCGTTGCCGCCGATAAGCTTGGCAAGTACAAGACGGCGACCACGATGGTCTCCATCTGCGGTTACCTGTGCGTCTTTGCGATGGCCGGCTTGCACCTTGGCCCGCTGGCGCTGACGCTCGGCATCTACTCGGTGTCGCGCTTCCTGTACGCCGTTGCCGTTGTCCTGACCGTTATCTCGGGCGCCCAGTACTTCTGGAACTGCCGCAAGATCGTCTTTTCGGTCTAGGTTCTGGTGGGTATGACGGACTCTTTTGAGCAGATTTCCGCACATAACGAGGAGCTGGCGCGTCATATTGTCGAGCGCGCGAGCGCTCGGGGCGTGACGGTTTCGACGGCTGAGTCGCTGACGGCTGGTATGATCGCCTCGACGATTGCCGATATCCCGGGCGCCTCGGCGGTGCTGCGTGGCGGTGCGGTGACCTACTGCGATGAGATCAAGCATCGCGTTTTGGGTGTTGATCAGGAGACGCTCGACCGCTATACCGCGGTGTCGCATCAGACCGCGCGCGAGATGGCGGCGCGTTCGCTGGAGCTGTACCAGAGCGATATTGCAGTGAGCGCAACGGGTTATGCCGGCCCCGGCGGCGGCACTGAGGACGATCCGGCTGGCACTTTCTATATTGGCTGGGCGTATCGCGCGGCTGATGGGGAAGTGCCGGTCGTGGACTCTGTGCGCTGCCACTATGAGGGCGACCGTTCGTGTGTTCGTGCCCATGCGGTCGCGGAGGCATTGGGACGCATTGCCCTTGTGCTTAACTCTATGGAATAGACGTGTTTTAAGGGGCCTTCGGGCCCCTTAATTGTGGAGATAGGGACCCCTGACGAATTTAGCGTTTGCGCTGGTCATAGGTGTATTTTTGCCTTTCTTGTTCTTATTTGCCCCTTTGTGGTCAAGCATTTGGTCAGTGTTTGGTCGGCGTTTGGTTGGGTTTTGGAAAGACTGCCTGCATATGATTGGCCTGAACGGTTGACCACGAACAGCCGTTCGTTTATTATCGATGCAGGTTGTTAAGAGGAGGGCTATTCATGGCCAAGAATTCAGGTCCCGTACGTACCGTTCATGCTCGCACGACGGGTAAAGAGCGCGATGAGATGATCGCCACCACCAAGGCCGAGATCGAGAAGAAGTTCGGTCAAGGCTCCATCATGAGGTATGGTGACGGCGGCCCCGAGCTTGAGGTTGAGGCCATCCCCACGGGCGCTCTGGCACTCGATGCCGCTCTGGGTATCGGCGGTGTGCCGCGCGGCCGTATCGTCGAGATTTACGGTCCTGAGTCCTCCGGTAAGACGACGCTTTCGCTCGAGATCCTGGCCGAAGCCCAGGCAATGGGTGGCGTGGTGGCATTTATCGATGCCGAGCACGCGCTCGATCCCACGTATGCCGCGCGCATTGGCGTGGATATCGACGAGGTACTGATTTCCCAGCCTGATACGGGTGAGCAGGCGCTCGAGATTGTTGACATGCTCGTGCGTTCCGGCGCCATCGATGCCATCGTCGTCGACTCCGTCGCCGCGCTGACCCCGCGTGCCGAGATCGAGGGAGAGATCGGCGATACCACGGTCGGATTGCAAGCTCGTCTGATGAGTCAGGCGCTCCGCAAGCTCGCCGGCTCGCTGTCCAAGTCCAACACGACATGCATCTTCATTAACCAGCTGCGAGAGAAGATCGGCGTCATGTTCGGCAACCCCGAGACCACGACGGGCGGCCGCGCCCTTAAGTTCTTCTCTTCGGTGCGTATCGACATTCGCCGCATCGACAGCATTAAGCTTAAGGATGAGGTTATCGGTAACCGCGTGCGCGCCAAGGTCGTTAAGAACAAGGTGGCAGCTCCGTTCCGTTCTGCTGAGTTCGACATCATGTACGGTACGGGCATCTCTAAGGAGGGCTCGATTCTGGACATGGCTGTCGAGTGCGGCATTTGCAAGAAGATGGGCTCCTGGTTTGCCTATGGCGAGGACAAGCTCGGCAACGGTCGCGAGGCCGCCAAGGCGTTCCTGCGCGAACACCCCGATTGCGCCGACGAGATTGAGCATAAGGTCCGCCTTGCCTGCGGGCTTGAGTTTGATGACGATGCTCCGTCCGAGGTCGAGCTGACCGATCAGCCTGCGCCTGAGGAGTTTGACGAGCTTTACGCCATCGATGGTTCCGCCATGCTCGATGATGACGACGAGTAGCGGTTACGCTCATGTCGTATACGGTGACCGAGGCCACGGTCGTCTTTCCCGATAAGAAGGCGGCCTCCTCGTTCTCGAGCGGGTATGCGTCCAAAAAGCCTTGCGCACATATCGATTGTGAGCTTGAGGGCGGTTTTGAGCGGTCCATTTGGATTCCCGTGCGGGTCGCGCGCCTGTATGTCAAAAATCGCCCCGATCTTCCCTGTGATTGGGATAACTTTCGTGAAGCGGTGCAGCTCATCGAGCGTAAATGTGCACTTACCATGGTGACCGAGATGCTATCGCGACGCGACCATGCGACGGGTGAGGTCCGTGACAAGTTGGCACGCTACGGCTTTCGCCAGCCCGCGATCGATTTCGCCGTCGAGCGTGCCACCGAGTATCGCTTTTTAGACGAGAACCGCTTTTGCTCGTACTTTATCGAGGAACGCAAGCGGCGCGGTTGGGGACAGCGTAAAATCGAGACCGAGCTCAAGCGCCGTCATGTCGTGCTCGATGACATTCCCGGTTATCCCGAGGATTATTTTGCCGTCGAAGACGATTTGGCGCGTGCGTCAGCCCTGCTCGCCAAGCGGCGTGTTCCAGAGACGCGCGGATTCGAAAAACTGGTTCGGTTTTTGATGGGCAAGGGCTTCTCGTATCACATCGCCGCCGATGCCGTTAAGGCACGTCTCGATGCCGAACGTGAGGAATGTGCGGTTTAGGCGTATGCGTTTTGTGGCCCTGCCGTTCACCGCGTTTTAGCCGCCGTGCTGGGGCCATTTATTTGACAGTTGTTGTGGTTCAACGTACGATAAACACTGTCATTTGCTTTGTGATATGTGCTCATCTGTGATGAGTTTGTTTATATGTTTATCTGTATCCGACCCGCATAAGCTGCGCCCATATTACTCAAATGTCGCGAGCCGTTCGTAAGGACGGTTCGCTTTGTTGTGTAACGAATCCATAAAAAGGAGTGAGCATGCCTATCATCGCAGCGCTCGTTGGCATCATTTTGGGTGCCATCGCCGCCATTGCCTACATGCGCACCGCCAAGCAGGGTAGTCTTCACGAGGCCGACGAAAAGATCCAGTCGGCACACGCACAGGCTGAGTCCCTAATCGGTGATGCAAAGCGTCAGGCCGAGACCCTCAAAAAAGAGGCTCTGCTCGAGGCTAAAGAAGAGATCATCAAGAACAAGCAGGCTGCCGAGGCCGAGGACAAGCAGCGTAAGAACGAGATTCGTACGCTCGAGAATCGCGTGATGCAGCGCGAGGAGTCCCTCGATCGCCGCAACGATGCCCTCGACAAGCGTGAGCATCAGCTGTCCAGCCAGGCTGGCCAGGTCGAGAAGCGTTCCCGCGAGCTTGAGGAGCTCTGCGCCAAGCAGACCTCGGAGCTCGAGCGCATCGCCGACCTGACCCGCGAGGACGCTCACAAGGAGCTCCTCGACAAGGTTCGCGGCGAGGTTACCCACGAGGCCGCCACGATCATCCGAGAGTCCGAGCAGCAGGTTCGCGCCGAGTGCCACAAGACCGCCCAGGAGATCCTATCCCTAGCGATTCAGCGCTGCGCCGCCGATCACACCGCCGAGGTCACCGTTACCTCCGTGCACATTCCTTCCGATGACCTCAAGGGTCGCATCATCGGCCGCGAAGGTCGCAACATCCGCACCTTCGAGCAGGTTTCCGGCGTCAACCTCGTGATCGATGATACGCCCGAGACCGTCGTGCTTTCGAGCTTCGACCCGGTCCGTCGCGAGACCGCCCGCGTCGCCCTCGAGAACCTCATCGCCGACGGCCGTATTCACCCTGCCCGCATCGAGGAGATGTATCACAAGGCCGCCGACTTGGTTCAGCAGCGCGTGCGCGAGGCTGGTGAACAGGCTGCCTTCGATACCGGTATCCACGATCTGCACCCCGAGATCGTTAAGACCCTGGGTGCTCTGCGCTACCGCACCTCGTTTGGTCAGAACGTGCTCCAGCATTCCCTCGAGGTTTCCGACCTGTGCGGCGTGATGGCTTCCGAGCTTGGCCTGGACGTTGTGACCGCCAAGCGTGCCGGCCTGCTGCACGATCTTGGCAAGGCTATCGACCATGACGTCGAGGGCCCGCATGCCGTTATCGGCGCCGAGCTCGCCCGTCGCTATGGCGAGAAGCCCGTTATCGTTCACGCTATCGAGGCTCACCACGCCGACGTCGACCCCAACACGGTGCTCGATGTTTTGGTCCAGGCTGCCGATGCCGTTTCTGCCTCTCGCCCCGGCGCTCGTCGCGAATCGGCCGAGAACTATATCAAGCGCCTTGAGAAGCTCGAGGAGATTGCCAACTCCCATGACGGCGTCGAGCGTACCTATGCCATGCAGGCTGGTCGCGAGGTCCACGTCATGGTTCAGCCGGACAAGATTTCCGATGCTCAGTCCACGGTCTTGGCTCATGACATCGCCCATCAGATCGAGGAAGAGATGGAGTATCCCGGTCAGGTGCGCGTCGTCGTGATTCGCGAGAGCCGCGCTGTCGATATCGCTAAATAATATGAACGACGCGAACGAGCTCATCTCATTTATCGCGTCGATGTCGGGGGAGGGCAACCTTCGCGTCGAGGAGAACCTTGGCGAGGGGTATGTCCGCCTCCGCGTTTCGGAGGCCGAGCGGCGCCAGGCAAAGCACGACATTCAGCATGTCGAGGATATTGTCATCGAAATGCTGCGCAACGCTCGTGATGCCGGCGCCGACAAGGTCTATCTCGCCACGACCAAGGAAGATGGCGTCCGTACGCTTGTCTTTCTGGATAACGGTTCGGGCGTGCCGCAGGATATGCAGGAGCGCATCTTCGATGCCCGCGTTACCTCCAAGCTCGAGAGCATGAAGATGGATCGTTGGGGCGTCCACGGTCGTGGCATGGCATTGTTTTCGATCAAGCAGAACACCGATGAGGCCCGTGTGGTCACGTCCGGTGTCGATCTTGGTTCAGCCTTCAAGGTGAGCGTCGCGGCCGACCGCCTCAGTGAGCGTGCCGATCAGTCCAGCTGGCCCCAGGCCGTCAAGGATGAGGACGGACGTTATGTCTGCGCTCGCGGTCCACATAATATTATTCGCGCTGCTTGTGAGTTTGCGCTCGAGGAGTTGCGTGGTTGCGATGTCTATCTTGGTTCTCCGTCTGAGATTGCCGCGACCCTTTATGCTCAGGCGTCAAGCCGGCTTGATACGTCTCGTCTCCTGTTCATTGATGACGAGAGCGAGCTTCCGGTTGTCGATCGTTTAGGCCTTGCTTCTGATGCCGAGGACTTTATCCGTATTTGTTCGGGTTTGGGTCTTGAGATGTCCGAGCGCACGGCCCATCGCATTTTGGCAGGGCAGATTAAGCCCGTTCGCGGTGTGACCGCGCGTCTGCTGCGCGAGCGTGATTCGTCCTCGCATGCGCCGGCTCCTGTCGATCTCGCGAAGGATCGTCGCGGGCTACGTATTGCCAAGGATGACATGGCACAGTTTTCGCGCGCTGTGGAACGCGACTTTAATGACCTTGCCACCCGGTACTATCTCAACCTTTGCGGCGACCCAAAGATTCGTGTTTCGCGTGATCGAATCACCGTGACCTTTGATCTTGCCAAAGAGGAATAGTGCCTTTACCGAGTCCACTCGGTACGATACAGTTATTGCAGTTAAAACGTACTTTTAAATGCAGGAGTTTCTTCATGGATTGCCTGAAGGTATCAAGCAAATCATCGCCCGCGTCCGTTGCCGGCGCCATCGCCGGCATGGTCAAGGATGGTGTACCCGTCAACATCCAGTGTGTCGGCGCCGGTGCCGTCAACCAGGCTATTAAGGCCGTTGCTATCGCGCGCGGTTTTTTGATTCCAACCGGTTTTGATATTTCCTGCGCGCCTGTGTTCTCCGACATCCTCATTAACGGGGAGTCGCGCACGGCCATCCGCCTTTCTATCTACGTTCACCAGATCAATCGAGCTGCTATGGATAACGTCGTCATGGATGATGTTAAGCCTGTGGCATAGCTTCTGCTTGCCTCGTTTCGCTCCCCATCGTTAGGACTTATACACATGGACCAGGGTTCCGTACGCGATATTCTTGCCGGTAAAACCTACTTTATCCGCACCTTTGGCTGCCAGATGAATCAGCACGACTCCGAGCGCGTGAGTGGCCTGCTCGACTCGTATGGCTGCCTCATGGCGCTCGATCCGGAGCATGCTGACATTGTCGTGTTCATGACGTGCTGCGTTCGCGAGGCAGCCGACACCCGTCTGTACGGTCAGTGCAACTCTTGTAAGAGCCTCCCGCCTTCGCCCTCGGGCAAGCGCGTGGTCGCTGTGGGCGGCTGCATCGCGCAGCGCGACGGCGAGGGCCTGCTCACCAATGTCGATAACGTCAATGTCATCTTTGGCACGCATTCCATCGCGCATGTGGCCGAACTCATTGCCGAGGCATTCTTGGACGGCAAGCGTCATATTCGCACCAATGAGCACGAGGACACGGATGCTATGAGCATGCCGTGGCATCGTGAAACCCAGTATCACGCGTGGGTCCCCATTATGACGGGCTGCAACAATTTCTGCACCTATTGCATCGTGCCGTACGTGCGCGGTCGCGAAAAGAGCCGCCTCTTCGAGGAGATTGTCGACGAGGTGACCGGTTTGGTGCGCCAGGGCGTGCGTGAGATTACGCTGCTGGGCCAAAACGTTAACTCATATGGTCGCGATCTGTTTGGCAAGCCGCGTTTTGCCGATCTGCTGCGTGCCGTGGGCGATACGGGCGTGGAGCGCATCTTCTTTACGTCTTCGCATCCCAAGGACCTGTTGCCCGAGACCATCGACGCCATGGCCGAGACGCCTGCCGTTATGCCGCAGCTGCACTTGGCCGTCCAGTCCGGTTCGACGCGGATCCTCAAAGAGATGAATCGCCGTTATACACGCGAGGACTATCTGGGCCTGGTCGATCGCATTCGCAACCGCATGCCCGATATCGCGCTCTCGACCGACATTATCGTTGGCTTCCCGGGCGAGACTGAAGAAGACTTTGAGCAGACGCTCTCGCTTGCTGAGACGGTCCGCTATGCTCAGGCCTATACCTTCATCTATTCCAAGCGTGCCGGTACCCCGGCCGCCGAGATTGACGATCCTACGCCGCATGAGGTTATTCTCGAGCGTTTCAACCGCCTGGTTAAGGTTATCGAGACCACGGCACACGAGTATAACCAGGGCGAGCTTCATACTGTGGTTCCCGCGCTCATTGAGGGAACGAGTAAAAAGAACGATGCGGTCCTGCTGGGCAAGAGTCCCAAGAATCAGACCGTGCATGCGCCTATCCCCGAGGGTTACAGCATCGATCAGCTTGTTGGCAAGATCGTTGATGTTGACGTTGACGTTGCCAAGACCTGGTATTTATCCGGTTCCGTTGTGGGCGAGCCGCGCTAATGGTTTCTTCCGGGGCAGGTCTTTCCGCCGTTGCGATCGTCGGTCCGACGGCGGTTGGTAAGAGTGATGTTGCCGACCGTTTGGCAGCTCGTCTTTCGTCCGAAGTGCTGTCGTGTGATGCGATGCAAATCTATCGCGGCATGGACATCGGTACCGCAAAGATGGCGCCCGATGAGTGTACGGCGCCGCTGCGTCTCGTCGACATTGTAGAGCCGGGTGTGGCATATTCTGCTGCGCTTTATCAGGCTGACGCTCGCGCGCATGTTGAACGTCTCCTTGGTTCGGGTTGCCTGCCGGTTTTTTGCGGAGGTACGGGGCTGTATCTCAAGGCTGCCCTTGATGAGATGGACTTTCCCTCGGGTGAACTTGAGGACGATCGCCGTGCGGGCTATCAGGAGCTTGCCGAGCGTATTGGCGAGGAAGAACTGCATGCCCTGCTTGCCGAGCGCGATCCAGAATCGGCTGCTGTTATTCATCCTCATAACGTGCGGCGTGTGATTCGCGCGCTCGAGATGCATGATGATGGCGTCTCCTATGCGCAGCAAAAGTCGCAGTTTAGTGTTCCGCACGAGCATTATCATGCCCTATGGTTTGGTCTGACGCGTAATCGCGAGGTGCTCTACGAGCGCATTAACCAGCGCGTCGATCTGATGTTTGAGCAGGGTCTTGTCGATGAGGTCCGCGGTCTTATGGGCCAGGGGCTGGGAGATGCCCTGACGTCGATGCAGGCAATTGGCTATAAAGAGATCATTGATGCTTTCAATGGCGTGATGAGCATGGATGAGGCTCGCGAACTCATTAAGATGCGTTCGCGTCGTTATGCCAAGCGTCAGCTTTCGTGGTTTAAGCGCGATGACCGTATCGTGTGGTTTGATATGGATGAATGTACGATCGATGAGGTCGTTGAGGATATCCTGCATCGTATTGAGGCTGCCTAATGCCCCGTTTCCCCCTTGTTCCCACGGCACCCGAGCCCGAGCGTGCCATTTTAGTTGGTGTTGAGTGGCGCGACAATGCATGGCCGCTCGATCGCTCGCTTGATGAGCTGGAGCGTCTTGCCCACACAGCTGGTGCCCAGTGCGTGGCACGCTTGTCGCAGCGTTTGGTAAAGCCGTATCCTAAATCGTTTATCGGTTCCGGTAAGGTAGAGGAGCTTTGCGGCCTGGTGCATCGCATGGATGCCGATGTCGTTATTTTTGACGACGACCTGACCCCCTCGCAGCAATCCTATTTGGAGAAAGCCGTGGGCGAGCCGGTAAAGATTATCGATCGTACAGCACTGATCCTGGATATCTTTGGCCTGCATGCTCAGACGCGTGAGGGACGCCTGCAGGTACAGCTGGCACAGCTTCAATATTTGTTGCCTCGCCTGCGTGGCATGTGGAGCCATCTCGCCAAGGAGCAGACGCGCGGCGGCATCGGCTCACGTTTTGGTCAGGGCGAAAGTCAGCTCGAGGTCGACCGTCGCCTCATTCGTAATAAGATCGCTGCGCTTCGTCGTGAGCTCAAGCAGGTTGAACAGCGCCGCGATGTTCA
Source organism: uncultured Collinsella sp. (assembly GCA_958371715.1). Lineage (GTDB taxonomy): Bacteria > Actinomycetota > Coriobacteriia > Coriobacteriales > Coriobacteriaceae > Collinsella. The sequence goes on from CATXLW010000014.1 coordinate 17,674, forward strand.
ATCCAAGAGCCGCATTGAGTCACCGGCGTTTCGCGTCGCGTTAGCCGGTTATACCAATGCCGGTAAATCGACGTTGCTCAATCGTCTGACCGGCTCTACGGTACTTTCGCAGGACAAGTTGTTTGCTACGCTCGACCCGACGACGCGCTCGTATCGCCTGCCCGGCGGTCGCGGCATGACGATTACCGATACCGTCGGCTTTATTCAAAAACTGCCGCATGGTCTGGTCGATGCCTTTAAATCGACGCTTTCCGAGGTGTTGGGTGCCGATCTAATTCTCAAAGTCGTAGATGCGTCTGACGAGGACTATGAGCGGCAGCTGGAGGCTGTCGACCGCGTGCTTGATGAGATCGGCGCCGGAGAGCGTTTAACGCTGACCGTATTCAATAAAATCGATCTTCTCGATAGCGTTGATCGATTGAGTTTCCGTCGTCGCTATCCGGAGGCCGTTCTGTTCTCGGCCCAAACGGGCGAGGGGCTCGACGATCTCGTCGATCGCATTGCTCGCGAGGCAGCTGCCACCGATGTGTTGCTCTCCGCTGATATCCCGTATCGTGAGGGCGCTCTCATCACGCTGGTGCATGAGCAGGGAACCCTTCTGCATGAGGAATATCTCGAGGACGGCGTTCGCATTGTGGCGAAGTTGCCGGCTCGTATTGCACCGCGGCTCGAGCGTTATCGCACCGAGTAGACGAGCTCCAAAATGCCCAGAATGATGGGCTGATGCAGCAGATAAAAGGGGAGAGCGTGACGTCCAAGGCTGGCGAGCGCCGGCAGGGGGTTGGCGTAGGCCCAGCTAGGGACGGTCTTATCGATTCCCTGCGCTATGTGTGCGGCGAAGTATCCTGCAAGATACATAAAGATAAACGGGATGATGGGGTAGTAATCACCTGAGATAAACCCAGGGCTCGGAAATCCCAGCCACGCCAGGTAGGGGACAGGGTAGATCGTTTTGGGGATGCTCCAGGTGATTGCGAACAACATAAGGCATAGGGGCATGCCCCATCTCGCCGTTATCTTCTTAAGGACGGGATCGGTCAACGCTACGATGCCGGTGCATGCGGCCATGCAGTAGATGATGCCAAAATTAACCGAATCGTCGACTGAGACAAGTGTTGTTGCCAACCAGACAACGAGTGCTGCTAAGGCGTATTTGGCGGCACGTTTGATATTGTTGCGCGAAAGGGTGCACATCCAACCGGCGATAAACAAAAATACCCAGCTGATGCTGGCGCGCCAGATGTCTTGAAAGACTGACTGGGTAAACCAGGGCATATCCCAGCCGTACAGGTAGGCGAGATCATAGCAAGCGTGAAAACCTGCCATAGAAATCATCGTAAACCCGCGGACGGTATCAAATATGGTTATGCGTTTTTGCATTACGAGAACCGGCGCATCAAGCCGACGACTTTGCCCAGGATAACGGGATTCGTTGCATAGATAGGTTCCATGGTGTCGTTCTCGGGCTGCAAGCGCACACGCCCCTGCTCCTTGTAGAACGTCTTGACGGTCGCCGAACCATCAATCATGGCCACGACAATTTCGCCGTTCATGGCACTCTTTTGTTCACGGACGATGATGTAATCGCCATTGAAGATGCCGACATTGATCATTGAGCTCCCATGCACCTCAAGGATAAAGGAACCCTGATCAGTGGCGATTTCGGTCGGGATAGTAAACGTGTCTTCGATATTCTGCTCGGCCAGAATGGGAATCCCGGCCGCGACGCGACCAACGAGCGGTAGCGAGACCGTTCCGCGAGGTGCGGTGGGCTCGTCAGATTTAGAAATTGAGACAGAGGAACCGTCCTCGTTAAAGAGTTCCAGGGCACGCGGCTTGGTGGCATCGCGCTTGAGCAGCCCGCGCGCCTCCAGGGCAGAGAGATGGGCGTGCACGGTGCTTGGGGAGGAAAGGCCCACGGCAGAAGCCATCTCGCGCACGCTGGGCGGATAACCCTTCTCCTGCTGATATTCCTTGATGAAGTCGTAAATTTGCTGCTGACGCTTGGTAATTTTGCGAGCCATCAGGGCATCCTCTCTACCCATGTCAAACAAATGTTCGAATTTTGCTTGACAGGAACAACTGTTCGAAGATAATAATAACCGAACATTCGTTCTCGCGCTAGACATTTTTGTCCGCGCGGCTTGATAAAACTGTTCTCAGCAAAACACGCGAGAGGAGAACATGATGAACGCAACGAATATGGTCCAGGGAAACCTCGCCCTTAAGCTCGAGACGCCTGCAGAACCCACTTTTACGGTTGTTCAGGGTGGCCGCTCCGGCATTCAACCTTTGACCGTAAAGCCTGCTCGCAATCAGCAGGCTGTAGTCGCGCCGGCCCGCGTTGCCCTGAAGGTTCCGACGATTGTCGCCGTCGCCGTTGCGCTTACGCTCTTCTTTGTCCTCGCTACTTCGGTCTTTAGCGCTCGTCACGCCGCGTATGCCGAGTCCGTTTCCAACATTACTTACGAGACCATTCGCGTTCAGACTGGCGATTCTCTTTGGTCGCTTGCCGAGGAATATCCAATCGAAGGCCTTTCCACGCAAGAGACTTCCGACATGATCCGTAACGTCAATCATCTGGAGCATGGTTCGCTTGCCGCCGGTGCGCATCTTAAGGTTCCTGCTCGTTCGTAATCATTATCGCGCTGCGCATGGTACCCTTGTTATCGTTTAAGAGGAGGTACCATGCGCTGTCCCAAATGCGGCAAGGCACATACCCGCGTCGTTGATTCCCGTATGCAGGAGTCAAATAACACCATTAAGCGCCGTCGCGAATGTTGCTCGTGTAACTATCGCTTTACAACGTTCGAGCGATGCGAGGACCCTATCGAGGTCATTAAGTCAGACGGAACCAAGCAGCGGTTCGATCGCAATAAGCTGCTCGTCGGCTTGATGCGCGCCACCATCAAGCGCGATATCGACACTAAGAAGCTCAATGAGATTATCGACGACATCGAGGTCGAGCTGCGCTCTCGCACACTGACGGCCGTCACGTCCCATGAGTTGGGTGACATGGTGCTCAAGCGCTTGGCCAAGATTGACAAGGTGGCGTACATCCGCTTTGCCTCGGTCTACCGCGATTTCAAAGACGTCGATGAGTTTCTGCAAGAGCTCGACAAGCTAAGGTGATTCCATGTCCAACATTACCGTCAACATAAAGCGTCTCGATCCCACCGTCGAGCTTCCCAAATACGCCCATCCCACTGATGCCGGCTTGGATTTGCGCTCCAACGAGGACTGCGTCCTGAAGCCCTTCGAACGCCGTCTGGTCTCTACGGGGCTGGCCATCGCCCTGCCCGATGGCTACGCCGGCTTCGTCCAGCCCCGCAGCGGCTTGGCCATCAAGCAGGGCCTGTCTATAGTCAATACGCCGGGCCTCATCGACGCCCACTACCGAGGAGAACTCAAGGTTATCCTCATCAACCTGGATCCCACCAACGACATCCAAATCAACAAAGGCGACCGCATCGCCCAGCTCGTCATCCAAGAAGTCCCCACGGTCAACCTCGTAGAAGTAGAAGAACTAGACGAAACCGACCGAGGCAAAGGAGGCTTCGGCTCCAGCGGCGTCGCCTAGGGACGCTCTTATCCCTCCCGCCCGCCTCTCACACATATCATTCCATGCTCAAACATTCTCGCTTCGCTTCGCTCGCTGCGAAACTGCGCGTGGAACGATATGTGTGAGAGGCGGGCGGTTACTCGCTTGAAACAATATTTACTTTTCTAGTAAGTCGATGCGATAAAAAGACGCCTCCTTTGTCGCATCGACTTACTGTATTTATATTTTCTGGTTCTCCTTTGCAGATTCTACTGGAGGGGAATCTGGTAAAGCTGCTAGTACGTAAACGCAGCTTACCTGCGGGAGGCCCCTATATATCGTCCCGCGCGCAGTTTCGCAGCGAAGCGAGAATGTTTGAGCACGGGATGATATATAGGGGCCTCCCGCAGGTAAGCGGAAATTAAGACGCTAGCGGATGTGCGCGGGTTTTCCGCCCCAGTAGAAGCGGCAGAAGGCTCGTTTGCGCTTTTGGGGTTTGCCTACGAGCTCCATGGTTGCGATGGCGATGTCTTCGGCTGCGTGGGGACGGCGTAGTACTTCTCCGTTGATGAGCAGTGCCTTGAGCGATTCGGGATGATCGTGGAGATGGCGCAACGTCACGATGAGCTCTCGTGCGGTGGTGACATGCATGCTGGCGCCCATGCCGGTGAGCATGGTGGTGTTGGCCTTTTCCTGGCCATAGGACTTGCCCAGCAGGATCATCGGCAGGTGTGCGCACAGGCATTCGGTGACGGTGAGTCCGCCCGATTTGAGAATTGCCAGGTCGCAGCCGTGCATGAGGGCCGCCATGTCGTCGACATAGTCCAGTACCGTGACGTTTTCGAGCTTCATGGCATCGAAGAGCGTTTTGAGGCGGGTGGCATATTCGGTGTCTTTGCCCGGCAAAAAGACAAAGTGCATGTCTTCGAAGCTGCGTAGGAAGGGGAGGGTGCGGTCCATCTCCGCGCGAAAGCGAACGTACGGTTGAGGCAAGCTGGCACCGGCCATTACCAGCACGACGGTCTTGTCAGTGGGGAGGTTGAACTTAGCTAGCTCTTCCTCGCGATCGTAATCCGTGTCGAATCCGGCGCGAATAGGAATGCCGGTAATGCGAATCTTTGTCTCGAGCACCTTGCGCGGACGCAGCGTTTCGGCCATAAATTCGTTGGCAACACAGAATAAATCGGTGTCCATGTGGGGCCACCATCCCTCGACTTCGTAGTCGGTCGGTACGCAGATGACCGGATAATCGATACCCGTAATTACGCGGGCGCCCACGGCAACATTGGCTGCTGTGATGTGCGTTGCAACCACGGCTATGGGCCTGCGGCTACGAATATATTCGTTGAAGGCGGGAAACATAATTCGCGACCATGCCGTTCCGCCACCCCAGAGAAGATGTCCCGTAAGCGTATATCGCCAGGTCAGGTCGTAAATGGGGCGCGTGGCTCCCGTAAAAGAAGCCGCGGTCTTATTACCGTCGAATTTAATACGTCCAAAATCAAGGATATCGAGCACTTCAATCTCAATATCCTCGGGGATGCCATTGGTGCCGCGGATGAGGTCGAATGCGTGCGCAATCGCATTTGCGGCGGCCTTGTGGCCCGAGCCAACGGAGGCGTGCACGATGGTCACGAGAGGTTTTTGCTGAGCCAGGAGCGTGGTTTGCTCCGATTGGGGAGTGCTGTACGTGAGCAGGGGAGCGTCGTCACTCGTCTGCGCCTGGTCCATCGATAACTCCCCTTCAGCTTTATAATACGGATTTATCATTGTAGTGCATGAGTGTCACGTTCACGTAAATTTGGGTATGAGCGCAAAGAACGACAACGTTTCGACGAAAGGACGCTTCATGACTACCGATAAGCCGATCGATGTTGCGATTATCGGTGGCGGCCCCGCGGGCTATGCTGCCGCCATTTATGCTGCGCGTGCCAACCTGACGACGACCGTGATTGAGCAGGGCATGTCGGGAGGGCAGATCGCCACAACCAATGAGGTCGAGAACTATCCGGGTATCTCGCTCCTGAGTGGCGCCGAACTCGGCGAGCGTTTTCAGCAGCATGCAGAGGGCCTGGGAGCACAGGTTGCATGGAGCATGGTTACGGGTATCGATTACGATGCCGATGCAGCGTTGTTTACGGTGCATCACGATATGGGCGATACGCTGGCCCCGAGCGTTATCGCTTGCATGGGTGCCACGCCGCGTCCGGCAGGTTTCGCAGGCGAGGATACGTATCGCGGTCGTGGCGTTTCATATTGCGCAACATGTGACGGCATGTTTTTCCGCGGCAAGCAGGTTTTTGTAATCGGTGGTGGCAATTCGGCATGCGAAGAGGCTCTGTTCCTGTCCGACATTGCCAACAGTGTGACCATCGTGCTGCGCCGCGACCAGTTCCGTGCGCCCGATGGTGTTGTTCAGAAAGTACTCGCAAAGGACAATATTACAGTTAGGTACCAAACTAGTATTGTGGAGCTATCGGGCGAAGCCATGCCAACGACGATTACCTTTAAGGACAATGCATCCGGCGAGACTCATACCGAGTCATTTGAGCCCGGCTCGTTTGGCATCTTTGTTTTTACCGGAACGCAGCCCCATACCGAGCTTGTTGAGCATCTAGTCGATCTGGCGCCTGATGGCGGCATTCTGACTGATGAATCCATGGCGACCCGCACGCCAGGTCTATTTGCCGCTGGCGACATCCGTTCCAAGCGCTTACGCCAGGTTGTGACCGCCGTTTCTGATGGAGCCATAGCGGCAACGAGCGCATACGCGTTTCTCCGTGGATAAGTACGATAATATATCTTATGTAAGGTTGTTATCAATTTACTAATTGGCGGGACGAAGCATCAGTGCACTGTCCCGCCAATTTTCTTGCCGGCTATGTGGTATGCATAACTAGATAACCTAGAATACAATATAGAAAATGAACGGAGGACCTTTATGAACCACGTTAAACACGTTATTCCGATGTCCGATTCGTCGGTCAGCATTAAGCCCGAGGATATTCAGCCCACGGTGCTGCCCGATGCATTCATTCAGTCCGATATCGTGCGTAAACTCAATACGTTGAGTCTGCCGCGCTATAACCAGTTGCCCAATGTGACGCTCTACCGCGACCAGGTTATTGAGTATGTTGCGCTGTGGATGGAGCCGCTTTCGATTTGCGTAGAGCAACCCGTTATCACGCCATCGATGATCAATAACTACGTGAAGCTCGGTCTCGTTCCTGCTCCGGTTAAAAAGCAGTATGGCCGTGAGCAGATTGCGCGTCTCATCGCCATTTGTATCTTTAAGCAGGTGCTGCCCATCGCTGCGGTTCAGGCGCTCTTTAATATTCAGCGCTTGAGCTACGACGCTCCGACGGCTTTCGATTATGTTGTCGATCAGCTCGAGGCATCGATTCGTGCGGCGTTTTCTGTTGAGCAGACTCCCGTGCCCGATACCGCACATCAGGTTACGCGCGAATCGCTGCTCGTGCGCAGCGCGGTATCGTCCTTCGTTTCGAAGGCGTATCTGATGAGCTATCTAAAGTTTAATGGGTTTAATAGCTAGCCGACGTATAAAACGGGCGGAGCAAAGGGTCATCTGTCACTTTGTCCCGCCCGTATTTTTGCTTGGTTGGACTTTATTGGCCCGAAGCCACGTCCATGCCGTAGCCGATAATAAGACCGTGCATCTCGGCGTAATAGGAATCCAGGCCGTTGCAGGGCATGATGATAGTCTTGGAGCCGGGCCAGCGCTCCACAATGCGGCTGGCAAGTGCCTGGGCGCCTGCCTCATTCTCCACATGGTCGATGACGACCTCGCCGCCCGTAAAACCCTCGGCTTCCATGGTGTCGATGATCTTGTTGAACATCTTCTTTTCGCCACGCGTGTGTCCGACGAGTTCGATTTTACCGGCCTCACTCGCCGTGCCCAAAATGCGAATATTGAGCTTGTTGGCAATGACGCCGGCTGCCTTAGGGATACGTCCGGCTTTGGCCAGGTTTTCGTAATTGCACAAGCTGAAGAGGATTTTGCTGTTCTGCTCAAGGCTATTGAAGTATGCGCAAGCGTCCTCGAATGAGACATCCGGATTGCTTGCAAGATACCGGTCGAACAGCAGTAAGATCAGGTCCATTTTGCCGCCGGCTCCGCGTGAATTGACCAAATGAATTTGACGGTTCGGCTCCTCGGCAAGAACCAAATCGCGTGCCGTGGCGGCGGCGTTATAGCTCCCCGATACGCCCTCCGAGATGGGCATACAAATCGTCTTGTCGGCAAGCCTAAAGAGTTCGGTCCACTCGCCTACGCTCGGACAGGCGCTCGAAGAAGCGCTCGACTCCGCCTGCACGGCGCAATTGAGTTCGTGAACGTCGAGCATGAGGTCATCGACGAACTCGCGCTCCCCCACTCGAATTTTGAGGGGTGCAAATGCAAAGGTGGTATGGGGCGCGGTCGGTTGCCAATCGCGGAGGTTACAGCTCGAATCGGAGATAAGTGCCCAGCTCATAGAGGGTCCTTTCTATATGCTTCTCAATCATTATAGCTATATTGCTCACCGATGAAGCGTGCATCTAGTATTGAAAACTAGCACATTAGGATCATGTATGGAGCACGGTCATAAATAAATGAACCTCGCAGCTCAAAGGCCACGAGGTTCACCTTCGTTCGCTATACAGAGTGACTTAGTAGCGCACGAAAATGTAGTTGTTGTTCATACCGGCTGCGACGGAACTGATGATGACGCCCGTTTTGTAGTCGGAAGCATGGATCATCTGACCATTACCGATATAGATGCCGGTATGGTAGGAGTTAACCACAACATCGCCGGGTTGCGGATCGGACACACGGGTCCAACCCATGAAGTCGACCGTGGTGCCCAGACGGCAGTAGCGTCCCGTGAGGCAATAGCTTACAAAACCGGAGCAGTCAAAGCTGTTCGGCCCAATGCCACCCCAAGAGTAAGCGTATCCGAGCTTGCTATAGGCACGCGAAACAACGGAACCGCCGTCAACGGACTGGCTCGGTGCGGAAGGCGTCGGAGCCGGAGCCGGAGCCGGAGCGGGCGTCGGGGGCTGCGGAGTGGGAGCGGGCGCGGGCGTGTTTCCGCCGCCGTCGTTGGTCGTACCGCCACCCTTGTTGGTGTTCTCGCTCGTACCGGCGGTGTCGTTGCTCACCGTGGCCTTTTCGGCGGTGCTAGCATTTATGCCAGCCTGCAGCGCGGCGTTGGCCTGGGCCTCGGCAGCAAGCTCGGCCTGCAACTGTGAATCCAGGGAGTTCACGACACTCTGGGCTTCAGCCTGCTGGGCGTTAAGCTCATCGACCTTCTTTTGCGTGGTGGCGACGTTCTTCTCCTGCTCGGCCTGCTTATCGGTGAGCTGCTGCTTAAGCTCCTTGACCTCTTGAATGGTCTGAGCCTGCTTATCGGAAACTTTGCCGTAGTAGAACAGACGGTTGAGCATATCGCTCAGGTCATCGACGCCGGTCAGAACCTGAAGCAGGCTCAGACCGCCGGTTTTGTACTCGCCGGCGACATAGGTCGAGAGCTTGGCCTGACCGTCAGCGATCTCCTGCTGCTTTTGCGTGATCTCGCCAGCAGTCTGATCGAGCGCCTGCGTCTGCGTGGCGAGCTCATCGTAAATCTGCTGGGTTTGGGTACCGATCTGCTCGAGCTTCGTACGAGCAGCGGCAAGGTCGGATGCGGTATCGGCGTAGGCAGGAGCCGCGAGGCCCAAGCCCAAAACACAAGCGAGGGTTGCCGTAGCAGCGCAGCGTGCCATGTTTTTGTGCGTGTTTGCTGTGCGCATGTAGCTTCCTTTCCAGTAACTAAGGGTAACGGCTAGTCCACCGTCACCAGGCTAAAGAGCTCAACATCGTCGTCAGTCGGCGTGAGCTTCTCGCGCGGGTTGAGAAACGCAAGCTCAAGGATACACCCGTAGCCCACAAGCTTTGCGCCCATATCTCGCACAAGTTTACCTGTTGCCTCGACGGTTCCGCCCGTCGCGACCAAGTCGTCCAGAATCAACACGGTATCTTTAGAGGTAATGGCATCGGCATGGATCTCGATAGAGTCGGTGCCGTATTCGAGCTCATAGCTCTGGCTCACCGTCTTGCGGGGTAGCTTGCCCGGTTTACGTGCGGGAACAAAGCCGGCACCAAGGGCCACAGCCACCGGTACGCCAACCATAAAGCCACGGGCCTCGGGACCCACGACCTTGGTGATCCCCATGCCGGCAAAGTGCTCGGCGAGGGCATCGGTCATGGCTTTGAGCGCCTCGGGATTGCCAAAGAGCGGCGTAATGTCTTTGAAGATGACTCCGGGCTCGGGATAGTCGGGGATGTCGACGATTTGAGATTCGAAGTCGTACATTGCATGACCTTTCAATGGGTTGCCGGATAAGCGGTAGCTGTTATTTGCCCGCGGTGACAGTGTCGGATTGCGAAGGGGCGACAACCTTGAGCGGCTTTACGAGAGAATCCTCGTGTGAAGCCGGCGCGGCAGTTTCTTCGTTTTTGGCCTTGGTGGACTCGGAGCGAGCGATTTCTTCATCGAGTGCATCGATGTCGGCATCCTCGACCACGGCGTTGAGCGACTCAAAAACGCGGTTCTTGAGCAGTGCCGTATGCACACCCTCGGTGAGGTCGTGAAGCTTCTTAAACGCACGCTCGAGCTTGGCGTCGCGCTCGTCATCGGAGGTATCCATTCCGAGCATGCTCACGAGCACCTGCTCAAACATCGAGGACTCGCGGTTGGCGGAAGACACGTACTGACGCAGGTTGCGCGGCTCGATATGGAAGCGTGACAGCTCGGAGCAGTAGCGGATGATCGGAAAATCGCGACCATCGACGAGCTCACGGTTCTGCGGACTCTTGATGATGCGAATGAGGTCGTTCTCGGCGAGCGAGCGGATAAACGAGATCTCGACGCCCAACATATCGGGAATGGTCTCGATGGGATGCAGCTTTTGTTTAGTCTCCTTGGGCTCCGTCTTGAGCGGAACATCGGACAGCAAGCCCACCTCGTAGGCGAGCGTTGACAGGTCCGTGGCGTTTTCCAAGCGCTGCTTAATCACGTTGAGCGGCATGTAGCGAGTCTTCTGCAGGTGCAGAATGACCTCCAGGCGATCAACGTCCTCCTTGGAGTACTGACGGTATCCCTTAGGCGTACGATGAGGGGTAATGAGCCCCTCATCTTCTAGAAATCTAATTTTTGAGTTCGAAAGATCGGGGTATGCGCCTCGAAGTAGGTTGACGACTTGGCCGATACTCAGATAGTTGCGTTCGGCCATGCCCTACTCACCGGTTTCGATGCGCTCCGGCGTGCTCTCGTGGTAGATGAGCGTAAACGTACCGATCTGAACGGAAGAACCGTCGTGCAGCGGGGCCGCGTTGACAATGGCACCGTCGACCCAGGTGCCATTGAGCGAGCCCAGGTCCTCGATGCGGGCGCCGAGGCCCTCGCGAATAATGCGCGCGTGGCTGCGCGAAACGGTCATGTCATTGAGGAAGATGCCGTTCGCAGGATCGCGGCCGATGGTGGTCACGTCGTCCTCGAGTTCAAAGGCGGCACCAGTCTGCGGACCCTTGACGATGGACAGAACGGGGGCGGTGATGCGCACGTTGGCCATGAGGTCGGGAACGGTGACGTCGCTTGAAGGCACGCGGAATACGCAGGTAGCGTCAGCAGTCTTATCATTCTGAGGCATATTGTTAACCATGTTGTCCATGACAACCCCTAACTTATCGCGGACGTGCCGCAAATAATGAACCGTACGTAATCATACCCCAACGAATCAGTCTTCGATTTCGGGGTTCAGAAAGTCGATGTCCTCGTCCTCGGGATGCGCGAGAGCCTGTTTAATGGCCACTCCGCCCTTAATGGAATAGATGACAGCCGTGAGCATGGAGAAGATCACGCCGCCGTACACAAAGAAGATGCCGAGGGGCACCGAGTTTCCGTTGAGGCCCGGGAAGGCCGTAAGGGTTGAAGGTAAAAGATGCAGGCCGTCAATAACGGGGAACCCGAGCAGCATGAGCGAGAAGCCGGTCATGAGCAGTGCAGTGGCAATCTTTCCGGGAAAGACGACATCGATGGGGCGACGGTGATAATGACGCACGATAAGCGTGCCAATGCCCAGATAGATGTCGCGGCCAATAATGAGCACGCAGACCCAGATGGGCAGCTCTCCGCGGACCACCAGCCCCAAGACGCCGGTGAACAGCAGCGCGCGGTCACAAATGGGATCCATGACCTTGCCGAGCCACGAGACCGTCTTAGTCATGCGGGCGATCTGGCCGTCCATCCAGTCGGTGGAGGCGGCAACGGCGTAGATTACGATGGCGATGACGCGGTTGTTATCCGTCACAAACAGGTACAGAAATACCAGGGTGAGGATCAGGCGCGTAAAGGTGATGAAATTGGAGATCGTAAAGATCTTATTCGACGGGTAATCGGAAGTGCCGATAAGCTCCTTTTTGATCTTCTTTTTGATGCCCACAGGACTCCCCCGCTGGTTAACGACAAAACTTTCGATACTATACCCGTTCCGGCGATGTCTATCCAGCGTAAGCATAGAGAGTCCAGACATGTGGAGGGCGCTTATGGGCGGCGGGGATTTTCGCATTCGTGTACATCAGTCTCCAAACATGTCGAAAAATGTCGTTTTTGGAGGTTGACGTACACGTTTTGATTCGGTGATTACATCGATCGGGAAAGCTGTTGCCTCAAGCAAATTAATCATGATGTGCGGGTCGAGTAGAGTTTGCGCCAAAAGAACCCAACGGCCGTTACGGCTTCGTTAGAAACGCGCCCCACCATGGATGGTGAACCCGAAAGGTAAGGCGCGCGGGCACGGCGACTCGGCCCGCGCGCCCGGAAGAGAAAGGATAAACCCATGGGTTACATGCTCGAGACGCGCGGGCTCACCAAGCGCTTCGGCCGCGGCGACCAGGCGCAGGACGCCGTGGCCGACGTGAGCCTTCATATCCGCGAGGGCGAGGTGTACGGGCTGCTCGGTCCCAACGGCGCCGGCAAGTCGACAACGCTCAAGATGATCTGCGGAATGCTGCGGCCGACGGCCGGGGAGATTCTCTTTGCCGGGCGCGCCTGGCGCCGCGAGGACCTCTACGCAATCGGCAGCCTCATCGAGGAGGCGCCGCTCTACCCCAACCTCACCGCGCGCGAGAACCTGCGCGTGCGCACCACGCTGCTGGGCCTTCCCGAGAGCCGCATAGATGAAGTGCTCGCCGCCGTGGACCTCGCGGACACCGGGAAGAAGCGCGCCGGGCGCTTCTCGATGGGCATGCGGCAGCGCCTGGGGCTCGCGCTGGCGCTGATCGCCCGGCCACGCCTGCTCGTGCTCGACGAGCCCACCAACGGCCTCGACCCCATTGGCATCGAGGAGCTGCGCGACCAGATCCGCGGCTTCGCGGCGGCGGGTACGACGGTGATCGTCTCGAGCCACATCCTCTCCGAGGTGCAGCAGATGGCGGACACCATCGGCATCATCTGCGGGGGGCGCCTCGCCTACGAGGATGCGCTTCGTCCCGGACAGGACCTCGAGGAACTCTTCATGAGCTTCTGCCGGGAAGGGCGACGAGCGCGCGGGGAGGTGGCGGCATGACGGGCGAGAAAGGCGGCCTGCTCGCGGCCCTGCGCGCCGAGGCCCTGAAGTCGCGCCACGCGGCACCGCTTCGCCTGGCCGTGCTCATGGCGCTGCCGATGCCGCTGCTCGGCGCGATGCCCTACCGGGGCGTGCAGATCTTCAGCGCGTGGAACTATTGGTACGCGCTCTTCCTGCCCGTGTCTCTCTCGCTCGTGGTGGCGTGCGTCGCGCGGGCGGACGCTCGCACGCGGATGCGGGGGCTTCTGGGCCTGGGCTTCCCGCTCGGGCGCGCCTGGTGGGCCAAGGCGCTCTGGTGCCTCGCGCTCTGCACGCTCTCGAACCTCGTGGTCTTTGGCATCTACCTCGCGGGATCGGCGTTCTCCTCGCAGGGCCTCACGGCCGCGGGCACGCTCACGATGCTCCTCTGCGCGCTCGTCAACACGGTGACCGCGGCGTGGATGATCCCCGCAGGGCTCTTCCTCACGGCGCGGCTCGGCATGCTCGCGGGCATCTTCTGCCCGCTCGCCGCGCAGCTCGTGGGTGGGTTCGCCTGGTCGTTGGTGCCGCTGCCGCAGCTCTTTCCGCCGTCGGCGAGCATGGTCATTCCCACGAGCTTCATCCCCGTGCTGCCGAGCGGCGAGCCACTCGCGGCGGACATGGCGCCCGGCGGGGCGCTCGCGGCGAATGGCATGCTCACGCTGGCGGGCCTTGCGGTCTGCGCGCTCGCGTTCGCCGCGCTCACGGCGGCGGGCGCGGCCTGGTTCGCGCGCTCCGAGGAGAGGTGATGTCCATGACACGACTCTCCGACCCGACGCCGCACATGACTCTCTCGCGGGCCCTGCTCTCCGAGGCCCTGCGCCTGGCGCGCTCCCCGCTCACGGCGGTGCACCTCGTCTGCGGCCTGGCAGCCGGTCTTGCCTGCGGCGAGTACTTCTCCGTAGCCCGATGGGACCCGGCGCTGGGCGCGGACGCCTACGTCCAGTTCCTCGGCGCCCTCATGCCGCTCATGTCCGCCATCGTCTGCGGGCTCGCCGTGGACGACGAGCGCGCTGCCGGGCGCCTCGCCAACCTCACGGCGGTCCCCTCGCGCGGGCGCGCCGTCGCGGCGAAGCTGCTCGCCCTTGCGGCGCTCGGTGCCGCCGCGCTGGCCGTGGCGCTCGGCGTGTTCGGGGCCGTGCTCGCCGTCGTCGGGCGCCTGCCGCTCGGGCCCGCTCCGCTTGCGGCCGCCTGGGCGGGCATCGTGCTGGGCAGCCTGCCCCTCTACGCGCTGTGGCTCGGTGTGGCCCTGCGCCACGGCCGCAACGCCGCCATCGGCGCCGGCGCGGCGGGAGTGCTCCTCGCGTTCTTCTCGGTGGGCGGACTTGCGCACGGCCTCATGACCGGCGAGCTCACCGGTGCCCTGGCGACGCCCCTGAGCTGGGTGCCGCTCGCCTGGCCAGCGCGCCTGGGGTCGCTCGGGGTGGAGGCCTTCATCGACGCCGCACGCGCGGCGGGCCCTCTCCTCACGACTGCGCTCGCTAGCCTCGTGCTCACCCTGGCAGCCGACGCCGTCCTTCTCGCCTGGTTCTGCCGCTTCGAGGACAGGAGGGTAGATGCGTAGGAGGCCGCTCGCCGCCATGCTCGCCCTCCTCTCCGCAGCGCTCCTTCTGGGCGGGAATGCCCTGCTCGACGCCGGCTGGGGGGGTCGGCGCTGCGCTCGATCGCCGACCGCGTGCTGCCCAACCCTGAGATCGTCATGTTGACGCCCGCGGCTGCGCGCAGGGCTCTGGACCGCTGAGCGCGGCGCTAGTACAATTCCGACGAGAGTTTCAGGAGGTCTAACATGGCGAGGATACTGGCAGTGGATGATGAACGGGCGATCCTCGACGCTCTCGCGCGCGTCCTCGGCCGCGACGGCCATGAGGTCGTCAGGGAGGCGGACCCGACGGCGGTCCCGGGGATGGACCTCTCGCGCTTCGACCTCGTGCTCTGCGACGTCATGATGCCGGGGCTCGATGGCTTCGAGCTCGTGCGGCAGATCCGCCCGGACTTCGACGGGCCCATCGTCTTCCTGACCGCTCGCGTGGCCGAGGAGGATGCTGTGGCCGGCTACGGCCTGGGCGCCGACGACTACGTCCGCAAGCCCTTCGGGGCCGCGGAGCTGCGCGCCAAGGTCGCGGCCCATCTACGCCGTGAGCGCCGGCCGCGCTCGCACGCCCTCTCCTTCGGGGAGGTGCGGATCGACCTCGGGGCGCGCGGCCTCGCCGTGGGTGGCGAGGCCGTGCCGCTCACGCCCACCGAGTACGCCATCTGCGAGTACCTCGCTCGTCACCCCGGGCAGGTCATGAGCCGCGCGCAGATACGCGAGGCGGTGCTCGGCTGGGAGAGCGACGCCGACGATGCGGCCATATCCATGCAGGTCAGCCGCGCCCGGAGGAAACTCTCCGAGGCCGGCGCCGATCCGATCGCGACCGTCTGGGGGATGGGGTACAAGTGGCAGCTCTGAGGATCGGGGCGCGAGGTCGCGGGGGCATGCCGCTCTCCTTCGTCATCGCGCGCTACTTCGCCTACGCGTTCGCGGCGGTCGCCACGGCGTGGCTTGCCTCGTTCATGGTGCTCTCCGCGGCGATCAACGCGGGCTATGTCTACGAGGCAAGCTGGGGGCCGGCCAATGCGCGCGATGTCGCGGAGGGCCTGGCACGCGACGGCGTCTGCGGGCAGCAGGACGTGCCGACGGCCTACCGCTACCTCATCCTGAACAAGGACGGAAACGTGATGATGACAGACCTCGAGGGTACGCGGCTCGAGGATGCGACGGAATTGGCCAGTACGGCACTCGCCGCGGATCCGGGCACAGTGGAGATCGAGGGCGGGGGCTCGGGCCTCACCTACGCTGCGTTCCCGCTCAAGGGCGGCGGGGCCTGCGCACTCGTCAGCGAGTACCTGCCGCAGTGGGTCTCGCGCGATCTCGCCAGCCTGCTTCCCAACCCGCAGAACCTCATGCTCGTCGGCGCCGCTGCGGGAAGCGCGCTCGCGCTCGCGCTCGTGGCGCGCCGTGCGAGCCGCGTGATCTCGCGCAAGATGGCGCCGCTCGCGGAGGCGGCGGGGCGCGTTGGCGCGGGGGAGCTCGACTTCGCGGTCGGCAGCACCAACGTGCGTGAGGTGAACGACGTCCTCGCCGCGATGGACGCCATGCGGGCCTCCCTCGCCGAGTCGCTCGAGGCCCGCTGGGCCGCGGAGCGGGGGCAGCGCGAGCAGATGGCGTCGCTCGCCCACGATCTCAAGACGCCGCTTACCGTGCTGCGCGCCAACGCCGATTTCGTGGCGGAGGAGCTGGAAGACGAGAATGACAGCGACCTCTCGGCCGCCGCGCGCGACATAGCCGGCGGTGTCGAAAGGCTCGACGGCTACGTGCGCCTGCTCATCGAGGCCTCGCGCGGGTCCGGCGGGGCGGAGAGGGCCCCCATGCGGCCGGCCGAGCTCTGCGAACAGGTCCTCGCCGAGGCCGCCCAGATCGCCCGGGCGCGAGGCGTGACGCTCGACGCGGCCACGGGCCCCGCTGTCGCGGACGCGCCCGAGGCCCCGCTCGACCGAACCGCCCTGGCGCGAGCCGCCGCGAACCTCGTGGCCAACGCCGCCGAGCACGCGCGCTCGCGTGTGGCGGTCTCCTGCGACGTCGCGGGCGGACACCTCGTCATCGAGGTGGCCGATGACGGACCGGGCTTTTCTCCCGCCGCCCTCGAACGCGGCTGCGAGCGCCTCTTCACAGACGACTCGTCCCGCTCCTCGCGCGACGGAGGCCGCCACTACGGGCTCGGCCTCCACGTCGCCTCCGAGGCCGCGAGCGCCCACGGGGGCTCCGTCTCGCTCGCCAACAGCCCCTCGGGCGGCGCGGTGGTCACCATCGCGGTCCCCCTGTGCGGGATCTGACGACTTCCTCGTCGTCTACCTCGACTGCGATATGTCGCTCGCCGAGGCCGCGACGAGATGGTGTTGCGTCTGCTCCGCTTGGTGCTTCTAGCTCAAATTTGATCTGATGTAAGGCCCGTGCAATCCTGCATGGGCCGTTCTTTTGGCAATTGCTCGACCGATTCGTGGCTTGAAACACAAATTATCGAGTTAAGGAGACATGGGGTCACACAGCGGCTCTCAGAGCGCCCGCCGCACTCCCCCGCCATTACCCTGCGGCGTCCTCGTATAGAGCCCATCCTGCTTGGCGTTTCGTTGCAACAGCCCACTTGTCCACCGATCAAGTGAACTACTGGAATAAATACAGCGACACGCTTGTCCGTTATAGTCGCTATATCTGTGTTAATCGCCGCGATAAATACAGTCTGTACTCGGCTGCATACCAGCTACGCGTATGTAGATTCATATCGCGTTAATAAATCGGCTCAAGCGCGTGCAAAACGCGCAAGTAGCCGCAAAAGGCGATTATCGCGTAGGTAGATTTTTGGCACCCTGTTGCTTACTGAAAATTAAGCAATTGCTTAAAACAAAAAAGGTCAGGCACTAAGTGCCTGACCTGCAAACTTCTGGTCGGGACGACTGGATTCGAACCAGCGACCCCTTGACCCCCAGTCAAGTGCGCTACCAAGCTGCGCCACGTCCCGAAGCTTTTGTTTGTTGCTCTGCTCTCACTCGCAACAGGAAGTATATTAACCCGAAACTTTATCCTTGTGCAAGAACTTTTTTACAAATTTTGAAGCAAGTCCAAAATTGTATCTGCGAGCTGGGGTTTTGTTAGTACGGGTAGTTCTTGCGTACCCGCTATGCTCACGATCCAAGCCTTGTTGGTGTCGGTTCCAAAGCCCGAATCGGCGCGTGAGACATCGTTGGCGATAATGGCATCGCAGCCTTTGCGGGTCAATTTGCGCTCGGCGTACTCGACGACGTTATCAGTCTCGGCTGCAAAGCCGATTACGAGGCGATCGCCCTTTTGGCGTGAAAGTTCGGCCAAGATGTCAACGGTCTCGACGAGCTCGATTCGATCTAGGGGCTCGTTGGCCTTTTTGAGCTTATGGTCCGCCGGGGCCGCCGGCGTGTAGTCGGCGACGGCGGCGGCGCAAATGGCCGCGTCGGCCGTCTGGAAGGCGCTCAGCGCTGCCTTGAGCATTTCTGAGGCGGTCTGTACGTGCACGCACTCCACACCGCGGGGAACGTCGAGCGATGTCGGTCCCAGCACGAGCGTGACGGCGGCACCGCGACGTGCGGCCTCCCCCGCCAGGGCGATACCCATCTTGCCCGACGACCGATTGCCGATAAAGCGCACGGGATCGATCGGCTCATGCGTGGGGCCGGCAGTGATGACGATGCGCTTGCCCGCCAGGTCTTGTTGCACGGGATTGAGCACCTCGCAGACGGCCTCGACGATGTCCTCGGGCTCGCTCATGCGCCCCGTGTCCACGTCGCCGCAGGCAAGGTAGCCGCTGCCGGGTCCCACCACATGGACACCGTGCTCGCGCAACGTGGCCATGTTGGCCTGCGTCGCCGGCGCCTTCCACATGCCATTGTTCATGGCCGGCGCGATCACGACGGGCCGCGGCGTCGCAAGCAGCGTGGTGGAGATGAGGTCGTCGGCGATGCCGTTGGCCATCTTGGCGATGATATTGGCCGTCGCGGGCGCCACGACCACCAGATCGGGCTCCTGCGCAAGCGAGATATGGTGGATGGGGTCAGACGGGTCGTCGAATAGCCCAACCGCGACCGGCTCATTGGTGAGCGCGCGGAACGTGAGCGGGCCCACGAACTCCGTGGCATGCTCGCTCATAACGACTTTGACACGTGCGCCGCGCTTTTGCAGCAGGCGCACGATATTGCACGACTTATAGGCGGCGATCCCGCCGGTAATACCCAGCAGGATCGTTTTTCCCTCAAGTTGCATTGAATTGTTGGATGCCGCCGTCATAGCTAGGCTTCCTTGCTCGGGAGCACCAGGAGGCGGTGGCAGTACGGACAGTGCGTAATCTCGCTACCGTCGTGGTTGAGGTCGCTCATGGACGATGCCTGCAGCGCGGTGTGGCAGACCGTGGGGATGTTGTCCTGGATGGTCTCGACGGCCAAGCCGCGGAACTGCTTGAGCAGACGCTCGTAGTCGGTGAGCACGTCGGCCGGCAGCGTGGCGGCAAGAGCGGTGCGCTCCTTAGTGGCGGCTTCGATCTGAGCCTGCAGGTCGGCAGCCTTGGCGCGGGCGGCCTTGGTATCGGCCTTCACGCCCTCCTCGAACTTGGCGATGATGGCCTGCGCGCGGGTCTCGCGGTCGAGCGCCTCTTTGTGGGCGACAACGACATCCTTGCGGGTGTGCTCAATCTTGTCCAGGCGCTTGGCCAGGGTGGCGAGCTCGTTTTCCAGGTCCTGTACCTCGCGGTAGTCGGAGCCGTCAACGTGGCGCTTCTTAGCGGCCTCGATGGCGTTATTGGTCTGGATCTCGGTGGTGTTGAGATCGTCGAGCTCAATATCCAGGTCCTTGCGTTGGGCGTAGAGCTTGGTCATTTCGGCC
This sequence comes from uncultured Collinsella sp., assembly GCA_958371715.1. Lineage (GTDB taxonomy): Bacteria > Actinomycetota > Coriobacteriia > Coriobacteriales > Coriobacteriaceae > Collinsella. The sequence goes on from CATXLW010000014.1 coordinate 37,281, forward strand.
TTGAGCTTAACGTAGGTCTTGCGCTTGGAAGCGAGCTCCTTGAGCTCCGGCATATTGGCAAGTTCGCTCTTGTTGCGGGCGAGCTCCAAATCGATCTGTTGCAGCTTGAGTAGCGTAGCGCCGGCGCTCATAAGTTCTCTCCTTTTGTCACAGTCCACCATTGGCAAGGGTTCAGTATTTTAATCGCATGACGGGGGTCGGCCCCGGCGTCAACTGCAGAGTTCATCAAGATATCCACGAACGGCTCCTCGGAGCGGTCGTGGCCGAGCAAGATCACCGGCAGACCGCGCAGAGTGAGGTCCTGTGCCGCGTGGTAGCCCGCCTCGCCCGTCACGATGACATTCGCACCGGCGGCGATGGCAAGCACGCCAAAGTCACCCAGCGAACCGCCCAAAATTGCGATGGTTCGGCACGGGTGATCGGCCTCGCCCCACACGCGCGGGTCGCTGCCAAACGCCGCTGCGGCGCGTGCGGCAAGGTTGCGCAGGCTGCAGGGGTCGTGGAGGGTCGCGAGTACGCCCAGTCCGCAGGCCTCGGGGTCGTCCACGTGCTCCAACGAGCTTGCGGGCGCGGCGTCCAAAAGCCTACTTAGGCAGATACGTGCCTCGTGCGAGCGGTCCAGGTTGGTGTGGAGCGAGATAATGCTCACGCCGCAACGGGCTGCCTCGTAGAGCGCCGCGCTGCATTGGGGGCGCGTCGCACCGGGCGGGCAAAACGCCTCGGGCGCCTTGATATAGACGGGATGATGCGTTAGCAGCACGTTGGCGCCGGCCTCCTGGGCGCGGTGCACATTGGCTTCGGTCGCATCGAGTGCGCAGGCAACACCGGTAATCTCCGCGGCAGGGTCGCCGACGGAGAGTCCTACATGGTCCCAACTCTCGGCATTGGTCTTGGGATAGCGTGCCAGTAGCGCGCGCTCGAGCTCGGCGACGATCATGCGGCACCTGCGATCGAGAGCAGCGTCTGGGCAAACTCGTCCAGATCGTCCGGATTCACGCGGTCGTCAAAGGAAATGCGCAGTGCACCTAGTGCCTGCTCGCGACCAATGCCCATGGCGCTGAGCACATGGCTCGGGTCCATGCTGCCGCTCGAGCACGCCGAGCCGGCCGAAACCTCAAAGCCGGCGGCATCGAGCTTGACGATGAGCTCCTCGGAGTCCATGCCATCAACGTAGATCGACACCATGCCCGGCAGGCGATCGGCCTGTGCGTAGTCGCCCATGGTGGCATGAATACGCGGATGAGCCGTAAGCGTGGCGTAGAGCTTGTCGGAAAGGGCTTGCAGCTTCGCGCGCTCCTGAGCCACATGGGGCGTCAGAGACGAGGCGGCAGCGGCAAAGGCGAGCTGCGTTCGCAGGTCTTGCGTGCCGGCACGACGACCGGCCTCCTGTCCGCCGCCAAAGATGCGCGGGCGCAGCGGCGTGCGGCTCTTAAGGTAGAGTGCGCCAGATGCCACGGGACCGCCAATCTTGTGGGCTGCGACGGACATGGCGTCGACGCCCAGCTCGGTGACATCGAGCGGAATATGCAGATACCCCTGGATGGCATCGGTGTGGAACAGGGCGCCAACGGTATGCGTGGCCGCGGCAAGCTCGCGGATGGGCTGCACCACGCCGGTCTCGTTGTTGGCAACCATGATGCTCACGAGCGCCACGTCGTCGCCTAGCAGCTCGACAAGCGCGGCAGGCTCAATGTAGCCCATGTGGCAGGGCTGCACCAGGTCGACGGTAAAGCCGGCGGCACGCAGCAACGGCAGGTTGTCCAGAATCGAATCGTGCTCGATGGCCGAAACGATTACACGATCGCGCTTGCGATCGCGCTGACGAGCGCCCTCGGCAAGACCGAGCAGCGCCAGCTGGTTGGCTTCGGTGCCGCCGTTGGTCAGTACAATCTCGGACGGGCGGACGCGCGCGCCAAAGCTGCGGGCGATCTCGCGACGTGCAACCTCCAGACGCGCGGCAGCCTTGCGGCCGAGCGAATGCAGCGAGTTGGGGTTGACGCCGGCAAGCTCGCTGTCGTCGTACTCGCGCTGCGCAAGGAGCGCCTCGGCGCGCATTGGCGTCGAGGCGGCATAGTCAAGATTCACGGGTATGCGGTTTTGACCTGCGGTCATAAGGGTTTATGCCTCCTGTGCGGCCTCGTTGCCCAGCTTCTGCAGCAGCGCAACCTCGGCAGCGGGATCTTCGGACTTAAATACGGCAGAACCGGCCACGAGCACGTTGGCGCCGGCCTTGACGACCTCGGCGATGTTCTTGGAAGAGATGCCGCCGTCGACCTCGATCATGGGCGACACGCCGTAGCGCTCGCACATGGCCTTGAGCTCGTGCAGTTTGGCAATGGTACCGGGAATAAAGCTCTGGCCGCCAAAGCCGGGGTTCACGCTCATCAGCAGCACCATATCGACAACGTCGATGATGCTCTCGAGCACGCACACGGGGGTGGCGGGGTTGAGCACCACGCCGGCCTTGATGCCGCGCTGCTGTAGATGGGTGAGCGTGCGGTGCAGGTGCGTGGAGGCCTCGTAGTGTACCGTGATCATATCGGCACCGGCGTCGGCGTACCAATCGACCGTCTCGTCGGGGTTCGACACCATGAGGTGCGCGTCGACCGGCACGTCGGTGGAACGCTTGACGGCCTTGAGGATGTCAACGCCAAAGGTGAGGTTGCCGGTAAAGTGGCCGTCCATTACGTCGAAGTGCACGTAGTCGGCACCGGCGATCTTGTCGAGTTCGCCCTTGAGGTTGGCCATGTCGGCCGAGAGGACGGACGGAGCGATTTTAATGGAACCCATGGTAGTAGCCTTTCTGCACTAGTCGGTGAGTCCGTAGAACTCTTGGGAGGGTACGCGGTCGGTAAGAATCTCGAGCGCCCTATCCAAAGTAACACCGTTGTAGAGCGTTTGCTCCACGGCAAAGGTGAGCGGAATGTCAACGCCCAGTGAACGGGCGAGCTCGCTGACGCTGCGGGCCGCGACGGCGCCCTCCACCACCATATGCGTGCGCGCTTGGTACTCGTCGAGCGAAACACCGTGGGCAAACTCGAAACCAAAGGTGCGGTTGCGCGAATGCTCGGAGGTACAGGTGGCAATGAGGTCGCCCATGCCTGCAAGCCCCATGCAAGTCATAGCTTGACCGCCGCGGGCGTGCACCAGACGGCTGATCTCGGCCAGGCCGCGCGTCATGATGAGGGCGAGCGTGTTGTCGCCTGCGCCCGAACCGGCGGAGATGCCGCACACGATGGCGATGACATTTTTCATGGCGCCGCAGACCTCGACACCGGTCATGTCCTGCGACAGGTAGATGCGGAATGCCGTGGACAGGAGCAGGTCCTTAAAGGTCTCCCCTATCTGCGGATCTTCGCTGGCGATGACGGCGGCCGAAAGCCCGCCGCGGCAGATCTCCTCGGCATGGTTGGGGCCCGAGAGGGCCGCCACACGCCGCTCGTTGCCGATCTCGCTGGCGATGACCTCGCTCATGAGCAGGCCGGACTCGGGCTCAATGCCCTTGGTAAGGCAGAGCACCGGGGTGTCGGCGGCGATGAAGGGCGCTGCCTGATGGCATACGCTGCGCAGGTGTGTGGAGGGCACGGCAAAGATGATGGCGTCGGCGGCGTCGAGCGCTTGCGCCAGGTCCGTCGTGGCGACGACGTTGCCGGGCAGCTCGTAGTCCACCAGATACCGGGGGTTGCAGTGCTCGCCATTGATGCCGGCGGCCGTCTGCTCGCTATGGGCCCACATGGTCACGCGCTCGGTTCGCGCGGCGGCAAGGCCGGCGACGGCGGTTCCCCAGGAGCCGGAGCCAATCAGCGCAACATTCATGACTCTCTCCTACTTATCGTCGGGCTCGGTGACGCGCTTAGTAAACGAGAGCTTGGACTCCTTACCCGTCATGAGCTTTTTGATGTTCGCACGATGGGCCCACACCACGGTGATGCCGATTAGCGTCATGCAAAACTTAAGTCCCAGGCTGCTGTACGGAAAGACCGCGCAGGCGGCGATGGGAAGACCGATGGCCGCGGCAAGCGAGCCCACCGACACAAACTTGGTGATGGCGACGGCCACGATAAACATGCCCAGCAGCGACAGGCCAATAGGCCAGTACCAGGCGAGGATGACGCCCAGACCAACCGCGATACCCTTGCCGCCATGGAAGTTGAGGTAGGGCGAGAAGATATGGCCCCACACCGCTGCCAGGCAAATGACGCCGAGCATCCAATCGCCGGGGGCTCCGGGCGCCATGATGCTTACGGGGAAGCCATAGCCCACGCTCGCGATGAGCGGACGGGCGATAAGGACACAGATGGCGCCCTTAAGGCAGTCGAGCAGCAGGGTGAGCGCGGCCACCTTGGGGCCGGCCACGCGCAGGGCGTTGGTGGTGCCGATGTTGCCGGAACCCGCCTTGCGAATGTCGGTGTGGTTGAACACGCGGCCCAAGATCAGGCCAAACGGAATCGCCCCGATAAAGAACGAGACCACGGCGTAGATGGCGGTCAGCAGAATCGGATTATGCATCCTTTTGCTCCTTCTTCCTAAAGAAGAGTCGAATGGGCGTGCCGGCAAAATCGAAGGTCGAGCGCATGCGGTTCTCCACGTAGCGCTGGTAGGTGTCGTTGACCAGATCGCTATGGTTGACGAAGAACGTGAACGTCGGCGGGTTGACGCCCGTCTGGGTCACGTAGTGCATGCGCAGGCGGCGCTTGCCGTCCACCACGGTATGACCGAACTCGCGCAGGTCGGTGAGGAACGTGTTGAGGCGCGAGGTGCTGATCTTCTGCGAGCGCGTCTTTTCGGCGGCGTCGACCATTGCCCAGATCTTCTCCACGCTGCGGCCGGTCAGGGCCGAGATGCGCAGATACTGGGCCCAGGGAGCCATGACGCCCAGACGGCGGTCGACGGTCTCCATGAGGGCCTCGCGCTTGCGGTCGTCGTCGAGCAGGTCCCACTTGTTGAGCAGCACCACGACGGCGCAGCCGCGCTCGATGGCCAAGCCCATGACCTTCTGGTCCTGCTCGGTAACGCCCACGGAGGCGTCGACGACGAGCAGCGCCACGTCGGCGCGATCGATGGCGCGCAGGCCGCGGACCATCGAGTAGTACTCGATATTCTCGTACACGGTGCTCTTCTTGCGAATACCAGCGGTGTCAACCATGCGGTAGTGCTTGCCGTTGCGCTCCACGACGGTGTCGATGGCGTCGCGCGTCGTGCCGGCAATGTTGGACACGATAGAGCGGTCGGCGCCCAGGATGCGGTTGAACAGCGAGGACTTACCGGCGTTGGGGCGGCCGATGATGGCCACGTTCAGCGCATCGGGGAACTCGTCAGCGACCTCGTCCTCTTCCTCCGGAAGCAGGGCCACGATATCGTCGAGCAGGTCGCCCGTGCCATGACCATGCAGGGCCGAGAGCGGCGTGGGCTCACCGATGCCGAGCGAATAGAACTCCCAGATGCTGTCGTTTTCGCGATCGGGGTTGTCGAGCTTGTTCACCAGCAGAAAGACCGGCTTGTCGCAGCGCTTGAGCATGCGGGCGACCGACTCGTCCTCCTCGGTGACGCCGGTGCGGCCATCGACCACAAACAGGATGACGGCGGCTTCCTCGGCGGCGGCGAGCGCCTGGTCGCGGACGGACGTGGCAAAGACGTCGTCGCTCTTGAGCGGCTCGATACCGCCCGTGTCGACGATGGTGAACTCGCGGCCGTTCCAATCGGCCGTGTGATACGAGCGGTCGCGCGTGACGCCGCGAGACTCGTGGACGATGGCGTCCGAGGTCTGGGCCAGGCGGTTAACGAGCGTGGACTTGCCCACGTTGGGGCGTCCGACGACGGCGACGATAGGTTTCATCTGCTCTCCTTTAATGGGTAGGGTCAGCGGAATTAGTAGAGTCGGCAGGCACAATGCCAAGGATGTGCTCCAGGGTATCGAGCAGCTCATGCGGCATGGTCGACACCACATGAACCTCGGCGCCGCGACTGGTAAGGCTTGCGAGTAAATCGTCACGATGATACTCGTCAAGCGTCATGCCGTCAGCGTTGAACATGAGCTTAGGCACAAAGAGCATAACCCCCGACAGATCTTGGGGCAGCTGCTCCAGAATGTCACACGCGACGATGAGGCCGGTCACGTCCACGTTGCCGCCAAAGTAGCGGTTCTTGATGGCTGTGACGGTGCCGCCGAGACCATGCGGCGACTCCAAAAAGCGTGCCACGGTGTCTCGCGCGCTGGCGCCCGAGAGGCACATCAGGTGCTGGCCACGGGCGGCGATGGCCTCGCGGACGCGGGCCAGTCGCTCGGCATCGGTAGTCAGCACGTCGTCGGTCTCGTCCAGATACGAGCGGATCATGCCGATGCCGTCGTAGTACTGCGGATAGCCGTCGTAAAAGTCTGCCTCGGGAGGATCGATGCCGGCGTCCAGATAGAACTCGTCGCTCATCTGGAAGGTGTGGCGGCCAAAGCGTTCGTAGGCACGATCCTGGTAGGGACGGATCATGGCAATGGTCTCGCGCGCCAGTTCGGGCTTGTCGCTGTATGACCAGCTAAAGCGGTTTTGGTGTTTGGTAAAACCAAGCGGCACAATGCCCAGGCTTGTGATTTGCTCGTGCTCCTCGCAAAAGCGCAGGGTCTTTTCCAGCTCCTCGCCGTCGTTCATGCCGGGGCACAACACGATCTGCGCGTGAATCTCGATGCCGGCGGCCATGATGGTCTCGAGTACGTCCATGCCTCGCTGGGCGTTACGGCCCATCATACGACGGCGGACGTCGGGGCTCACAGCGTGGACCGACACGTTCATGGGACTCATGTTGCGCTGGATGACGTTTTGCACGTCCTCGTCGGTGAGGTTCGTAAGCGTGACAAAGTTGCCTTGCAAAAAGCTTAGGCGATAGTCGTCGTCGCGAATATAGAGCGTGGAGCGGCCGCCCTTGGGGAGCATGGTCATAAAGCAGAACACGCAGGCGTTGACGCAGGTACGCATGCCGTCGAAGATGGGGCCATCGAACTCCAAACCCCAATCCTCGCCGGGAAAGCGGTCGAGCTCGACGGGGGTGACGGTGCCGTCGCGCGGGTCGAAAACCTCGAGGTCGACGGTATCATCGTCGGCCTCCCAGAGCCAAACGATCATGTCGGTGAGCGCCTCACCGTTGACCGTGAGCACGCGCATGCCCGGCTCGATACCCACATCCCACGCGGGCGATTCGGGACGCACGTTCTTTACGAGCGCGCCCTCACCCGGCTCGGGGTCGCGGCTGCGCCCGTAATCGGCCACCTCGGCGGCGTACTCGGGTACGGTCTGGTCCATGGTTAGCGGCAAAGCTCCTTGATGCGCTCGACGGCGCGCTCGATGTGTTCTTGCGGGGTGGAGGCTCCGGCGGTGATGCCGATGTGGTGAGCGTCGGTAAACCACGCGGCTTGGAGCTCAGAAGCTTCCTCGATGTGATACGTGCGCTCGCAGGCGTCTGCGCAAATCTGCGCCAGGCGGCGGGTGTTGCCCGAGTTCTTGCCGCCCACGATGACCATGCAGTCGCAGCGGTTGGCAAGTGTGGCTGCTGCCTGTTGACGCTCACTCGTGGCGGCGCAGATGGTGTTGATCACGCGCAGCTCCTGCACGCGCGGGGTGATAGCAGCCACGACCTCGGCCAAGTTCTGCGCAGTCTGGGTGGTCTGCACAACCAAGCCCACTTTACCCTTGAGCGACAGCGCGTCCGCATCGGCAGCGCAGCTCACGACCTGCGCGTCATCGCCGGCATGGCCCAGGATGCCCTCGACTTCGGGGTGACCCGGCTCGCCCACGACGATCACGCGGTAGCCCTCGCGCACCAGGCGCTCGGCCGCCACATGGACCTTCTTCACGTACGGGCAGGTGGCGTCGACCACAGTAAGGTCACGCTCGCGAGCGGCATCGATCACCTGCGGCACCACGCCGTGAGCGCGGATGATCACGGTGCCCGATGCTGCATCGTCTAGGGTCTCAGCCAGACCGACGCCTGCCTCGGCGAGCTCGCGCACCACGATGGGGTTATGGATGAGCGGACCCAGCGTGTGGACCTGAGCGCTCTCCCCTGCCTGCGGCGCGGCGGCCAATGCCATGTCGAGCGCGCGCTGCACGCCGTAGCAGGTGCCGGCGTGAGCTGCAATCTCGATGGTGGGCGCGGTGGCTTGGTCGGACGCAGTCGCGGCGGTGTTCGTCACGTTCTCGCTCATGGCTAGAACCTGCCCGGATGCTCGGCGCACAGCTCGTCGCGCATGGCGTATACGCGGCTCATAGCCTCGGACTCAAACCAGGCCAGGCGCTCCGTGCGCCTAAGCCCGGCCGGCGCGTCCGAAAGCGAGACGGCCTTGCCGGCGCGGATCCAGCACTTCTTGGGACGCATGAGTTTTTTGCCCGCAGGCGTGATGTCGGACCAGCCGCAGATGGCGAGCGGGTTGACGGGCGCCTTGCCCATCTGGGCGATGAGCGCAAAACCGCCGTGGACCTCGGGCTTGATCTCGCGCGAGCGGATGCGCGTGCCCTCGGGAAAGATCAGGACGTCCTCGCCGCGCTGCAGCGCATGCTGGGCGGCGCGCAGGCACTTCATGTCGGCAGTACCGCGCTCGACGGGAATGCCGCCCACGCGGCTGAAGGCCCAGCGCACAATCTTGCTCTTGGCAAACTCGGACTTAAAGATGGGGCGGATGCGGCGGCCGCCAAAGAACAGCGCCGTTTCTACAGCCAGGAGCTCGGCCATCGAGGTGTGGTTGCAGATGACCACGCTGCCGCGGCCTTCCTGGCGCTCAAACAGCAGGTCAGCGTCCTCGACCTTCCAACGCCACATGAGCTTGGAGAAGGCCCACAGGATGCCCATGACCACGGCGACGATGCCGCGGATGAGCGCCGGGAACTCGGCATAGGGGGCGTTGTAGTAATCCTCGGGCGTCTGCTTTAACAGGCGCATGGGCTACCTCCTTTGGTTGATGAGGTCCTCGATAATGCGGACGACCTCATCGATGGTGTGGGCGGTGGAGTCGACGTGCACGGCGTCCTCGGCTGGCACGAGCGGCGCGACCTCGCGGCTGCTGTCGAGCTTGTCGCGCTGCTTAAGGGCGTCGAGGGTCTCGTCGACCTCGGCCTCGAGCTGCTCGGAGGTGAGCGGCTGGGCATCGTTTTGGTGACGCTGCAGCACGCGGCGGCGGGCACGCTCGCGCGGGTCGGCGGTCAGAAAGACCTTGACCTGTGCGTTGGGGAACACGACGGTGCCGATGTCGCGACCCTCGGCCACGATATCGCGATCCTCGGCGGCGCGGCGCTGATGGATGAGCATGGCGGCGCGCACGCCCGGGTAGGCCGAGACCTTGGACACGTTGGCGTCGACCTGCGGGGTGCGAATGGCAGCCGAAGCGTCCTGCCCGTCAATGGTCAGGCGCGTATCCTCGCCGGTGCCGTTGGTAAAGCGAATCTCGATCTGCTCGGCGAGGGCGTCGATGGCCGCCTCGTCGTCTAGATCGATGCCGCGGTCGAGCGCGGCGAAGGTGACGGCGCGATACATGGCGCCCGTGTCGAGCTTGTTAAAGTCCAGCTGGCGGGCGATCTCCTTGGCGATAGTGGACTTGCCGGAACCGGCGGGGCCGTCGATGGCGACGATCATGCAATGCTTCCTTTCGATGGTTGACGTGCTGGTATGGTTCGCGGGCGCTGGGGGCACGGCGGGTTGTCTAGCCCGTGTAGCGCTCGCGGTAGGTGTTGCGCTTGGGTGCGGAGCCGTGGCTGCCGTGGTGACGCGTGCGACTGGCGGGCGTGTCTTGGGGCTTGCCGCCGTTTCGCTTGTCGATCGCCTGCTTGGGCGGGATGCCACCGGCCTTGAGGATCTGCACCTCGCGGTCGGTGAGCTCGCGCCACGAGCCCTTGGCCACGCCCTCGAGCTCAAGGCCGGCAAAGTTGCAGCGGTGCAGGCGGATCACCGGATGGTGAATCTTGCTCAGCATGCGCTTGACCTGGTTCTTGCGCCCCTCGCGGATGATGACCTCCACGGCGGTGGTGCCGGGCTTGATGCCTTGGGGAGCTACGGCCTCGGCCTCGCGTGCGGTGATGACGCGGCAGATTGCCGGCTGGCACAGGCCGTCGTCGAGCTCGATGCCACGGCGGAGCGGGTCTAGATCGCGGTCGGTCAGCTGCCCGTCCACGAGTGCCTGGTAGGTCTTGTAGACGTGCTTGCTGGGGTGCAGCAGATCCTGCGACAGGTCGCCGTCGGTAGTAAAGAGCAAAAGGCCCGTGGTGTCGCGGTCCAGGCGGCCCACCGGGAAGAGTCCCGGAAAGCGGTCGCGGGGGACCAGGTCGGCCACGCAAGCACGCTCCTGCGGGTCGCTCATGGTGGTGAGGTAGCCGGTCGGCTTGTAGAGCATCAAGTACACGGCGCCCTGGTTGAGCTTGACGGACATGCCATCGACCTCGATATGGTCGCGGTCGACGTCGACCTTGGTGCCCAGCTCGGTCGCGACCTCGCCGTTAACAGTCACGCGGCCGGCGGTCATCAGGTCCTCCGACCCGCGGCGGCTCGCCACGCCCGCGCGCGCCAAAAAGCGCTGCAGGCGCATCGTGTGCGGATAGACGGGCTGTGCGTCGGTTGCGGGTGCTGCGTTGCCCATGGCACGCGTCTCCCCTACTTCGTTAGTCCTCGTCATGTAAATCCTCCGAGGTCTCGTCGACGACCAAGGATTCCAAGTCCTCGACTGCCTCAACATCTTCAACATCGGTATCGAGCAGTTCGCGCTCTTCGTCCAGGTCCTCGGCCTGCTCCTCGAGCGTGGACTGAATGCTGCGGCCGCTCAGGCGCTCGCGGATAAACTGGCGCGATTGCTCGTCGGGGGCAAACTGCTCCAGATCGGGCAGGTCGCGGGTGGAGCGCAGACCAAACTTTTCCAAGAAGGCGTTGGTCGTGCCGTAAATGATGGCCTGACCGCGCTGGGGATCGCGGCCGAGCTCGCGCACAAGGCCCTTGTCCACGAGCGACGCGATGACGCCGTCGGAATTGACGCCGCGGATGCCCTTGACCACCTCGCGCGTCACGGGCTGGTGGTATGCGATGACGGCCAGTGTTTCGAGCGCGGCCTGCGACAGCTTTTGCGTGTCCCAGCTCAACACATAGGCCTCGACCACGTCGTGGTAGGCGGGGTGCGTAAACAGGCGCCAGCCGCCGGCGACCTCACGCAGCTGAAAGCCACGGTTGGCCTCCTCGTACTCAACCTTGAGCTCGGCGAGCAGCGATGCGCACTCGCCGGGGGCGATATCCAGTGCGCCGGCGAGCGCGGGCGCACTCACCGGGTCGCTCGACACCAGCAGCAGCGCCTCGAGGGCGCCTTTGAGGCTGTTTGCCTCCAGCGTTGAAAGGGTTGACATGGTTGCTGCTCCTATTCGGTGAGCTCGGGGCCCTCGCCGGGCACGTATGCCTCGGCGCCCTCGACTCGGTTGATGCAGATGGTTCCGAAGATCTCGTCCTGGCTCAGCGTGAGCGAACCGCGCTTTGCGAGCTCTAACATGGCCAGGAAGGTGACGACGAGTTGCTCGGTGGTGGCGTCGCCGTCCAACAGCTCGCGGAAGGTGCAGGTTTGGTGCGCCATGGTAAAGCGGTCGACTGAGGCCACGGTCAGGTCGAGCGGTACGCGATGCGGCGCCACATGCTCGGCCTCCAGCAGGAAGGTCTGGCGCTTGCCGTCCAGGTCGGCACAGATAACGGCCAGGCCGCGCAGGGTGATGCCAGCCAGATAGTCGGGCATGAGCCCTAGGAACTCAGGGTCGGGGCCGGCCACACGCGGATGCATACGGCTTTCGGCCTGCATGCGGGCACCGAGGGCCGCAGCCGCGCCTTTAAACTGCTTGTAGGCAATCAGGCGCTGGATCAGGACCTCGCGCAAGGCGTCGCCGTCGAGCGCGCTAAGTTCCTCGAGGTCTTCGTCGATCTCGTCATCGTCTTCGGCTTTGCGCGGGGCTTCCTGCGGCACCAGCGAGGCGGCCTTGATGTCCAAAAGGGTTGCCGCGACCAGCAAAAAGTCGCTCGCCACGTCCAGGTCCAGCGCCTCGATGCGCTCGGCCTCGGCAAGGTACTGCTCGGCCACCTCGCTGATGGAGATGGCGCCGATATCTACTTTTTGGCGGGTTACCAGCTGCAGCAGCAGGTCGAACGGTCCGCTGTAGACCTGCGTCGACACGCGATACGACATCTTCGACCTCCTTTGACGGCGCCTTCGCGGCGCGGTTTGGGTGCATATTACGACCGTTTTGCACGGTCGACCTGTAAGTTTACCTTAGATGCCGGCGATTGCGAGGTTGAGCAGCTGCTCAGCAAGCGGATACACGGTAACGTCGAAATAGCGGCCGATCACATCGATGCCGGTCCACATAGGCAGCAGGTACAGCACAATGATGAGGATAGGCATGGCGTATTGCTGCAGACGATAGTAGTTGGCGAGTGCCTTGCCCTTGAGGAAGGGCACGATGATCGACGATCCGTCGAGCGGCGGAATCGGGATGAGGTTGAAGAACGCGAGTGACAGGTTGACTACGATGAACGTGGCGCCGAAGTTCATGATCTGTGATGCCACGGCAAAGGACATGCTGGTGTAGAGGTTGCCGTACGTTGCGTGCATGAGGGCGGCCGCGAGGCACGCGAGGGCGATGTTCGACGCAGGGCCGGCCACGCTCACCAGGACCTCGTCGCGCTTGGGGTGCTTGAGGTTGTTGAGGTAGACGGGCACGGGCTTGGCGAAGGCGAACACCGGGCCACCGGCGGCGAGCATGAGCAGCGGCAAGATGATGGTGCCAAACGGGTCGATATGGTTGAGCGGATTGAGCGACACGCGGCCGCGCGAACGGGCCGTCTTATCGCCGAGTGCCCAGGCTGCGGCGGCGTGCGCACTCTCGTGGATCACGATGCCCACGATGACGGCGACGGCGCTGGCAAGCAGGTTCATGAGGTAGCTGCTGGACATATCGCTCCCCTAGCGGACGCGGCGCGAGGCGCGCGTGAGCAGGTAGTCGGCCACAAACAGGATGACAGCGACGATGGCGTAATCCAGGCGGAAGACGCCGCCAAAGGGCGACGTGATGACGCCGTAGCCGGCGATGGCGCTCGGCAGCGCGCGTGAAAGCTCAACGACAAAGCCTACGATCTGCAGCTTGGCGGTGAGGCCGCTAAAGCACAGCAGCACGGTCATCGCGCTCATAAAGATGCCGCAGATGCGACAGGCGATGGCGATGATGCTCATCGCCACGGCAGCGGCCTTACGAGAGTTCACGCGCGGTCTCCTCTTCGATCTGGGTGGAAAGCTCCAGCCATTCGTCCTCGAGCTTGGGCAGCTCTTGCTTAAGGCCGTTATATTCCCCCAGCGCGGCGTTGAACTTATCCTGATCGGCATAAAGCTCTTCGCTTGCCATCAATTCCATAAGCTCGTCATAGCGGGCGCGCTTTTTGTCGAGCTCCGTCTCGATCTTCTTGAGCTGGTTACGCACGCCCTTGAGCTTTTTGTTGAGCGCAGCGCGGGCTTGGGCCTCGGCGCGCTTTTGCTCCTTGGTCTTTTTGCCCTCGGCAGGCTTGGGGGCGGCGACGGGGGTGTCGGCCTGGGCGGCGCTGGCCTTGGTGGACTTGGTCGTGGCCGGCGCGCTCTCCGTGGACGCCTCGGCGGCGGCGCGGGCTGCGAGGTCCTCGCGCTTGTAGAGGTAGTAGTCGTAGTCGCCGTCGTAGACCGTGACTTGGCCGTCGCGGATGTCGATGACGCGGTTGGCCACGGCGCGCACCAGGTGTTCGTCGTGGCTGATCAGCACGATGGTGCCGGGGAAGTTTTGCAGGGCGTTCTCGAGCATGTCCACCGAGTCGATGTCTAGGTGGTTGGTGGGCTCGTCCAGGCACAGGAGCGCCTCGGGGGCCACGAGCATCTTGGCCAGGGCCAGACGCGCTTTTTCGCCGCCGGAGAGGACGCGAACCTGCTTCTCGATGGAATCGTTGTCGCTAAACAGGAAGGCGCCCAGTAGGCTGCGCTGCTGTGGCACGGTCCACTTGGGCGTGACGGTGTCGATCTCTTGCAGGACGGTATTGGACTCGGTCATGCCCTCGAGTGCGTGCTGGGCGTAGTAGGCCACGCCCACGTTGGTGCCCAGGTCCCGGGTGCCGGTGGTGGGCAGCTCCAGGCCGGCGAGGATCTTCATGAGCGTGGACTTGCCAGCGCCGTTGGGGCCGACGAGCGCCACGTGCTCGCCGCGGTAGAGCTTGAGGTCGATGTCGCTGTAGATGTGCTTGTTGCCGTAGGACTTGGAGACGCCCTCCAGGCCCACGACCATGTCGCCGGAGCGCGGCGGGTCGGGGAACTGAAAGTCGATGTGCTTGTGGCCCTCGGGTAGGATGACAAGCTCCTTTTTGATCTGCTCGATCTTGCGGATGCGCTCCTGGGCCTGGGCTGCCTTGGTGGGCTTGTAGCGGAACTTGTCGACGAAGACCTGCATGTGGGCGATGTCGCGCTCCTGGGCGGCGCGCTTGGCGCGCATCTGCTCCAGGTTGTCCTCGCGCTGCTTGAGGTAGCTGCTGTAGTTGCCGGTGTAGGTGGTCACGCGGCGGTTCTCGAGGGCGGCGACGTGGTCGACGCAGGCGTCCATGAAGGCGCGGTCGTGGCTGACGATGAGGACGGCGCCGTCGTAGTTGGCGATAAAGCCGCGCAGCCACTGGACGCTTTCGAGGTCCAGGTGGTTAGTGGGCTCGTCCAGAAGCAGCAGGTCGGGATGGCGCAGGAAGAGCTTGGCGAGCGCGATGCGCATCTGCCAGCCGCCCGAGAACTCGGAGCACGGGCGCTCAAAGTCGGTGACCTTAAAGCCCAGGCCGGACAGGATTTTGCGGGCGTTGCTCTCGAGCTCGTAGCCGCCCAGGTGCTCAAAGCGGTCCTGGACCTGGCCGTACTCGTTGAGGAGTGCGTCGACGTCCTTGCCCTGCTCGGAGAGCTCGGTGATTTGGGCCTGCAGCTCGTTAGCGCGCTCGCCCATGCGGCGGATTTCCTTGGCGGCGGCCATGACCTCGGCAAGGATGGTGGTGTCCTTGTGCTCCAGATTAGTTTCCTGCTCTAGGTAGCCCACCTGGCAGTCCTTGGCGTACTGGACCTGGCCGGCGTCGGGGCTGTCGATGCCCATGATGATTTTGAGCATGGTGGTTTTGCCGGCGCCGTTAGGGCCCACGAGCGCGAAGCGCTCGCCGGGGTTGATCTGGAAGGACGCGCCGCTAAAGAGGACGCGCGCGCCGAAGCTTTTTTCGATCTTGTCGACCAGGAGGATCATGGTGCCGCCTTTGACCTTGTGTGCCTATATGAAAAAAGGCCCCAACTTGCGTTGGAGCCTCATTCAATGCTCGGGTGGAGACGAGGGGGATCGAACCCCTGACCTCTTGACTGCCAGTCAAGCGCTCTCCCAGCTGAGCTACGCCCCCGTGCGATGAAGTACTATACGGGAACTCGGACCACGATGCAAGGACAATTTTGGAAAAACTTTCCGGGGGCGCGGGCGCCGGAGTCCCGCGGGGCCGCGACGGCGGAGACCGTCGCCCGCGGGGCCGATGCGCGCGCGTCCAGGGCGTCTGGGCCCCTCGATGCCCGAGTAAGCCCGCGGGGCGCGCCCCGCGGGCGGGCGGCGGCATCGCGGGCAGCCGACCGAGGGCGCCCGGAAATGAGCAAGCAGGCTATTTGCAAGTGAAAACTAATGCCATGAAAAAGAAAACAGGCCAGACATATTGCCTGACCTGTTGAAAAACCTGGTGGGCCCTCCGGGATTCGAACCCAGAACCCAGGGATTATGAGTCCCCTGCGCTAACCGTTGCGCCAAGAGCCCTTATAAAGTGGCGCTTGCAGTTGGGGTGGCAGAACAGCCTCCAACGCTTTGAACCACGATGTGAAATACTACCATGCGCGCGGCACCCGTTCAACGCACGATCTTGTCGACCAGGAGGATCATGCTGCCGCCTTTGACCTTGTGTGCCTATATGAAAAAAGGCCCCAACTTGCGTTGGAGCCTCATTCAATGCTCGGGTGGAGACGAGGGGGATCGAACCCCTGACCTCTTGACTGCCAGTCAAGCGCTCT
>CATXLW010000015.1:0-52475 GCA_958371715.1 uncultured Collinsella sp.
ACTTGCAGCGACGGACCTCGGGACGCTCTTACACCACGTCTGCGCGCGCCACCGCTGCATACGCACCGGAAGCGTCTTTTTGGGCCAGCGAGATCCTTCGACAGACTATTTGGGTTGGCGGACGGGGTCCGGCGCGGCGATATCACACGTTTCGCGTCGCGCCGGGCCCCAAAATGACGCCGATTGCGCGGCTTCCCCGATTCGCGGCGTCGCCGACGGGGACCGCGATGCTGAATACTCCGGTTTTTGCACGGTCCAAGCGGGGGTACGTTGGGACGGGAAGGGGTGCCCCCGTCTTTTTATGCATGACGCAAGCGAAATTATGCAAGACAATAGGGCACCATGCACCGGATACCCAGATTGGGGGCGACATGCGCCGCGATACGGGGTCGGGTGCCTCACCGGGAATAGCCACGAGGGTTACAAAACTATAGAGACATCCAAATATCGCCTAAAAACCGTTTATCGGAGAATAAATACCGTTCACCGGTCATAATGATTGTTCTGGCTTTGGGCTTGTCTACAATAGGTCCCGTAAAAAGAAATGCGGAAGGTTACCGAGTCCCTCGGACGTGGGCCTAACCAAAGTCTTTGAACGGGTGTGTCTCTATGGATGCATTCGCTTGGTTTTGGTTGGGCTATATTTATGAAGGGACATGCCACCATGGGTTTCTTTTCTCGCCTTATGGGCGGCTCGGACAAGCAGGCGACTGCGACTTCCGAGTTCGAAATCCTCGCTCCCGTTTCCGGCGAGCTTGTTCATCTAGAAAATACCAATGATTCCGCTTTTAGCAGCCGTGCCGTGGGCGATGGCGTTGCCGTGGTTCCCCAAGAGGGAACGGTGTGCGCTCCTGTTTCCGGCACCGTCGCGGCGCTGTTCCCGACTGAGCACGCGCTGGGCATCATGTCCGACGACAGCTCTGCTCAGGTGATGCTGCATATCGGAATCGACACTGTTAAACTTGGGGGCAAGGGCTTCCATGCGCTTGTTGCTCAGGGTGACCATGTCGACGCGGGCCAGCCCCTCGTCGAGGTCGATTTTGACGCGGTCCGCGCCGCCGGCTTCGATCCCACGGTCTTCGTTATTGTGTGCGAGCGTTCGGAGAACTCGACTCTTCGTGAGCACGCTTCCGGCCCTGTTACTGTTAAAGAGCCTGTCGTCTGGCTTTCCGAGTAAATTCTTGTGGTGGGTACCGTGGTTATCAAGCGAGTTTTCAACAATAACGTCGCAATGGTCACTTCGGACGATGGCTCCGAGCTCATTGTCATCGGTCGAGGTCTCTGCTTTGGCCGTCATGCCGGCGACGCTATCGATGAAGCATCGGTCGAAAAGACCTATGCGCTGCAGGAGGGCACTTCTCAGGATTCGCGCACGATTGACCGCTTGGCACATCTTTTGGAGTCCATCCCCACCGTCAACCTCGTGATTTCCGAGGACATCGTTCAGATGCTCCGTCGAGAGCTCAATGTTGATATCAACGACAAGATTCTCATTGCTCTCGCAGACCATATCGGCCTTGCTTTGGAGCGCGAGCGCAAGGGCGTCTCCTGCGAGAATCCGTTGCTGCTCGAGATCCAGCAGTTCTATCGCAAGGAGTATGCGCTTGCGGGCCGTGCGCTGCAGATTATCAAGGAGTATATGGGCATCCAGATGAGCGAAGAAGAGCAGGGTTTTATTACGCTGCATATCGTCAACGCCACCATGCCGCAACGCTCCGACCGTCTCATCATCTCGGTCCAGCTTGTTCGCGATGTGCTCGCGATTGTTTCCGAGCGCTATGCTACGACCCTCGATAACACCTCGCTGCCCTATGAGCGTTTCGTTCGCCATCTGCAGTTTTTCGCGCAGCGAGCGCTCGATCCCGCGGCCGGGCAAATCAATGGCGACGCGCTGTTCCGAATCGATGAAACGGCGTATCCGTGTGCATTCTCGTGCGCGGACGCCATAGCCGCCCACCTGTCGTCTACCTATAACGTTGTCGTTACCGATGCCGAGAAGAGTTATCTCGCATATCACATTGTTAACCTGCTTGGAGAACCTGGTCTCTAGGCATAACGTGCCCATACATCGATTGATATAAGGCAAGGCTTGCGGTCTTGTCCAGGGCACAGCTATCTCAATTTGCGGAAAAGGAAGGGGAGTACCGCTATGACCGCAAAAAAGAAGTTCAATTTCAAAGCGCCGTTGGAGGTGTTCGCGAAGTCGATCGTTCAGCCGATGATGTATCTCTCGGTTGCCGGCATCCTGCTCATCGTGGGCATCATTCTGACCAACAAGACCATCTGCGCCGTGATCCCTGTGCTGGGCTCCGGTCCGTTCCAGCTTGTGGGCGCCGTTGTCTATCAGTCGCTGATGTTTATCATCAACAACCTCTCGATTCTGTTCTGCGTGGGCATCGCCGGCGCCATGGCAAAGAAGAACAAGGGCCATGCTTCGCTGATTGCCCTGATGTCGTTCTTCCTGTTCCTGCAGGCTAACAACATCGTGCTCAACGCCACCGGCTCTCTTGCCGAAGCGAGCGGCATGCTCGGTCTTACCGGAACCGGCCAGAGCACCGTTATGGGCATTCAGGTGCTCGATACCGGCGTGTTTGGCGGCATCATTCTTGGTTGCATTACCGGTGCCGTGTTCAACAAGTACTCGAACAAGCAGTTCCCCATTGCCCTTTCGATGTTCTCGGGCGTTCGCTTCCCGTTCCTGATCATGATCATCATCTCCTGGATCATGGGCGCTGGCTTCTGCATCGTTTGGCCTCCGGTTCAGGGCGCCATCTCCTCTGTTGCCGGCATCATTAAGGAGTCGGGCAACATCGGTCTGTTTATCTACGGCATGCTCAACAAGCTGCTCGTTCCCACCGGCCTGCACCACCTCATCTACACCCCGTTCCAGTTCTCCGATGTGGGTGGCACCCTGACGCTGGGTGATCAGGTTATCGCCGGTGCCTACCCCATCCGTGTTGCCGAGATGGCAATGACGGGCCAGCCCTTCTCCGATAGCACCTACTTCAACAGCTACACCTTCAACAACCTGTGGCCCTACATTGGTATCGGTCTCGCCTTTATCTTCACCGCTTACAAGGGGAACAAGGATAAGACCAAGGCCATTATCATCCCGCTGATCATCACCGCCGTGCTCTCCTGCGTGACCGAGCCCATGGACTTCCTCTTTGTCTTTGCCGCTCCCGTGCTCTTTGTCGTTCACTCGGTTCTTTCCGGCATCTTCCTGGTTCTGCTCAAGGTCCTCTCCGTGCCCGCTTCGACTGCAGGCGGCATCATCAACATCGTGGTCTCCAACCTGGTCCTCGGTGTCGACAAGACCAACTGGCCGGTCATGCTGGTGCTCGGAGTCGTCAACGCCGCTCTGTACTTCTTCCTCTTCACCTTCCTTATTAAGAAGCTCAACCTCCACACGCCTGGTCGCGAGGAAGAGTCCGAGCTTGCTGAGTCCGTTGCCGAGGGCGAGGCCGCCGCGTCTGTCGCGGTGAAGCAGGGCGCTGTTGCCGCGGCCCCCGCAGAGGGCGTCGATGCAGGTATTGCCGACCTGGTCGCAGGTCTTGGTGGCAAGGACAACATCGAGGAGCTCGAGAACTGCTTTACGCGTCTCCGCGTGAACATTAAGAACCCGGACCTCATCAATGAGGACCTCATCAACCACGTGCCCAACAGCGGCATCAACCGCAACGGCAATAATATCCAGATCATCTTTGGCATGAAGGTCGCCGAGATGCGTGACAAGGTCGAAAACGCAATTGAGAAGGAGCAGTAAACAATGATCATTACTCTGTGTGGTGGCGGATCCACCTTTACCCCCGGCATCGTCAAGTCCATCGCTCTGCGCAAGGACGAGCTCGACGTTGACGAGATTCGTCTGTACGACATCAACGAGGAGCGCCAGCGCAAGATCGGCGTGCTCGTGGACTGGATTTTGCACGAGGACCTCGGCCTGGACATCAAGCTCACGGTGACCACCGACAAGGAGACTGCCTTTACGGACGCGAGCTTCGTGTTTGCCCAGATGCGCGTGGGCGGCTATGCCATGCGCGAGCAGGACGAGAAGATTCCGCTGCGTCACGGCTGCGTGGGCCAGGAGACCTGCGGCTGCGGCGGCCTTGCCTACGGCATGCGCACCATCTTCCCCATGGTCGAGCTGATTGACGACGTTGAGAAGTATGCCAAGAAGGACTACTGGATTCTTAACTACTCCAACCCTGCCGCCATCGTCTCCGAGGGCTGCCGCGTCCTGCGCCCCAACGCTCGCATCATCAACATCTGCGACATGCCGATCGCGATTATCGACGTGGTTTGCGCCGCGCTCGATATCGACAAGAAGGATGTCGAGTACGATTACTTTGGCCTCAACCACTTTGGTTGGTTCACCTCGATCCGCCACAAGGGCGAGGAGGTGCTCCCGCAGCTGCGCGAGTACATCAAGGAGCATGAGATTCTGCTGCCCGATTCGTACCTCAAGGGCATGAGCTCGCTGATGTCCAAGAAGCCCGAGGAGGCCACCGACGAGCACCCCGAGCAGAACCGCCACACCAAGGGCAGCTGGTACTACGTCTGGAAGGGCGAGTACGAGATCATGGAGTGCTTCCCGGAGTACCTGCCCAACACGTATCTGAACTACTACCTGCAGCAGAAGGAGTTCGTCGAGCATTCCAACCCCGAGCGCACCCGTGCTAACGAGGTTGAGGAGACGCGCGAGAAGAACCTCTTTGATGGTATCGATCACTACGAGAAGACGGGCGAGATCGACGAGAGCACGTTCTATGCGGGCAGCCACGGCGACTGGATTGCCGACCTGGCCATCGCTCTGAAGAACGACACCAAGCAGCGCTTCCTGGTCATTTGCGAGAACAAGGGCGCTATCCCCAACATGCCCTACGACGCTATGGTCGAGCTGCCTGCCTACATTGGTAAGAACGGCCCCGAGGTTATCAGCCGCGACAACATCCCGCTGTTCCAGCAGGGCCTCATGATGCAGCAGCTGAACTCCGAGAAGCTCGTGGTCGAGGCCACGATCGAGGGTTCGTACGAGAAGGCGCTCAAGGCCTTTACGCTCAACAAGACCGTGCCTTCGATGAAGGTTGCCAAGGAAGTTCTCGACGACATGATCGAGGCCAACAAGGACTTCTGGCCCGAGCTTAAGTAAAAGCAACAGGGTCGCTGACCGCATACCTGGAGCAATGCCCCGTCCACGTGATTGCGTGGGCGGGGCATTGTCATTTGGTAACGCGTTTTATCAAATATGGCATTTATCTGCGGTAAAGGTGTTTAGCACCGCTGAGGGCCGCGTTTTATACCGCCTGCCGAACCGCGTGGAGACCTAACAACTTTTTAGGTCAGTGTGTTGCATGTAGCAACTTCGCCCGGCCTCGCCTCCGGGCTGCCATGTGAGAGGGGATCTTATGGCTCGACTGCATGTAATGGAACGCAGCCACGCCCAGGCCGTCATGGACGACCTACACGATGCGCTCGGACGTCGCCTGGCGGTGAGCTCGCTCGCCCCGTGTCCCGTTGAGTTTACGGCAGCGCTCGTCAACCTGTGTTCCACTCAGAGCTGCGGCAAGTGCACACCCTGCCGCGTGGGCCTGAGCGCGCTGAGCGATCTGCTCGCCGATGTGCTCGAGGGCCGCGCCGACGAGTCCACGCTCAACTTGATTGAGCGCACCGCCCGCACCATCTACCTTTCGAGCGACTGCGCCATCGGCTACGAGGCCGGCGCCATGGCGCTTACCGCCATTCGCGGCTTTCGCGACGACTTTGAGCACCACATTCGCGAGCACTCCTGCGGCTTTGACCGCGAGGCACGCGTTCCGTGCGTATCGGGCTGCCCGGCGCACGTCGACATTCCCGGGTGCATCTCGCTGGTCGAGGCCGGCCGTTATGCCGACGCCGTCAAAGTCATCCGCAAAAACAACCCGCTGCCGCTCGTCTGCGGCCTGGTATGCGAGCACCCCTGTGAGATGCACTGCCGTCGCGGCATGGTCGACGACCCCATGAACATCCTCGCTCTCAAGCGTTTTGCCGTTGAGCACAGCGACCTCAACGACCACAAGCCCCATGTAGTGGACAACACCGGCAAGCGCGTCGCCGTGATCGGCGGCGGCCCGGCCGGCCTTTCCTGTGCCTACTACCTGGCCGTGATGGGCCATAAGGTGACCATCTTTGAGCAGCGCCACCACCTGGGCGGCATGCTGCGCTACGGCATTCCCAGCTACCGTCTGCCGCGCGAGCGCCTGCAGGCCGAGATCGACTGGATCTTGAGCGCCGGCATCAACGTGGAACTCGACCACTCCGTCAACGGCGAGGAGCTTGCCCGCCTGCGCGACGAGTTCGATGCCGTCTACCTGGCCATTGGCGCCCACAGCGATAAGAAGCTCGGCCTTCCGGGCGAAGAGGCGCTCGGCGTGGAGTCGGCCGTCAAGATGCTGCGCGCCATTGGCGATGATGAGCTGCCCGATCTGAGTGGCCAGCGCGTATGCGTCATCGGTGGCGGCAACGTCGCCATGGACGTTGCCCGCTCTGCCGTGCGCTGCGGTGCCGAAAAGGTGAGCATCGTCTACCGCCGTCGCATCTGCGACATGACGGCCCAGGACGCCGAGATCGCCGGCGCCCAGGCCGAGGGCTGCGAGGTGCTGGAGCTGACGGCCCCGCTCGCCATCGAGACCGGCGAGGACGGTCGCGTGTGCGGCCTGCGCGTGCAGCCACAGATTATCGGCGAGCCCCGCCGCGGTCGCCCGGCCCCGCGTGCCGCCGCCACGCCCGAACGCATCATCCCCTGCGAGCGCGTGTTTGTGGCCATTGGCCAGGACATCGATTCCAAGCCGTTTGAGGAGATGGGCATTGCCTGCAAGTGGGGCTGCGTCGTCACCGATTCGGACGGCGCCGTGCCCAACTTCGATGGTCTCTTTAGCGGCGGCGACTGCCAGACCGGCCCCGCCACCGTTATCCGCGCTATCAACGCCGGCCGCGTGGCCTCGGCAAACATCGACCGCTACCTGGGCTTTGATCACAAGATCAAACTCGAGGTCGAACTGCCGACCGTCCAGTTTAAGGGTAAGCACGAGTGCGGCCGCTGCGAGCTGGGCGAGCGCGAGGTGGGCGAGCGTATTCACGATTGGAATCTGGTCGAGCAGGGTCTTACCGAACAGGAGGCATGCCAGGAGGCGAGCCGCTGCCTGCGCTGCGACCACTTTGGCTTTGGTGCGTTCCGCGGAGGGAGGAACTTGGAATGGTAGAGCCCAACAAAACCACTGTCAGCGACAACACCGAAAACGGAGCGCACAACATGGTCAAGCTCACTATCGATAACTGCGAGGTCGTGGTGCCCGAGCACACCACGATCCTGGACGCAGCCAAGTCCGTCGGCATCCAGATTCCCACCCTGTGCTATCTGCGCGATCTAAACGAGATCGGCGGCTGCCGCGTGTGCGTGGTCGAGGTTGAGGGCTGCGACCAGCTGGTTGCCGCCTGCAACAACTACGTGCTCGACGGCATGGTGGTCCACACCAACAGCCCCAAGGCGCGCGAGGCCCGTCGCACCAACGTGCAGCTGCTGCTGTCGCAGCACGATGCGCAGTGCGCGAGCTGCGTGCGCAGCGGTAACTGCAACCTGCAGGCCATCGCCAACGACCTGGGCATTTTCTATCTGCCCTACCAGAAGCATCTGGCGGGTGAGGGCTGGGACTTCGACTTTCCCATCATCCGCGACAACGACAAGTGCATTAAATGCATGCGCTGCATCAAGGTGTGCGAGAGCGTCCAGGGCTTGGGGATTTGGGACCTGACCAACCGCGCCACGCACACCGCCGTGGGCACCCGCGGGCGCGCGCCGATCGGCAAGACCGACTGCGTCGCATGCGGCCAGTGCATCACGCATTGCCCCACGGGCGCGCTGCGCGAGCGCGATGACACCGAGGCCGTGTTCGACGCTCTCGCTGATCCCGACAAGATCGTGCTGGTGCAGATCGCGCCAGCCGTGCGTAGCGCTTGGGGCGAGGAGCTCGGCATTTCACGCGAGGAGGCTACCGTCGAGCGTCTGGCCTGCGCGCTGCGCCGCGTGGGCTTTGAGTACGTGTTCGACACCGACTTCTCGGCTGATCTCACCATTATGGAGGAGGGCTCCGAGCTGCTCGAGCGCCTGGGTAAGGCCGCCAAGGGCGAGGGCGACAGCCGCGGCTGGCCCATGTTCACGAGCTGCTGCCCGGGCTGGGTACGCTTTGTAAAGGCACGCTATCCGGAGTTTGTCGATAGCCTGTCCACGTCCAAGTCGCCGCAGCAGATGTTCGGCGCCATCGCCAAGACCTACTACGCCAAGGTGCTGGGCGTGGAGCCCGAGCGCCTGTTTGTGGTGTCCGTGATGCCGTGCACGGCCAAGAAGGCCGAGTGCGCGCTGCCGAGCATGGTGGGCGAGGACGGCACGCCCGACGTTGACGTTGCGCTGACGGTGCGCGAGATGGTGCGCATGATCCGCGCGAACCACGTGAGCGTGGATACGCTGGTTGAGGAGCCGCTCGATACGCCGCTGGGCTTTGGCACGGGCGCGGGTGTGATCTTTGGCGCCACGGGCGGCGTGATGGAGGCCGCCGTGCGCTCGGCATATTACCTGGTGACGGGCAAGAATCCCGATGCCGACTTCTTTACCGAGATGCGTGGGCTCGACGGTTGGAAGGAAGCCATGGCCGATATCGATGGCACCAAGGTGCGCGTCGCCGTGGCGCACGGGCTGGGCAACGCCGCCCGCCTGCTCGATGCGATTCGCGACGGCCGTGCGAGCTATGACTTCGTCGAGGTCATGGCGTGTCCGGGCGGCTGCGTCGGTGGCGGCGGTCAGCCCATCCACGACGGCTGCGAGCTGGCAGCCGAGCGCGGTCAGGTGCTGTGGGGCCTGGATGCCGCTGCGGACATTCGCTTCTCGCACGAGAATCCCGATGTCCAGGCGTGCTACCGCGAGTTCTTGGGCGAGCCGCTCTCGCCACTGGCCGAAGAGCTGCTGCATACCGACCATCACGCCTGGTCGATGCCTAACGAGGGGACGTGCTAGCGATGCGTACGTTTGATTTTGAGATGTCGCGCCGGGGGTTTGCCTCGGCGCTCGCCGCGGGCGCTCTGTCGCTTGCGCTCGCGGGCTGTGGCGGCGGGGCTACCGGTGCCGGGTCCGCCGCGGGTTCGGCTGCCGGGTCTGCCGCTGACGGTGCCGCCGCGGAGCCGGTTGAGGTGCACGTCGCCTCGCTCAAGGGGCCGACCTCGATTGGCCTGGTGCAGTTTATGGACCAGGCTGCCGATGGCGAGACGGACAATGAGTTCGACTTTGCGATCAACACTGCCGCCGACGAGATTGTGCCCAAGGTCATTCAGGGCGATATCGACATTGCCCTGGTGCCCGCCAACGTGGCGAGCGTGCTCTACAACAAGACCGAGGGCGCGGTGCAGGTCATCGACATCAACACGCTGGGCGTGCTGAACGTTGTGACGGGCGACGCGAGTGTGGCCTCGTTTGGCGATCTGGCGGGCCATACCGTCTACATGACGGGCAAGGGCACCACGCCGGAGTACGTCATGAACTACCTGCTGGAGCGCGCGGGCCTGACCGGCCAGGTGGCGCTCGAGTTTAAGAGCGAGCCCACCGAGGTGCTGTCGGCCCTGCTTGCCGACCCGTCCGCCGTGGGCGTGCTGCCGGAGCCATTCAAGACCGCTGCCATCGCCAAGAGCGAGGGCAAGCTGTCGGCACCGGTGAGCCTGACCGATGTGTGGGACGAGCTCGCGGGTGACACGGGCTCCCGTTTGCTGACGGGCGTGACCGTGGTGCGCCGTGCCTTTGCCAAGGAGCATCCCGAGGCCGTTGCGGAGTTCTTGAGCTGCCATGCGGCGAGCGTTAAGGCTGTCAATGCGGCGCCGGCAGACTGGGCGCAGGCCGTGGTCGATGCCGGCATCGTGGACAACGCCAAGATCGCCGAGAAGGCGATTCCCGGGTGCATGCTTGTCTGCCAGACGGGCAAGGATATGAAGGCGGCGCTCTGTGGGTACCTGCAGGTGCTGGCCGATGCGGACGCGAGCGCCGTGGGCGGCAAGCTCCCGGCCGATGATTTCTACTACTTGGAGTAGCCCATGCGTGCGTTTGCTCGACAAATGACAGAGCATATGAAGGCGGTGGCGGCGGCAGGTGCCGTCGCCGCCTTTTGGCTTGCCGTGTGGGTGCTCGCGGCGGCGCTGGCGGCGCAGCCGTTGATTTTGCCGGGGCCGGGCGCTGTTGTGGTGGCGTTGCTGCGGCTGGTGTGCGATGCCGGCACGTGGGCGATTCTGGCGGGCTCGGGCGCGCGGATACTGGGCGGGCTGGCGCTTGCCGCGGTATGCGGCGGTTTGTTGGCCGGGATTTCTGTACGGTCGCGGGCGTTTGCCCGCTTGGCGGCGCCGGCACTTTCGTTTGTAAAGGCGACGCCGGTTGCCTGCGTGGTGGTCCTGCTGCTCATGTGGCTGGGGTCGGCACGTGTGAGCATCGCGGCGGTCTTTTTGATGGCGCTGCCGGGCGTATATTTCTCACTGGTCGAAGGCTTGTCGCAGGTGGATAAGCCACTGGAGCAGATGCTCCGTCTGCATGGCGTGCGCGGCTGGCGACTGTTTTGCGCCCATACCTGGCGCGAAGTCCTGCCGTTTGTGCTTTCTTGTGCCCGAGCCGTGATTGGCATGAGCTGGAAGGCCGGCGTGGCAGCCGAGCTGATCGGCATGGCGGTGGACACCGTGGGTGAGCGCATCTATCAGGCGAAGCTTTTGATTGAGACGGCTGATCTGCTGGCGTGGACCGTGCTGGTCGTTGCCGCCTCATGGGCATGCGAGCGTGTGCTGGTGTGGCTGCTGCGGGTTTCGGGGTCCGTGGCGTGGGGTGCGGCCGTGCGGGCGCATGGGCATGGGCTGCGCGGGCGTGCGAGGGCTGCGGGCGATGGCGCTGCAGCGGAGCTTGCGCTTGCCGTGGGCGATCGCGCGCCCTGGGCGCCGGCGCTCGACGGACTGGTGCTCAACGTGCCCGCGGGTGGGCGTATCTGTGTGATGGGCGCCTCGGGCATGGGCAAGTCGACGCTGCTTTCGTTGGCAGCGGGGGAGTGCACGCCGTGCTCGATGGTGTTTCAGGACGCGCGCTTGGCCGAGTCCGCCTCGGCGCTGGATAACGTGCTGGTGTGCGCCGATGCGCGTGCGGATGCCTCGAGTGCCACAGCCCTGCTGCGCCTGCTAGTGCCGGGGATCGATGTACATGCTCGTGTGGCCGAGCTCTCGGGCGGGCAGCGCCGTCGCGTCGAGATTGCCCGAGCCCTGCTGTGCCCGGGCGACGCGGTGATTCTGGACGAGCCCTTTACCGGTCTAGATACCGCTGCGCGCGACGCATGCGCCGAGGTCGTGCTCGACTTGCTCGACGGTCGCATGCTGTTGCTTGCCACGCACGATGCCGTCGACGCTCAGGCCCTCGATATCTCGGACATCATCACGCTCTAAATACTAATTCAGCAACAAAATGATCCGTTTTCCTCCGTCCCCACGGGGTCGGATGTGGTATTCTATCTGCGGGGTAATACTTAGGAATACCAAGTAATACCAACGCCGCAGAAACAAACTCCAGATGCGGGCCAATCGGGTTGCCTTCACAGCCCGTCGCCCAGCCGCGTGGCCCGCATCTATCCGCACTACCGTCGTTTCAAAAAGGAAGCGCCATGGCAGAACACATGACCCCCGTAGTCGCGAAGGTCTTGCCCGAGGAGAAGGCAGCCTTCGCGGCGGCAACTCAGCTCGTGGGCACCACGCCGTCCAACGCCATCCGCATGTTCATTGCCGCGTTCAATCGCTGTGGCACCTTCCCGTTCGACATCTCGCCGAACGGGGCTTTTGGCACTGCGCCCGATTCTCATCAATAAGTGATCCGTTTTCCTCCGTCCCCATGGGGTCAGCTCTCTGCCGAGTTGTGGTAGAACTAGGGAACGGTTTTGAGGAGGTTGGCATGCTCAATGCGATGATTTGGGCGCTTGCCTGTTTTGGCGTCGTCGCTGCCGATATTGCCCTGAGCGTCGTTTTGTTCTCCGCCCTTGGCGTCGCATCGGTGTTCATGGGCTTTTCGATTGACGGCCTCGATATTCAATTGCTTCAGGCCGTCGCGCAGACGGCATCGTTTTTAATGGCGCTGCTGTGGTGGCGTTATCTGTGGCCGCGTTCGTTTATGGCGCGCTGGCAGGGCGAGCGTCCGCTTGGCGGGGGAGCGCGTGGGGCGTGGAAGCGAATCGCATGCGTTATCGTGATTGGCCTGGCCCTGCAGGTGGTCGTTGGCTACGTGACCGACGCCGTGCTGTCGCTGTTGCCCGAGGCCGCGGCCGACTACAGCGAGCTTGTCGAGGAAACAGGCATGGGCGACACCAGCTATCTCGCCGTCCTGACCACGGTGCTCGGCGCCCCATTTTGTGAAGAGTTGCTGGTACGCGGCATTATTTTTGAGTTTTCGCTCCGAGCGTTTAATCCGCAGTGCCGCCCACTTTGGAAGTGCCGGCGTCGTGTGAGCGCGCAGGGCGGCGCCATGGTGCCCTGGGCGGCCCCAAGCACGTGGGGTAGCGCCGCGGCGATTGTGCTGCAGGCGGCGATCTTCGGTTTTATGCACATGAATTGGGTACAGGGTTGCTACGCGGGCGCCGCCGGCCTCATCTTTGGTTGGGTGCTCGTGACGACCGGAAAGCTCCGCTACACGATCCTGCTGCACTTTGCCTTTAATGCCGGGTCGTATTTCATGACGTTGCTCTGGTTTGTGAACACACCGCTCGACGTGATAATCACGGTCGCTATCGCCGGCGTCATCCTCGTTGAGGCAATGCGCTCGCTGCGCCACGCGTGTGGGATGGACGCAGCGAGCGCACCGCTGCCCTAGTTGCGACGCCCGCCTCCGTTGGCGCCCTGACGCCCTTGGGCTGCGCGATTGCGACCGGCAGTGTTCTGTGCGCGCGACATGCCGCCGTGCCCCTTGCTGCCTTTGGGTCCCTTGCCGGCGCCGCCAGAGCCACCGTGGGCCTTGCCGCCCTTCTTGCCGGTGCCGTGTCCGCCGCCAGCAGACGTCTCGCCCGGGCGCGGGGGCACGGGGCGAATCAGGCAATGCTTGCTGTAGCCAATCAGATCGCGGCGGCCGGCCTTTTCTAGTGCCTCGCGTACGAGCTTGTAGTTCTCGGGCTTGCGGTATTGGATGAGCGCACGCTGCATGGCCTTCTCGTGCGGGTCGCGTGCCACGTAGATCGGCTGCATGGTGCGTGGGTCCACGCCGGTGTAGTACATGCAGGTCGACATGGTGGACGGGGTGGGGTAGAAGTCCTGCACCTGCTCGGGCATGTAGCCCATGTCGCGTACGGCCTCGGCCAGGTCCACAGCTTCCTTCATCGTCGAGCCGGGGTGGCTCGAGATCAGATACGGCACCACGTACTGCTTGAGTCCGTATTCGCGGTTCAGGCGTTCAAATTTACGGCAGAACGCGTCGTAGACGGCGCGGCTCGGCTTGCCCATCACGGAGAGCACCGCGTCGCTCACGTGCTCGGGCGCTACGCGCAGCTGGCCCGAGACGTGATGCTCCAGCAGCTCGCGCAAAAACTCGTCCGAGGCATCGGCCATGGTGTAGTCAAAGCGGATGCCGCTGCGGACGAAGACCTTCTTGACGCCCGGCAGCTGGCGCAGGTCGCGCAGCAACTGCGTGTAGCCGCTCTCGTCGACCACCATGTTCTTGCATACGCTCGGCCACAGGCAGCGCTTGTTCTTGCACACGCCGTGCTTGAGCTGTTTGTCGCAGGCAGGACGGCTAAAGTTTGCCGTCGGTCCGCCCACGTCGTTGATATAGCCCTTAAACTCGGGATCGCGCGTGAGCAGCTCGGCCTCGCGCATGATCGAATCGTGGCTGCGCATCTGCAACACGCGGCCCTGGTGGAAGGTGAGGGCGCAAAACGAGCACTCGCCAAAACAGCCGCGGTTGGAGCTAATGGAAAACTTGATCTCGGCAAAGGCCGGTACGCCGCCCGCCGCGTCGTAGTCGGGATGCCAATCGCGTGCGTAGGGGAGCTCGGCCACCTCGTCCATCTCATCGGTCGTTAACGTCGCCGACGGCGGGTTCTGCACCACATAGACGCTGTTGGGGTAGGGTTCTACCAGGCGATGTCCGGTGATGGGGTCCATATTCTGCTGCTGCACGTTAAAGCTGCGCGCGTAGTTGAGCTTGTCGGCGGCAAGGTCGTCCCAGCTGGGCAGCAGGTCGTAGTCGTAGACCTCGTCGAGCGAACCCGTGCGGTAGACGGTGCCGTTGATATAGGTGATCTGGTCGACGGGCAGTCCCGCGTCGAGCGCGTCGGCGATCTCGACAATCGCGTGCTCGCCCATGCCGTAGATGAGGATGTCGGCGCCCGAGTCGAGCAACACCGAACGCTTGAGCTTGTCCTGCCAGTAGTCGTAGTGGGCCAGACGGCGCAGGCTTGCCTCGATGCCGCCGATGATGATGGGAACGTCCTTGAACGTCTGGCGGATGAGGTTGCCGTAGACCGTGACGGCACGATTGGGGCGGTGCCCCTCCTCGCCACCGGGAGTATAGGCGTCGGTGTGGCGGCGGTGCTTGGTCACCGAATAGTGGTTGACCATGGAGTCCATGTTGCCGGCGCTGACCAAAAAGCCCAGGCGCGGCTCGCCGAGCACCGTGATGCTGGCGGGATCGGTCCAGTCGGGCTGGCAGATGATTCCTACC
The DNA here is from genome assembly GCA_958371715.1 of uncultured Collinsella sp. Lineage (GTDB taxonomy): Bacteria > Actinomycetota > Coriobacteriia > Coriobacteriales > Coriobacteriaceae > Collinsella. The sequence goes on from CATXLW010000015.1 coordinate 14,741, forward strand.
TTGTAGCCGTGCGCGTCGAGCACGCGGCTGATGATGGCCATGCCAAAGCTCGGATGGTCCACGTAGGCATCGCCGCAGATGTAGACAAAGTCGCACTGGTCCCAGCCGCGCGCATCCATGTCGGCGCGGCTGACGGGGAGGAACTTATCGCGGCCCGGGCGCCAGGGGCGGGCGGGCGCTGCTGGAGTATGAGTGGTGTGCCCACCCTGCGCCTTGCCGCCGCGCTTTTGCTGCTGGCCCTGTTTGCCCTGCTGACTGCGCTGGTTGTTCTGAGCGTGCTGAGGCTTTTTTGCCACGATCCCTCCCGGTGTTTGTATGCTGCACGTAATTGTAACCAGTCTTTTTGGGATGGGGCTAAAAAGACTGGTGGAGAACATGAGCTGGCGGATTGGCGCGTCGGTGCGGGTGTCGTTTGTTTCCAGGCTGTGTATCTGCGCGTTGGAGAACCCGTCTCGCGCGCACGCCATGTTGTCAATGGGTTACAGTATGAACGGCGGCTATGTTTCCGCCAACGCACGAGAGAGTCGTCAACAAGGAGGATGCACGACGATGCAGCGTGCCAAACAGATATCGGAATCTATTGAGCTGGGCATCATCTTGGCGCTCGCCGGTGGCTTTATGGACGTTTATTCGTACATTGGGCGCGACCACGTTTTCGCCAACGCGCAGACGGGCAACATCCTGCTGGTGGGCGTGAGCATCTCGGAGGGCAACTGGGCGCTGGCGGGACGCTATTTCTTTCCCGTGGTGTCGTTTGCCGTGGGCATTATGCTTGCTGACCTGGTTCACGAGCGGTTTGGCAGTGTGATTCACTGGCGCCAGGTGACGGTGTTCTTTGAAGCCGTCATCTTGCTGGGCGTGAGTTTTATTCCCGGTGGCGATTTCAACCTGCTCGCCAACTGCCTCACCTCGTTTGCCTGCGGTATGCAGGTCGAGAGCTTCCGCAAGATTCACGGTCACGGCATCGCCACGACCATGTGCATCGGCAACTTGCGCAACGCGCTGCAAAACGTGGATGATTACATCATCACCCACAAGCGCGGCTTTTTGGAAAACGGCCTGCTGTACTTTGGCGTGATCTTTACCTTTGTGTTTGGCGCTGTGCTGGGCAACTGGTGTATTGAGCGCATAGGCCTGCACGCCATCGTCGTGGCGAGCGTGCTGCTGTTTGTCGCGTTTGCCATCATGTTCATCGACCGCGAGCGCGACTTGCGTTTTCGCTGGAAGGTTGCGGCCGAGGCTTGGAAAGAGGGCTGCCGAAAGTAACCGAATGCGGCAGAGGGGTTGTCCCTTTGCCGCATTATTTTTTTCATCTTCTGTTGAAACGCTTTAACAATTTGACGTTCTCACGTGTTTTTTGTTTCAAAAGCGTTAGGATGGGACTCATAGCGTGGGGCGTAATGGGTGCCCCGCACACGATGGGAGGCTATCAATGGCTAATCGTTTCGTTCTCAATACCATCTCTTATCATGGTTCCGGCGCCATCAAGGAGATCCCCGGTGAGCTCCAGCGTCGCGGCTACAAGAAGATCTTCGTCTGCTCCGACCCCGATCTGGTTAAGTTTGGCGTTACCGCTAAGGTGACCGACGAGCTCGACGCCGCCGGCATCGCTTGGAGCCTCTACTCCGAGATCAAGCCCAACCCCACTATCCAGAACGTCAAGGACGGCGTCGAGGCCTTCAAGGCCGCCGAGGCTGACGCTATCGTGACCATCGGTGGCGGTTCCTCCATGGATACCGCCAAGGCCATCGGCATCATCATCAACAACCCTGAGTTCGCCGACGTCCGCAGCCTCGAGGGCGTTGCTCCCACCAAGAACCACGCCGTGTTCACCATCGCCGTGCCGACGACCGCCGGTACCGCTGCTGAGGTGACCATCAACTACGTCATCACCGACCCCGAGAAGGTCCGCAAGTTCGTGTGCGTCGACACCAACGACGCCCCCGAGGTCGCCGTCGTCGACCCCGACATGATGGCTTCCATGCCCGCCGGCCTTACCGCTTCCACTGGCATGGACGCTCTGACCCACGCCATCGAGGGCTACACCACCAAGGGCGCCTGGGAGCTCTCCGACATGTTCCACTTTGAGGCCATTAAGCTGATCAGCGAGAACCTGCGCGACTCCGTCGCCGAGGCCAAGTCCGGCCAGCCCGGCTCCGGCCGCGAGGGCATGGCTCTTGGTCAGTATGTCGCCGGCATGGGCTTCTCCAACGTTGGCCTGGGCATCGACCACGCCATGGCTCACACCCTGTCCGCTCACTACGACACCCCGCACGGCGTCGCTTGCGCCATGCTGCTGCCGATCGCCATGGAGTTCAACAAGCCGGTCTGCGCCGAGCGCCTGGCCAAGGTTGCCGTCGCCATGGGCGTTGACACCACGGGCATGAGCACCGACGAGGCTGCCGACGCCGCCATCGCCGCCGTCAAGCAGCTCTCCGCCGACGTGAACATCCCGCACGTCTGCGAGGCCATGAAGGCTGACGAGATCGAGGTCCTGGCCAAGGACGCCATGGCCGATGCCTGCTTCCCGGGTAACCCGCGCGAGGCGACGCTCGACGACGTCATCGAGCTCTTCAAGAAGATCTGCCCGGCTGCCTAACCCAGTTTGGTGGTCCTTCGCCCGTAGGCGTATGGTCTTTTGACTTGCTGCTGGCCCCGCCGTGCTACGCACGGCGGGGCTTTTTGTGCTGCGTCGAAGCCCTGAGGCGAGCAAAACTAAGGCATGCTGCCCGCTGCGGATAGGTGGTGCACTTCCCAGCGTGCATTTTTGGGAGTATTCAGCAAGCTCTGAAAAATGCATAACGTTGTGAATGGGCCGCAGTGGCCCGCAGACGTCCATCGACAGCCATTGTGGGTGGGCTATCGATGAGCGGAGGGGGGCTGTCGCCGCGTTTTTGGTTTGCGACGACCTGCAACACTGCTGTAACCGCGTCGTTATGTCGTTTGTGGTGGGGCCGTTGGAGCCCACGGTGCAGAATACTCCGTTTTTTGCACGGTCCAAGGTAGGGTACCCTGAGACGAAGCAAATAGATGCCTCATTTTTATGCAGATACCGATAGGATTTATGCAAGATTGGGATTGTAAACCGTGTACGTGCACAAAACCGGTGCGGGGACGTCTGGAGGTGGTTCGGCTCCTGGGGCATTGCACGTGCAGAACGGTTAAAATCGGGACTCGGTCTTAGTTTTACTTGGAAGGATTCATATGACTTCTAATATTGATACTTCTCTAGAGGAGACGCTCTCCTATATTACTGACCAGTTGAAGGCGCTTACCTCGATTGCTTCGCCTACGGGCTATACCCGTGCGGCGACTGATTATCTGATGGAAACGTTGCGCGATATGGGCTTTGGGCCCGAGCGTTCTAACAAGGGCAATGTGCTCGTTGAGCTTGGTGGTGAGGGCGAGCCGCTTGTCTTGGCGAGCCATGTCGATACCCTGGGCGCCATGGTGCGCTCCATTAAGGACAATGGTCGCCTGCGTCCCACGACCCTCGGCGGGCATCAGTGGTCTACGGCCGATGGCGAGAACTGCACCGTTTACACGCGCGATGGCAATGTCTACACGGGTGTGGTCCTCAATACCGAGCCTTCGGCGCATGTGGCCGATGAGCCGGTCAAGACCATCGAGAAGAACATGGAAATCCTGCTCGACGAGAACGTCGACAGCAAGGACGATGTGCTCGAGCTGGGTATTCAAACCGGCGACATCATCGCTATGGACCCGCGTACGACGGTGACGGAGAGCGGCTACATCAAGAGTCGCTTCCTTGACGACAAGCTGTCGGCGTCGATTCTGCTGGGCTTGGCGCGTGCCGTCGCCGGCGGCGAGGTGACCCTTTCGCGCAAGGTTTCGCTGCTCTTTACGGTGTACGAGGAGGTCGGCCACGGCGGTGCCTTTGTGCCGGCCGACACGCGCGAGATGATCAGCGTGGACATGGGCTGCGTGGGCGACGACCTGGGCTGCACCGAGCGCATGGTTTCGATTTGCGCCAAGGATTCGGGCGGTCCGTACAACTACGACCTGGTAACCACGCTGTCCAACATCGCGCGCGAGCTGGAGCTCGATTACGCCATCGATGTGTACCCGCACTACGGTTCGGACGTCGAGGCCACGCTCTCGGCCGGCTACGACATTCGCCATGGTCTGATCGGCCCCGGCGTGTACGCGAGCCACAACTACGAGCGCAGCCACATCGACGGCGTGCGCAATACCTACGAGCTGGTTCGCGCCTACGTTCAGCGCTAGGGGAGCAGCTTGCGACTCGGCTGACCAATCGCTAAGGCCCGATTTCTCGGGCCTTTTTTCACTTTGGGCTGTTTAGTATTATGATGTCTGTAATCTATTAACTAAACGTGTAAATTACTTAACGAGGTGATGCGGCGTATGGATACGTCTGAGTACTTGTCTATGGGTGATGCCGCCCGCCTGTTGGGCGTTACGAAAGCCCGCATATCTCAACTTGCCGCATCGGGAACGCTCGCGTGCGATATTGTGGGCGGACGGAAGATGGTCGAGTACAATTCTGCGATCGCCTATCAAAAGGTCCGCAAGCGAGGACGCCGTCCTGCAGCCGATGTGGGACGCAAGTTTACGCTGATGTCGGCCGACCATGAGGTCGCGTATGTCTCATTTGATCCGACGCGCGAGTTCCCCTTTGAAATCGCCGAGGTCCTCGATGCGCAACGAATGCCGTTTGGCACATGCTCGAGCTCTTCTCCAACGGTGAATAAGCGGGAGCTCAACGCGTGGTGGGGGCATCGGTCGGTGCCCGATGTTCGTCCTGGGCTTATCTCGCGCTACCGCGAGCTGGGAATTGCCAGTGGCATTGAGGTGCCGGTTCAGTGCCTGGGTCTCTCGCTTTCGGATTGCTATTGGCTGCGACCGGCAGAATGCGACGGGTTCGAATGGCGAAACCTCAATTACTTCGAGAACGAATTTGAGCGATCGGCGCCCGAGGGGCGTTCGGGTTGGCTGGAAGGCATCGGTCTTAAAAATCCGGATAACACGTCCGAGGGCGAGCTCCCTAAATCGTGGATGATCCGAAACGGCATTCGCGTTTTGGCTAAAGGATGCGGCGTGGACGATCAACGTCCCTTTAACGAGGCGGTTGCAACGGCTCTGCATCGTCGCTTGCTGTCGGAGGGCGAGTTTGTTCCTTATACGGTTGAGCGGATGTTCGATGGCCCTGTGTGTCTGTGCGACGACTTTCTTGACGGCCGTGAGGAATACGTTCCGGCTGTTTACGTTAAGGGCGCACTTGGTAGCCAGCGGGGAGACTCGACATACGATCGATACTGTCGCTACCTTGGCAAGCATGGTGCCGATGAGGCCGCTGTGAGAAGGTCTATGTCGCAGATGATTGTCTGCGATGCCCTTTTGGCCAACAGCGACCGCCATTGGCGAAACTTCGGCATCATCCGTAATGTCGACACCCTGGAGATAAAACCTGCACCGCTGTTCGATAGCGGCAACTGTCTGTGGTATAACGTGCCAACCGTCTTGCTCGCGGCTGGGGAGTTTGGGTTTTCCGCTAAGCCGTTTGGGCCCGACCCTTCCGCTCAGCTGGCGCTTGCGGACTCGCTCGATTGGTTCGATTCATCTCGGCTCAACGGATTTGTTGATGAGGCGATCGAGATTCTTTCGCAGAGCGAATGGGCGACGGCGGAGGGTCGACTCGAGGCCATTTGCCGCGGCCTCGAGCGTCGCGTAATCGAGGTTGGTGCCGCTGTTGAGGTACTTCGACACGTGCAGCGGTAAACCCACGGCTACTTAAGTGCGCCGGTCACGGTACCGCCGCCCAGGACGATGTCGCCGCGATAGACTACAACGGCCTGGCCGGGGGCGATGGCTCGTTGCGGCTCGTCAAAAGTTAGCAGCATTTGTCCGCCGGCGCCACGTGTAAGGGTTGCTGCCTGGTCTTTCTGACGGTAGCGGTACTTGGCACCTACGCGAATGCCGCCGGCATCGAGCTCCGCCTCCATGCGTGCGTCCGGCGCGCTCCAGATCCACTCATCGGCAGTTAGCGCCGAGGCGGTTAGGTCCTCGGCCTCGCCCAGATGCACGGTGTTGTTGGCGGCGTCGACGCCCGTTACGTACACGGGATGCGCCATCGCAACGCCCAGGCCCTTGCGCTGGCCGATGGTGTAGCGCAGCGCGCCGTTGTGGCGCCCGACCACCCTGCCGTCGCGCCACACAATGTCGCCCGGTGCAGCGGGATGTCCGCAGCGGCGCTCGATATAGCCCGCGTAGTCACCGTCTGGAATAAAGCAGATGTCCTCGCTTTCGGCCTTCTGGGCGTTGGTAAAGCCCTGCTCGGCGGCTATGCGGCGCACGTCGCGCTCTTTGTCTAGGCCTGCCAGCGGAAAGATCGTGTGTGCCAGGCGTTCCTGCGTAAGCGAATACAAAAAGTAACTCTGGTCCTTTTTGGGATCTTCGCCGCGATGTAGCTGCCAGGTGCCGTCTGCCGCCTGGCTTGTTTTGGCGTAATGTCCCGTTGCGATGTAGTCGCAGCCCATGTCCAGCGCCGCATCGAGCAGCGCGCCAAACTTAATGTGGCGGTTGCAGATGATGCACGGGTTGGGCGTCAGTCCTTCCTGGTAGGCGTTCACAAAGCGCTCGATCACGTTGCGGTCGAAGGTCTGCTGCAAGTCGAGCACATGGTGGGGTATCCCCAGGCGCTTGGCGACGACCTTTGCATCGGCGATGTCGCAGTCGACTTTGCTCATACCCGTGGCGGGGTCGGGCGCGGGGCAGGTGAGACGCATGGTGGCGCCGATGCATTCGTAGCCTTGGCGCTTGAGCAGATACGCGGTCACGCTGGAATCGACGCCGCCGCTCATGGCGACGAGCACGCGCTTGTTGTGCATGGGGAGGTTCTCCTTGGTGGCATGTGGCCAAAAAAGAAAAGCGGCGCGGGAGGCTGGTTCCGCGCCGCAGACATTGTAGCAAGTTCGGACGTCTCGTGGGACATCCTAACGAGATGGGCTCAGGCTGCCAGAAGAGAGGGAAGACCGGCGTGCCTTGGGCCTATCGACAAGTGACGGGCCCTTAGTCCTGGAAGAGCGCCGTGGACAGGTAGCGCTCGCCGGTGTCGGCAAGCAGGGCCACGATGGTCTTGCCTTCGTTCTCGGGGCGCTTGGCCAGCTGCAGCGCGGCCCACACGGCGGCACCGGACGAAATGCCCACGAGCACGCCCTCCTTGTGGCCCACGGCGCGGCCGGTGGCAAAGGCGTCCTCGTTCTCAACGGGGATGATCTCGTCATAGACCTGGGTGTCGAGGACGTCGGGCACAAAGCCGGCGCCGATACCCTGGATCTTGTGCGGGCCTGCCTGGCCCTTGGAGAGCACCGGGGAGGTGGCGGGCTCGACGGCGACGACCTTAATCTCGGGGTTCTGTTCCTTGAGGAACTCGCCCACGCCGGTCACGGTACCACCGGTGCCAACGCCGGCGACGAAGATGTCGACCTGGCCGTCGGTGTCGTCCCAGATCTCGGGGCCGGTCGTGGCCTTGTGGATGGCCGGGTTGGCGGGGTTCACAAACTGGCCGGCGATGACGCTGTTGGGAGTCTCCTTCTGCAGCTCCTCGGCCTTGGCGATAGCGCCCTTCATGCCCTTGGAGCCGTCGGTGAGCACGAGTTGCGCACCGTATGCCTGCATCAGCTTGCGGCGCTCGACGGACATGGTCTCGGGCATGGTGATGATCACCTTGTAGCCGCGAGCCGCCGCCACCGAGGCGATGCCGACGCCGGTGTTGCCGCTCGTGGGCTCGATGATGGTGTAGTCACCGCCGCGCACGAGCTTGCCTGCCTTCTCGGCCTCGTCAATCATGTTCTTGGCGACGCGGTCTTTAACGGAGCCGGCGGGGTTGAAGTATTCCAGTTTGACGAGCACGCGGGCCTTGAGGTTCTCATCAGCCTCAAAGTGAGTGAGCTCCAGAAGCGGAGTGTGGCCGATAAGCTGATCGATGGACGTGTAAACATTGCTCATGGTGAACCTCCAAAGTGTTCAAATGACTGGATACCGTGTGGTTTTACGGTGTGTGTGGCAGCGAAACCTACAAACCTTATGGGTTGTTCGTTTTGCTGTTGGCAAGCATAGTAGACAGTAAAGCCTAGTAACACAATAGGAAATAGAAGATTATTACGAGTCGATTAACCAGCTTGACGGGGATAGGTATTTTCAAAACCAATTTTTCGGCTAGAATTTCTACGAATTAAAAGACCGAAAGGCAGCTATATATATGTTGGTTTCCACAAAGGGCAGATATGCCCTGCGCGTTATGGTCGACCTGGCCGAGCACCAGGCGGCGGGCCGTATTCCCCTCAAAGAGATCGCCGCGCGTCAGGGGATTTCGGAGAAATATCTGGAGAACATTTTGGCCACGCTCGTCCGCGCCAATATGCTCTCGGGCATGCGCGGCAAAGGCGGCGGCTATGTGCTCACGCGCCCGCCCGAGCAGTACACGGTGGGCGAGATCTTGCGCCTGACCGAAGGCAGCTTGGCACCGGTCGCATGCCTGGACGGCGACTGCAAGGGCTGCTCGCGTTCGGACGAGTGCCCCACGCTCGACGTGTGGAAGAACCTGGACAAGCTCATTAACGACTACCTCGACGGCGTGACGCTCGATACGCTCGTCGCCCCCAACGAGGGCTACGACTACGTCATCTAGCTGCACCTGCCATTTGGGGACGGGGTAGAAATGGTCGATTTTCTTGCCCTCTGAGGCTTGGCAAATGACAAGGCCGCCCATCGTTGCGATGGACGGCCTTCTTTAGGTGTGTTGTGGCGGTCCGAATCCGGTCGCTTTAGTTCCTGGCGACGCTGTCGAGAATGCTGCGCATGATGGATACCAGGATGCTGCCCATAAAGGCCGATCCAAAGCTGGCAATGGAGATACCCGCGCCCAGCAGATTGACCGACAGGTAGCTGGCCAGCTCGAGCATAAAGCTGTTGACTACGAGCTGAAAAATACCAAGCGTGATAATAGTGAGCGGCAGCGAGATGACCGTCAGGAACGGCTTGACGAGCGAGTCGACGATGTTGAGGAACAGTCCCACGAAGGCAAAACACACCCAGGCGTCGGCTATGCCGAAGGGCTGAATGCCGGGGACGAGAAACGTTGCGATCGCGATGGCGATTGAGGTAAAGAGCCAGTTAAGCATAAAGCGCATGGTGTGAATCCTTTCTTGCGCAGGGTGCGTCGGTGTCGCGTGAAGCGGTTTGCTGCGGCGGCTTGGACGGCCGCTCGGGTGTGCCGCCTTGTTCGGCCGCCCATTGTCTCAGATATTCGTGGAGCTTACGTGCGCATTCGGTTTCAAAACGGCGTTCGTCCTGAAAAACGCGCCGCTGGCAGAGAGTCTTGTCGCTTTAGTTTGGTGGTGTGCTACACTGCTACGGGCAAAAGCCACAGGCGTTGCCCTATTGCATAGAACGGGCGAACGATGTCCGATGTCAGTATCAACTTCGATGCCTTTTGGCGGGTTTGGCGGTGATCGATGAATATCGAGAACATGTTTGACAAGCCTGATGTCAAGCAGCTGGTCCACGCATTTAGCCTTTTGGACGACGAGAAAGATATCCAAGCGTTCTTGACCGATATCTGCACGCCGCGCGAGATTTGTGATCTATCGCAGCGTCTGCAGGTCGCGCGTTACCTGGACGAGGGCGAGCCCTATGTTGAGGTTCAGGCGCGTACCGGCGCTTCGTCCACCACGGTGAGCCGTGTGTCCAAGGCACTCAACGGCGAGTACGGTGGCTACCGCAAGATCCTCATTAAACTGGAGGATGGCGAGTAGGCCGCGCCAAAAACGAATTGTGCAAAACCGCTCCTCCGGGGGCGGTTTTTTGATCCTTTGGGGACGGAGGAAAACGGATCACTGGGTTAGACTGACCTCCTCGGTGATCCATTTTCCTCTGTCTCTAAGGGGTCAAATCTGTTGGCGTGGGGCAAATCTGTCCGCGCGGGCGGGTAGGATGGAAGCATTGAATATTGCGAACGGTTTGAGTGGAGGACCATGCCTGTTCGAATCTATACCACCAACGCCGGCGCGGATTTGAGCGATGCCGAGGCGGCGCTGCTTGCCGACCTTATTGCCCGCCACGGGCGTGCCGTGCTGCTGGCGCCAACGTTTGCCGAGCTCGACCTGTGCCGTCATGATGCGGCGGAAGCCGGCGTTTCGCTGGGTATTGACTACAAGACGCCTACATCGTGGCTTCGCTCGCTTTGGGAGCTTTTGGGCGACGGGCGCGGTTTCGTCGACAACCTGCAGCGCCAGATGCTGTTTTCGGACATGGTAGCGCGCCTCGACGACGCCGACCTGCAGCCGCTTTCGCGCAGCCAGGGCACGGTGCGTATGCTAGCGCGTATGGCTCGCGATGTGCTGCCGGGTGTGGCAGGGACAGGCACCGAGCGTTGCTGCGACAACGTTTGCAAGCCCAAGCCCAAAAGCGACGCCGAGGCTCGCGTGTTTGAACTTTTGTGCGCCTATGCGCGCGGTTTGGACCGTCGAGATATGGTCGAGCCCTGCGAGGCGGCTGACATTATGGCCGGCGCTTTGGCCGACAACCTGCCGGGGTGCGCCCGCGCCGTTTGCGTGCGCGGCGTCACGTCATTTACGTATAGCCTGCTCGAGCTGCTGTCCGCCGTGGCAAACAACGGGGGAGAGGTTGTCGTGCTGCTTGCCCGCGAGCAAGCGGCGATGCGCGAGGAGCTTGCCGCGGCATTTGATGTCCGCGGTGTGCTGTTTGAGATCGCGCCGCTGGGGGAGGGCGCCGCCGCGCCCCAGACTGCCTCCAAGTCCGCTGCTCAGCCTGCCTTTATTGAGGTCGCCGGCCCCCATGCCCGTGCCCATGCTTATGCGGACGTCATCGATAAGTTGGTGAAAGCGCACAAGGAGTCCAAGGACGATAAAGTTGCTGCAACACCCGCCGACCCCGTACGCGTGCTCGTTGTTTCTGCCCGGGCACCCCAGCTGTTCGGCGAGCTTGCCGCTCGTTTGGCGGCGCGCCACGTTGCTGCCGAGACGGCCGAGTTCACGGCGTTTTCCCAATCCATTGCGGGCAGGCAGTTCACGGCGCTCGCCAACCTGATCGAGCGTATGAAGGCCGCCGACGAAGGGGCAGCTTCTAAGACTGAGTGGTGGCCCGCTCCGGAGCTTACCGACTGGATTTACAGCCCGCTTTCGGGTGCCGACGCCGCCAGCGCGCGCACGTTCGACAAGAATATGCGACTGTCGCGCAGCAAGACCACTGCGGGCGTCAAGAGCCTGCTGCAGAGCGTGCAGGGCCAGGTGAGGGGCGCGCGTAAAGCGGCGAGCGACGAGAACTGGTTTAAGAACGTGCCGTGCGTGATCTCGGACGTGTTCCAGGCGCTGTGGCGCGACAAACCCGTGACGGCGCTCAAGGCCATGCTTGCCGTTGCCGAGGCACTGCCCGATCGCGCACTTGGCGGTCTCGACGGTCAGGCCCGTCGCCAGGCGGAGGTGGCCCTGCTGCGCCACGTCATCGACATCCTTATGAATGGCGCCCGTGCGCTCGACGTGTCGCAGGCCGCGACCGTGCCCGTGCTCGATGACATTCGCACCAAGGTGGACAAGCGTAGCGCCGCCTACGATTACGAGACCTACGAGGTTGACCGTGCGCCACGCGCCCAGGTTCGCTTTGCTTCGCTTGCCGATGCGGCGGCCCTGCGCCCCGGCAGCTACGATGCCGTGCTGTTTGCCGACGTCGACCTGGACAGTTATCCGCTCTCACATGAGGAGGGCCCGCTGGCAACGCTGACGGCAGAGTTAGATCGCAGCGGTGTGACGCTTGAGCCTGCGGCCTTGCTGCGCGCACGCTTTGGCCGCGCGATACAAGCGTCGCGTGGTCCGGTTGCGCTTGCCCGCGTGACGCACGATCGCCAGGCGCGCGAGTGCTACCCGGCTGCCGTGTGGACCGAGTTGCGGGCGCATGCCGAGGCCACTAACGATGCTAAGGCCGCTGACGCCGACAAGGCCGCTGACGACGCTAAGGCCGTTGGCGCCGACAAGGCGAAGTGCGTGGGTGAGGGCGATATCGTAAGGGACTTCGATCCCGCGGCAGGCGAAGGTCTTAGGCGCGAGCGCGTGACCTGCGAAGCTCCTCAGCATCTGAGCGATGAAGCCATTCCGTATCTGGTCCTGCGCCGTCGCGATGGCGAGGGCGAGGATGCGCCGCTGGTGCCGCGCCTGACGTCTGCCTCGCAGATCGAGGCCTATTCGACCTGCCCGCTGTGCTGGTTCGTCTCGTATCGCGTCAAACCCCAGTCGATCGACGCCGGCTTTGGCAACATGGAGAAGGGCAACTTTGTCCATGACGTGCTGGAGCACTTGCATGCCCGTCTGCCCCAGGAGGGCATGGAGCGCGTGACGCCCGAGAACCTGCCACGTGCTCAGGAGCTGCTGCACGAGGTCTTTGCCGAGACCCTGGCCGAGCACGCCGGCAAGCGCGGTACCGAGGGCCCGCTGGTGCCGCTCTCTCCAGTGGAGGAGCGCCAAGTGGCCGAGATTTTGCCGCAGCTGGAGGGCGTGCTTGCCTATGAAGCCGAGGCGCTCGCGCCCTTCGCGCCGCGCTACCTGGAGTTTGCGTTCAACGAGCTCCAGGTCGAGTATGCCGGCTGGCCGCTTGGCGGGCGCATCGACCGCGTGGACGTGGACGCCGAGAATCGCGCCGTGGTAATCGACTACAAGCATCGCACGGGCGTTGAGGAGTTTAAGCTCGCCGACCCTACGGTGCGCGACGAGGAATCAGGCACGGCGCCCATCGACGATCCGCGGTGGCTGCCGCCCCATACCCAGACGCTTATCTATGCGCAGGCTATGCGCCGGGCGCTGGATCTGGACACCCGCGCGGCGCTCTATTTTTCGACCAAGGGCGGCAAACCGGCGCTGCGAGGCGCCGCGAGTGCCGAGCTGCTCGAGGAGGAGCGTGGTGACGGCCGCATCCCGGGGCTTAAGAAGGGCTTTCCCGGCGAGGGCGGCAGCATGGACTTCGACGCCCTGCTCGATCGCGTGGAGGACGGCATCGCCGAGCGCCTGCGCGAGCTCGAGGCAGGCAACGTTGCCGCCGTCGACCCGGCGTCGACGCAGGCCGCGCATGCGCGCTGCTCGTATAACCATGAAGGAACGTTTGTAAGGAGGGACGTGTAGACCATGGATCTTTCGACCTTGATGCCGCAACAGCTGCAGATCGTCAAGACGCTCGACCGTCCGCTGTTTGTCTCGGCGGGCGCCGGTTCGGGCAAGACCTTTACCCTCACGCGCCGCATCGTCTACGCGCTCTCGCCCGAATCCGGTCCGTTCGTTGAGCATCTGGACCAGGTGCTCGCCATTACCTTTACCAAAGATGCCGCGGCCGAGATCCGTGACCGCGTGCGCCGCGCGCTCATCGACGAGGGCATGGACGAGGAGGCCCTGACCGTCGACGACGCATGGATCTCGACCATTCACGGCATGTGCTCGCGCATCCTGCGCGCACACGCGTTGGAGCTGGGCATCGATCCCGAGTTCACGGTACTCACCGATACCGACGAGCTTATGGACCAGGCTGTTGAGCGTGTGCTGGGCCGCGCGACGGCACCCGATGCCGCCTCCGAGCTCGCGGCATCGCTCAGGGCCCTCTACGCCTGGTATCCCATGGCGGGCGAGGGCGGCCCCTTTGGCGCCGGCACGACCATCAAGGGTCTGGTACGCGACCTGCTGGAGCTCTCGAGCCAGTTGCCGGGCGGCATGGACGATGTGTGCGTGGCGCGCGGCCAGGCTGACACTTCGGCGCTTGCCGACGCCTATCGCGCGGCGTTGGGTGCGAGCAAGGCCGCGACCGAGAAGGCACAAGTGGCACTCGACGCCATCGACGCGTTTGAGGCGAGTGGCAAAACCATGGAGGATGCGGCGCGACTCATGATGTCGTGCAGCATGCCTCGGGCGAGCAAGGCGTTTTCTAAGGAGCAGGTGGAGCTACTCAAGGCCGAGGCTGCCGATGCGTTTATCAATATCGTGCTGGCCTGCGGTGCCCCCGCGCTCGATGCGCTGGTGGGCCTGGCCCGTTCCGTGGAGGCTGAGTATCGCGCACTGAAGGCCGGCCAGTCCGCGCTCGATAACAACGACCTACTGCGTATGGCGTACGAGGCGCTGCGCGACTACCCGGCTATTCGAGCGGCCTATGAGGGCCGCTTTAAGATGGTCATGATCGATGAGTTCCAGGATACCGACCAGATGCAGGTTGACCTGATCCGTTACCTGACCGGCGCGGGTGAGCGTGCGCTGTGTACCGTGGGCGATGCGCAGCAGTCGATTTATCGTTTCCGTGGCGCCGAGGTCGAGGTGTTCCGTCGCCAGGAGCGCAAGGTGGGCTCGTCTGCCGCGCCCGAGGCGACTGCCGCGGCCGATGCCCCCGCCGGCGAGCTCGTCAAGCTTGTACGCAACTTCCGCAGCCACGACGAGGTGCTGCGCTATGTGGCGCGCGTCTTTGACGGCGACACCGGTGGTTTGATGCAGGGGTTCTTGGATCTTGAACCGAGCGACGAACGCGAGGACAAGCTCAAGGCGAAGGCATCGCGCCGCCAGGCGATCTTCGTTGCCGGTGGCAGTACGCAGGAGCGAACGCAGGCGAAAGCTCGCGCGATTGCGGAGCGATTCCAAGCACTCGTTAAAGCGGGCCAGCCCCAGGGCAGCATGGTCCTGCTGCTGGGCCGCATGACCAACGCCGGTGTCTATGCGCAGGCCTTCCGCGACCAGGGGCTCGACTGCGTGATCGCAGGCGGCTCGGTCTTTGCCCAGGCAGCCGAGGTGCAGACGGTGCGTGCCCTGGTCTGCGCACTCGCCAATCCGGCCGATACGGCGCAGGGCCTTATGCCACTGCTCGCCTCGCCGATGTTTGCGCTCGGCGCCCAGGAGTTCCTGGCGCTGGCGACCAAGCTGGACGACCAGACGGGGGAGACCTCGCGCCGCAACATCGATGCGGGCATCATGAGCGATTCCGATGTGCCGGGTTTGCAAGACTTGCCGCTCGTGACGCGCGCCCGCGAGGTGCTGCGGTATGCGCTTCGTCGCGTGGGCCGCGATTCGTTCGCCGCCATCGCGCGCGATACTGTCAATGCCTCCGGCTGGTTTGTGCGTCTGGCACAGCGTGGTCCCGAGGGCAAGGCCATTGCCGCCAACGTGCTTAAGGCGCTCGATGCCGTGGCCGAGGCGGAGGCCGAGTTCGGTAACTCGCCGCGTTCCATTGCGCTTGCCTTCGACCGCTTCTTGGCGGGCAAGGAGGCCCCGGGTGCCCTCAACGAGGAGGGCGACGGCGCGGTGCGCATCATGACGGTGCATGCCTCCAAGGGCCTGGAGTATCCGGTCGTGGCGGTTGCGGAGTGCTTTGGCGTGCGTAAGTCCTCGGGTGCGGCTCAGATGGGGCGTGTCGAGGGTGGAGCGCAGGTCGTGGCGCTGCCGGCACGCTTCGACGGCGTTAAACTCGCGGACGGCACGTTCGTAAAGGGCGATGACGTCAAAAAGCAGTTTGAGCATGCGTTTAAGGGTAAGGGCACGTCGCTATGGTTGCCGCCGGAGCTCATGGAGGATGTCTGCGCGACGGGTTCTCCCGCCGAGGCATTCGTTCGCCTGCGCAACGACGACCTGCAGCTTTCGCTCGAGGAGCGGGCTCGCTTGCTCTATGTCGCCATGACGCGAGCGCGCGAGCTGGTCATTCTGGCGATGGATGTCGGCGTGAGCCGCGGCAAGGTGACGGCGCCGACCTTCGATGTCGAGACGGATCTGACCTACGACGTGCTGCGCCGCATCCTGCCGACCGACAGCCTGGACATACCGCAGCTCGATAGCGACCGTTTGGTGTTCGACAACTCCAAGCCGGGCGACTACGAGCTCATCTCGCTGGCGGACTTTACGTTTGGCGAGCAGGCGTTTGAGGTCAACGCTTCGCTGGATGCCGAGGGCAGGCTTGTCCGCGGCGATGCGGAGCCGGAGGGCGCCGGTGCGGATGCCCACGCCGCTGTTCCCGGTCCAGCCGACCCCGAGCCCGATGCGTTTGAGCTCGTGTATCCCCAGACGGTGGGCGTGCGCATGGGCACCTGCCCGTATCCGGCGCGCGATTCGTACAGCTACTCGTCAATTGCCGCGGCGCTGCATGCCGAGTCCGAGGACCGAGCCGCCGAGGCGCATGTGCCCATGGACGAGGCTGGCGATGATGCGGAGTCGGATGGTTCCGAGATGACGGATGCAGGCGTGGCCGCCGTTGAGCCCGCCGGCAACCCCATGGCGCTGGGCTCGGCGTTCCATGCCGCCTGCCAGTGGCTGATCGAGATGGGTGCCGATGCGCTGCCCGCCGAGCGTGCCGACGCCCTGGCTCGCCTGTGGCGCCTGACGCCGGAACAGCGCGAACGCTTCGACGTTGCCCTGGATCGCTGGCTCAAGTCGGCGGTCCGTGCCGAGCTGCTTGCCTGGCCGTGCGTTCGCGCCGAGGTGCCGTTCTTTTCGCTGGGCTGCGAGGATGAGGACATCGCTCGCTACGGTGCATATGCCGAGGGCGCCATCGATGCTTTGGCGACGAACCCGGCGGATTCGTCACGCGCGCTGGTCATCGACTACAAGACGGGCGGCACACCGGACGAGACGCCGGAACAGCTGCAGGAGAAGCACGCCCTGCAGGCGCGCGTCTATTCGGATGTTCTGCACAAGGCGGGCTTTAAGACGGTGACCGTCAAGTTCGTCCGCGTGGAGCAGACGGCCCCAGCTGTCTTAGTCGAGCTCGCCGAGCCCCAGGTAGTCACCTACAACCTCTAGCCCTCAATAACTTGCGGTGGAATACGGGCTGTTTTGGCCAAAAAAGCCGCCAAACAGTCCGCATTTCACCGCAACTGCAAGAGGAGCCGTGTGGGTTTGGGCTAGGTTCGGGTGCTATCCGCGCCGTGCGGTAAAATCGTTCAGTCAGAACACGAACCCGCATCGGAGCTCATCACATGGCATTCGTCCATCTGCACAACCACACCGTTTTCTCCATGCTCGACGGCGCAACCCGTATCCAGGATATGGTCAATCGCGCCGTAGAGCTGGGCATGCCCGCCGTCGCCATTACCGACCACGGCTACATGTATGGCGTGCCCGACCTGGCGCTGGCCTGCGACGCCGTCAACCACAACACGCCTGAGTACAAAACCTGGAGTCACGACAAGGCCTTTTTGGAAAAGGATCGCCGCGACGAGCTGGTGGAGCCCGATCCCGAGGAAAACCCGCGCGAGCATGCCCAGTATGTGAAGGACATGGCCATGTGGGACGAGAAGGGCAACATCGACGAGCTCAAGCCGCCTCTGGTCATCAAGCCCATCTTTGGCTGCGAGGTCTACTTTACGCCGGACGAGACCCTTGCTCGCGACCATAAGCCCGAGCTCTACCACATGATCCTTCTGGCCAAGGACCAGGAGGGCTACGTCAACCTGATGCAGACGGTCTCCGAGGCAGCCGTGCAGGGCTTTTACTACAAGCCCCGCGTGACGCTCGACAACCTGCGCCGCCACGCCAAGGGCATGATCTGCACCAGCGCCTGCATCGCGGGCATCATTCCCAAATACATCGACCGCGGTGACATGGAGGGCGCCATCAAGTGGGCCGAGACCTTCCGTGATACCTTCGAACCTGGCGACTTTTATATCGAGATCCAGGAACACGGCATCACCACCGACAACGGCCTGACCGATGAGCAGATGGACCGCACGCTCATCGACATCGCCAAGCAGGTGGGCGTCAAGGTCATCGCCACCAACGACTTCCACTACCTGCGCCGCGAGGACGCTCCCGTGCAGGACGTCATCATGTGCATCGGCATGAACGCCAAGGTCGACGACCCCAACCGCATGCGCATGACTGGCTCGGAGTTTTACATGAAGACCGAGGAGGAGATGCGGGCGATGTTCCCGTATTGCCCCGAGGCCTGCGACAACACGCTCGAGATCGCCGACAAGTGCTACGTCGAGCTGGACTGGGACTCCATCATCCTGCCGCGCTTCCCGCTGCTCGATCCCGGCGAGACGCACGAGAGCCAGTTCCGCCGCGAGTGCGAGAAGGGCCTGCGCCAGCACTATGGTGACGACTGGGCCACGCGCGAGATCGGTGGCGTCAACATCAAAGACCGCTTTGAGTACGAATACAAGGTCATTTGCGACAAGGGCTTTGCCGCCTACTTCCTCATCGTCGCCGAGTACGTGCAATGGGCCAAGGACAACGGCATCGGCGTCGGCCCCGGCCGTGGCTCGGCCGCCGGCGCTATCGTCGCCTACGCCATGAACATCACCGCGTTCGACCCGCTCGAGAACGGCCTGATGTTCGAGAGGTTCCTGTCCCCGCAGCGTACCGAGATGCCCGATATCGATATGGACTTCGACGATGAGCGGCGCCTCGAGGTCGTGGAGCACGTTCGCCAGCTCTACGGCCCCGAGAAGGTCACCCACGTCATCACCTACTCGACCATTAAGGCCAAGCAGGCCATCAACGATGCCGCGCGCGTTCTGGACTACCCGGTCTACATGGGCCAGCGCCTGTCCAAGATGGTCTCGAGCGACCCCAAGGTCAAGCTCAAGCAGGTACTCGAAAAACAACCCGGCAAAGAGGATCTGTTTAACCCCGACTTTGCCGAGGCCTATAAAAAGGACGACGACGCCCGCCGCATCATCGACACGGCGCTCTCGATTGAGGGCCTCACCCGTGGCGAGGGCGTGCACGCGTGCGCCGTTCTGATCTGCCGCGACCCCGTCAACGAACATGTGCCCACCAAGCTCGACACCAAGGGCGGCGTCGAGATTACCCAGTACGAGGGCCATACCGTTGCCGACATGGGCCTGCTCAAGATGGACTTCTTGGGCCTGCGCACGCTGACGGTTATCTCCAAGGCCAAGGCAAACATCAAAAAGAACTTCGGTATCGACATCAAAGAGGAAGAGATCCCCTTTGACGATCCCGAGATCTTTAAGCTCATGGGTTCCGGCCACACCGCCGGCGTCTTCCAGGTCGAGTCCGCCGGCATGACGGCCACGATCAAGAACATGAAGCCCACCGAGTACAAGCACGTCGTAGCATTGATCGCCCTGTACCGCCCGGGCCCGCTGGGCGCCGGCATGGTTTCGTCCTACATCAACCGTATGAACGGCAAGGAGCCGGCGGTCTCCTACGACGACCGCCTGGACGACATCCTGGGCGAAACCTACGGCACCATGGTCTACCAGGAGCAGGTTATGCTCATCTCCGTCGAGATGTGCGGCTTCTCCAAGGGCGAATCGGACTCGCGTATCCGTAAGCCCGTGGCTAAGAAGAAAATCAAGCTGCTCACGTCGACGGTGCTCCACTGGGAGGATGGCTCCGACGAGACCACCTACGACCACTGGATGAACGGCGCCATCAAGAACAACTACACGCGCGAGGTCGCCCAGAAGATTTGGGACGATGTTCTCGAGTTCGCGTCCTACGCCTTCAACAAGTCGCACTCCGCCGGCTACGCCATCCTGGTTATGCAGACGGCGTGGCTCAAGGCACACTATCCGCACGAATACATGGCGGCCGTTCTGACGTCCTATACGGGCAAGACCGACAAGATCGTGCACTACGTCTCGGCATGCCGTCACGACGGCATCCCCGTGCTTTCGCCAGATGTCAACGAGTCCGGTACCGAGTTCACGGCTACCAAGGAGGGCGTGCGTTTTGGTCTGGCCGGCATTCGCGGCGTGGGCACCGGCGTGGCGCAGGCGATCATTGCCGAGCGCGAGGCGGGCGGCCCGTTTAAGACGCTGCACGACTTTGTCGAGCGCGTGGACTCGAGCCAGGCAAACCGTCGCGTGATCGAATCGCTCATCAAGGCAGGCGCCTTCGACTCCACGGGGTATCCGCGTCGCCAGATGATGCATTTTGTGGACAAGAACAACCCAGAGAACATCATCGATGCCGCGGTGAAGCGCCAGAAGGATCGCGCGAGCGGGCAGACGTCGTTTTTCGACATGTTTGGCGATGTTGAGGGCTCGGGCTTTGAGGTCAGCGTGCCCGATCCGGACGGCCAGGAGTGGGACCGCCACCTTAAGCTGAGCCAGGAGAAGGAGGTTCTGGGCATCTATGTCTCGGACCACCCGCTGCGCCCGTTTGAGTATGCACTAGCCAAGGCGCGCGACTTCTCGTTCTCGCAGATCGATACCGGCTACGAGGTGCAAAACCCCACGGGCGGTACCATCAACCAGGAGATTCCCGAGGGCAAGGCGCTGTGGTGGGCCGGCATGGTCTCGAGTGTGTCCAAGCGCGTGACCAAAAACGGCGACCCCATGGGCATCGTGCAGCTCGAGGACATGGAAGGCGAGGCCACGGTCGTGGTGTTCCCCAAGACCTACAAGGAGGCCGAGGGGTACCTGTACGGCGAGGTCGATCCCGAGACGGGCGCGCAGCTGTCCGATGCGTTTGTGCGCATTAAGGGCAAGCTCGAGCGCTCGGACCGCGGCGACCAGATTATCGCGCAGGAGATTGTGCCGCTGGAGCTCAACGAGGAGAACAACAAGCCCAAGGTCTTTGAGGTCATGGTGCCCAACAGCCGCTTTAGCCAGGGCAATATGGCACGCTTGGCCACGGTGCTCACCACCAACCCGGGCGGCGATCGCGTGGAGATCTTTATCGAGCAGGTGGACGGGCGCGTGCTGCGCGCCGAGGTGCCTGCCAAGGTCAACGCGCGCTCGATTCCGCTGCTGGCCGAGGCCAAGGCCATCGTTGGTAACCAAGGCAGAGTGACGGTGATCTAAGGGCGACCTTGCTGGTCCGCGCGAGATTGGAGGAAGTGATGGCGCAGGGGACGTTTGTGCAGGCGCTCCGGAAAGAGGCGGCGCTGAGCGGTACCTTTATGAAGGGCCGCTCGCTCATGCTCAACGGCGCCGTGCTGTCGATTGAGGACAGCGGCTCGCGCTTCTCCAAAAACGTGACGGTTGAGGGTTCGGTGCGCGGCTCGCGCGGCGACCTGTACAAGACGCACGTGGCGCTCGACGTGGACGAGCACGAGGTGATCGACTACGACTGCGACTGCCCCGCTGCCTATCGTTACCCCGGTATGTGCAAGCACGCTATTGCCACGGCGCTCGCGTATCTGGACGCGAGCGGCACCGAGCCCGTCGAGGGGCTGCGCACACCGGTTCGCACGTTTACGGCGCAGCCGAAACAGCCCGCGCGCACCGCGCCCAAAGCGCCGGCCGTCAACCCCAACTTTCCCTTCCCGGCGCCCGTCCCCACGAGCCCGAGCCTTATGGCGGCGCTCTCCGATCTTTCGGATGCGCGCATGGACGAGCTGGCGAGCATGCGCCGCAAGCTTGCCGGTGCTGTTGATCCCGATGCCCCCAAGGCAGTGTTGGAGCCCTCGTTGGTGCCGTACTACAATCCGCTGTTCGCCGACCGCTTTAGCTGGGCGCTCGAGTTCCGCATTCGCTGCGGTTCGGTGTCCTACGTGGTCAAGGATATCGACGGCATGGCCGACGCCTATGTCCGAGGCGGCACCTTCTCGTACGGCAAGAAGCTCACGTTTGTCCATACGCCCGAAGCCTTCGAAGGCGTTTCGACAAAGCTGTTCAACCTTGTTGTGACGACAGTTGCCTATCTCGATGACATCACAAGCTCGCGTTCGGCGTCGTACGACTTTGCCCGCAACGGTTTTGTCGCCGAGCGTCAGTTGCCGCTGTCCGAGCATAGCATCGTATATGTGCTGGACCTGCTACGCGGCCAGACCATCTCTTTTGAGCCCGCCTGGTCGCGGGGGACGACGACGCATCGCACCTATGACGTGGCGGTTGAACTGCCTCCGGAAGGGGAGGACGAGGCGCTGTCTAAGCGCCCACCGCTCCTTGCCGCCAAAATCGCGCCGGCGGCCGGTGGCAGCTATGATCTGCGCCTGCCGGCCGATGCATACTGCTTTGCTTCGGGCGACGTTGCCTATCTGGTCGACACCCGCCGTGCGCGCCGCACCGATGTGGCGTTTGCTCAGCACGCGGCGCCGTTCCTATCACGCTTGCTGCCCTGTCGCACGCCGGTCCATATTGCCGCCGAGCAGGTGGGCGAATTCTGCCGCATGGCACTGCCCATTTTGCGCGACTACACCGATCTTACCGCGCCCGCTGCACTCGATACCGTGGCGCCCGAGCCGAGCTTTGCCATGGCGATCGGCGTCGACGATGGGCTCGTGACCTGCAAAATTTCGGTTACCTACGGCGACTGGTCGGCAGATCTCTTTAGCCTGGGTGCTCCGGGCAGCCCCTTCGAAGACCAGCGTCCTGGCGTGCCGCCGCGCGACGAAGTGGCAGAGTTTCGCGTTATGGACACGGCGGCCCTGTATTTCGACTTTTACGAGGGCGGCCTGGCATTTGAGGAACGCGATGACGAGAGCCTGTTCCACTTGCTGACCGAGGGCCTGTCCGCCCTGTCCGAGCTGGGCGAGGTCATGCTCAGCGACCGCCTGCGCCAGGTCTCGGTCCGCCCTGCGCCCAAGCTTTCGGTGCGTGCAACCGTCAAGAGCAACCTGCTCGACGTCGAGCTGGGCGCGAGCGGTCTTTCGGCGGCAGACCTTGCCATCTACCTCGACTCCTACAAGCGTCACCAGACGTTTGCGCGTCTCACGTCGGGCGACATCATTCGCCTGGACGAGGGTGCCCGTGCCGCGTTTGGCCTTGCCGAGGACCTGGGCGTTAATGCCGTCGATCTGCTCGACGGCGTGTCGCTTCCCGCGTCGAGTACCCTGTTCGTCGATAGCATGCTCGCGCGCACGCCGGCGCTTGAGGCCGATCGCGATGCCGCATTCCGTCGCACCGTCGAACGTCTGGATACGCTCGGCAAGATGGACTTTACGGTGCCGACAGCTCTCAAGGCCACGCTACGTGGCTATCAGGTCGACGGCTACCAGTGGCTCGGCTCGCTCGAGCACCTGGGCCTTGGCGGCATCTTGGCCGACGACATGGGCCTGGGCAAAACGCTGCAGATGATCGCGCATATCCTGGCGCGCGTGGAAGCGGGGGACACTAAGCCCACGCTCGTGGTGTGCCCTGCGTCGCTCGTGTATAACTGGACTGCCGAGCTGGAGCGCTTTGCGCCTTCGCTCGACGTGTGCGCCATTGTGGGTGCCAAGGCGCAGCGCCGCGTGCAGATAACCGGCGCCGACGAGCATAACGTGGTCGTGACGTCGTATGACCTCATGCGCCGCGATATTGACGAGTATGCCGATCAGGACTTTGCCCGCGTTGTGCTCGATGAGGCCCAGTACATTAAAAACCCGCTCACGCAGGTAGCGCGCGCCGCCAAGCACCTGCCTGCCGGTGTGCGCTTTGCCCTGACGGGCACGCCCATCGAAAACCGCCTGTCCGAGCTCTGGAGCATCTTCGACTTTTTGATGCCGGGCCTGCTTGGCACACGCGAGTCGTTTGCCAAGCGCTTCGAAAGCCCGGTCGAGCACGCCGAGGGTGACAGTGCCGCTCGCCTGCAGGCGCTCGTGTCGCCGTTTGTGCTGCGCCGCGTCAAGGAAGACGTGGTGGCCGATCTGCCCGAGAAGATCGAGGACACCGTCATGGCACAGCTCACCGGCGAGCAGCGCAAGCTCTACCTGGCCAACCAGGACCGCATCGCCCAGCAGGTGCAGCATCGCGAGGCATCCGAGTTTAAGAAAGACAAGCTCAAGGTGCTTGCTGAGCTCACCAAGCTGCGCCAGATTTGCTGCGACCCGCATCTACACTACGAGGACTACAAGGCGGGGAGTGCCAAGCTCGACGCTTGCATGGAGCTCGTGCACGGTGCGCTCGACGGCGGGCATCGCATCCTGTTGTTCAGCCAGTTTACGGGCATGCTCGACATCATTGGCAAGCGTCTGGCCAAGGAGGATATCGGCTTTCTTAAGCTCACGGGCGCTTCGTCCAAGGAAAACCGCGCCAAGATGGTCGCGCAGTTCCAGGCGGGCGAGGTGCCGGTCTTTTTGATTTCGCTCAAGGCGGGCGGCGTGGGCCTTAATTTGACGGCTGCCGACGTGGTGATCCACTACGACCCGTGGTGGAACGTGGCCGCGCAGGACCAGGCGACCGACCGCGCGCATCGTATTGGCCAGAAGCATACCGTGACCGTGTACAAGCTCATCGCCAAGGACACGATCGAGGAACGCATCATGCAGATGCAGGAGTCCAAGCGCGACCTGGTCAACAGCGTGCTCGGCGGCGACGGCATCTCCTCGGCGCTGTTTACCCGCGAGGATGTTCTGGCGCTGCTGGGCGGCGACGGGCGCTAGCCTCGCTCATTATGTGTTCATTTGCGATGCCGTGGATGGTTCGCGCGCCTTTGGGCATAAGAAGCATCGAGAACATCGGCACATCAGCAAAGGAGAACATCATGGCGAAATTCTTTAAGGACCCCGACGGCAAGCTCATTGCCGCTCTTGGCAACGACGTTGCAACCCCTGCCGGCTGCATGGAGCTGACCGCGAACACCGAGGACGCCGCGCACGAGAAGCACGTGCCCGTCGTTGAGAGCGAGCGCGACGGTCACGTGATCCGCGCACGCGTGGGCTCGGTCGAGCATCCTATGGTGCCCGAGCACTACATCGAGTGGATCGCCCTTGAGGCCGAGGGCCGTCTGGAGGTCCATTACCTTGAGCCCGGCATGAAGCCTGCGACGTTTTTTGCCGGCGGTTCCAAGACCGGTACCGTCTATGCCTATTGCAACCTGCATGGGCTGTGGTCCGCGACGTTCTAGGAGCGCGTCCCCGCTCGGGGTATCATAGCTAGCATATGCACATGCGAGCGCCGACTGCATCATGCGGCCGGCGCTTTTACTACGACAACGATGGTTTACGACGGAAAGGGCTGAGCCATGAAGCTCGCACTTGCACAGATCGATATGCGCCTGGGTGATATTGAGGGCATTTGCGGCCGCATCGAGGACCAGGCTCGTCTGGCCCACGAGCGCGGGGCGCGCGTGCTGTGCGTGCCGGCTCCGCTCTTTATGGGCGCCATGCCCGGGGGCCTGGTGGGCACTGCCGACTTTGAGCACGACATGTTGACAGGCCTGACCGGTGTCGCCGAGCGTATCCAAGAACTCGATATGATCTGCATCGTGCCCGCGGCGGTTTCGTTTGAGGGCCAGCCCCTGCTCGACTACATGATGCTCAAGGACGGCCATGTGGTGCCGGCCCGTTCGAGCATTGCTCTGCAGCGTGGTGGGAACGGTGATGCCCGTTGGGCACCGCCGGTGTTCGACGTGGACGGCGTGCGTATCGCCGTGATCTTCGACTTGGACCGCGAACTCGAGATGCTGCCGACCGGCGTCGACCTCATCGCCTATTTTCAGTTCAACGCGTTTGATATGACCGACCGCGAGACGGCCGCCATTGTCGCCGTTCGCAGCGGTGCCTACCGCAAGATCGCATCCAAGCGCAGCGTGTGGTTTGCCTGCATGGCGCCGGTCGGTGCCTATGACGAGTCGGTGTATACCGGCGGATCGTTTGTGCTCGACGACTGCGGGCGCGTGGTGGCCCAGGCGCCGTGTTTTGAAGAGAGCCTGCTGGTTCAGGAGATCCAGCGCGGCGTGATGCTCGATGCCTTGGAGGACCACGAGCTGCCCGAGTTTCGCTCCGAGGAATGGCTGTGGCAGGCGCTGGTGCTCGCTGTGCGCGATAACGCCCGTGCCCATGGCACGTCGCGTGCCGTGGTGGCGCTCGAGGGTGACTTGCCGTCGTCCCTGCTGGCAGCGCTTGCCGTCGACGCCCTGGGTCCGCGCAATGTGGTCGGCCTGGTGCTGGGACGCAACCGCATCTTTACGCCGGCGCAGGAAGAGGCCGAGGCCGCCCGTTGTGCCGCCGTTCGCGCGATTGCCGAGCGCCTGCATATTCGCACGGTTGAGCGCGATGCGCCGGATGCGGCGCGCGTACTCGACCGCGATGTGTCGGCGGGCGACGCCGAGCGCCTGCGCTCTCGCACGCTGGGCCTTATGCTGGAGGACACGGCGCTCGAGCTGGGCGCGATGGCTCTGAGCCCGCTTTCCAAGACCGAGTATGCGTTGGCGGCACCGGCGCTTTGCGGTGGCTACCAGGGCGATTACGCGCCCTTTGGTGATGTGTACCTGTCGACGCTCGAGTTTGTGGCGCGCGTGCGCAACCGCACGTCTGCCGTGGTGCCGCAGGAGCTCGTGACGCTCAACGCGGTGGAAGATTGCATGGAGCGCGTGCTGGCGCGGGCGCTCTCGACGCTCGACGGCCCGGTCGACATGCTCGACCGCGCGGCGCAGCTGCTCGGCGGGCTCGAGCCGGGCGAGGTCGATGGTGCGCTTGAGGCGCACGTCGACCGCAATCGTCCCTTCGACGACATTCCGATGGCTGCCGGCAAGCCTGAGGCCTGCTCGCTGCTGCTGATGCTCGTGCGCCAGGGAGAGGCCGCTCGCCGCATACTGCCGACGGCGCCGATCGTCTCGGCCCGTTCGTTTGCCGAGCGTGCCTGGCCGTATATGCTCGCGTGGTCCGACCTGGGACTGAGCGGCAAGGAACGCATGACGGTCGATGCGCTGGCACGCGCCGAGGTGCGCCGTTTTGCCGACGAGGATACAAGCGAGCACATGCGTGGCGAGATGATGGGCATACTGGGTGACCTGTTGGGTATTTCACCCGAGCAGATGGAGGAGCTGCGCTCCGAGGACGGCCAGCGCCGCCTGCACGAGGGTATGAAGAAGTTTGAGGGCGAGGTCCAGGACGCCATCGAAAAGATGATGGGCGGCCAGGGCGGACCGCAGGGTGGGCCCCAGGGCACGCCGATGCCGCATCCGCCGGTTGATCCCCGACAGTTCCCATTCTTTAGCCAGAACTAGGTCTCTGCGTGCCCGCTTGCGTATGCTCAACCTACAATTCTATCTCGGCTGACTTATAGGGCTAGCGTTGTGTTATTCTAGAACAGACGTTCGTGAATAGCGCGTGGGGCCTTGTCTTGCGCCGTGCTTGTGGCGAGGGGAGGTTGGCTTGGTCATTTTGGGTATCGACCCCGGTTTGGCCCATACGGGTTGGGGGATTATCGAGGAGCGGCGCGGCGAGGTTCGCTGTCGCGCCTACGGTTGTATCGAGACCAGCGCGGGCAGCCCGCTCGCGGTGCGCCTGTCGCATATCGCCCGCGACCTCAAAGGCGTCGTGGAGCGTTATCGACCCGATACCGCTGCTATCGAGAGCATTTACTTTGGCGCCAACGTTCGCTCGGCCATCCCTACGGCGCATGCCCGCGGTGCTGCACTCGTGGCGCTTTCGGAGTGCGCGCTCGAAATTGGCGAATACACGCCCATGCAGATCAAACAGGCCGTGGTGGGCACCGGTGCCGCGGACAAGCGACAGGTCGCCTACATGGTGCGTACGCTCACACAGCTCGATCACGACCCGCATCCCGACCATGCCGCCGATGCCCTGGCTTGCGCCATCTGCCACGTTAACCTCAGCCGCACCCGGGCGCTTACCGGCGGCGAGTTCTATCAACAGAGAGGAACCGGATACTGATGATCTCCCAGCTCCATGGAACGCTTGTCGAGGCCACGATGAGCTCGGCCGTTGTCGATGTATCGGGCGTGGGCTTTGAGCTCGGCATTTCGGGCAGCACTGCCGCCACGTTGCCCACACCCGGCGGCGAAGTTCGCCTCTATACCCGTATGCAGGTGCGTGAGGACGCCATGACGCTCTTTGGCTTTGCCTCCAAGGACGAGCGCACGATGTTCGATCGGCTCGTGTCCGTCTCGGGTGTCGGTCCGCGCCTGGCGCTTGCCGTGCTCTCCACCTATACCGTGGGCCAGCTGTATTCCCTGGTAATGGCCGAGGACGACAAGGGTATGGCCAAGGTTCCCGGTGTGGGCAAAAAGACCGCGCAGCGTCTGATTCTGGAGCTCAAGAGCACCTTTGCCAAGGACAAGGGCTTTGTTCCGGTCGACGTGATTCCCGGACAGGTTGCGATGCCCGTGCCCGCCGCCGCTCCTTCGGCGATCGATGACGCCCGTGCAGCACTCCTTTCCATGGGCTTTAGCCCGCAGGAGACCGATGTTGCCCTGAGCGGGTATGATGGGCAGAATATGCGTGTCGAGGATCTGCTCGGCGCGGCGCTTAAGCGACTTGGAATGGATGCGTGATGTGGGAAGCCGATGACTCTCAGGACCTGTGGGCGACGCCCGGCAGCTCGCCGGCGGCATCCATGGCGCACGGTGAGCGCATGGTGGGCTCGGAGCTGACGCCCGAGGACCTCGATGTCGACCGTACCCTGCGCCCCCAGCGCCTGGACGACTACTGCGGTCAGGAGCACATCAAACAGAGCCTTCGCGTGCTGATTGAGGCCGCGCAGAGCCGTGGCGAGACGCTCGACCACGTGATCTTCTCGGGCCCTCCGGGTCTGGGTAAGACCACGCTGGCTACGGTTATCGCCAACGAGCTGGGCGCTCAGATCAAGACGACGAGCGGTCCGGCCATCGCGCGCACCGGCGACCTGGCGGCCATTCTGACTAACCTGCAGCCGGGTGACGTGCTGTTTATCGACGAGATCCACCGCCTTAACCGTTCGGTCGAGGAAGTTCTGTATCCCGCGATGGAGGACTTTGCGCTCGATATCGTGATCGGCAAGGGTCCGGCTGCGCGCTCGATTCGCCTGGATATCCCCAAGTTCACGCTGGTGGCGGCAACGACTCGCTCGGGCATGTTGACCGGCCCATTGCGCGACCGCTTTGGCATCTCGTATCGCCTGGATTACTACACGGTCGAGGAGCTCGCTCAGATCGTGACACGCTCGGCGACCATTCTGGGCGTGACGATCGACCATTCCAGCGCACTCGAGATCGGCTCGCGTTCGCGTGGTACGCCGCGTCTTGCTAACCGTCTTCTCAAGCGCGTGCGCGACTACGCGCAGGTGCGCGGCAACGGCCCCATCGAGCTCGATATCTGCCGTCAGGCGCTCGAGTTCTTTGAGATCGATGAGCTTGGTCTGGACTGGATGGATATTCGCATTTTGGAGACACTCGCCAAGACGTTCTCCGGCCGTGCCGTGGGCCTGACGACGCTTGCCAGCGCGGTGGGCGAGGACCCGGGGACGCTCGAGGATGTCTATGAGCCTTATCTGCTGCAGTGCGGCTTGATGATTCGTACACCGCAGGGTCGCCAGGCAACCCTGCGCACATTCGAGCATTTGGGTATTGAGCCAACCCTGTAGGAATGGGCTTGTTTTAGCGCATCTGTAGGCTATCGCTGAGCATTGGATAAACATATCGCCGTTTGTCGGTTGCGGGTGCTTTACTATTGCGCGCCCGTGCTATGCTGAATTGGTCTTTTTCTCATCCGGTAACGAAAGGACCGTCCATGCCTACTGACATCGAAATCGCACGTTCCGTCACACCGCTGCCCATTACCGAGGTGGCCAAGAACGCCGGTGTCGACGTAAAGCACCTGATTCCGTACGGCTTCGACAAGGCTAAGGTCGACTACTCTCTGCTCAACGAGCCGACCGATCACCAGGCCAAGCTCGTCCTCGTGACCGCTATCAATCCCACGCCCGCAGGCGAGGGCAAGACCACCACGACCATCGGCCTGGCCGACGGCCTGCGTCGCCGCGGCGTCAAGAGCGCCGTGGCCCTGCGCGAGCCTTCGCTCGGTCCCGTGTTTGGTGTGAAGGGCGGTGCCGCCGGTGGCGGTTGGGCCCAGGTCATCCCCATGGAGGACATCAACCTGCACTTTACCGGCGACTTCCATGCTATTGGTGCCGCCAACAACCTGCTGGCAGCCATGCTCGACAACCATATTCAGCAGGGCAACCAACTCGGTATCGATGTTAAGCGCATCACCTGGAAGCGCGTCGTCGACATGAACGACCGTCAGCTGCGCCATGTCATCGACGGTATTGGCGGCAAGGCCCAGGGCGTGCCGCGCGAGGATGGCTTCGACATCACTGTTGCCTCCGAGGTCATGGCAATCCTGTGCCTGTCCACGAGCATCAACGATCTTAAGGAGCGCTTGGGCGAGATCGTCGTCGGCTACAGCTATGCCGGCGAGCCCGTCCGCGCACGCGACCTTAAGGCCCAGGGAGCTATGGCCGCACTGCTCAAGGATGCGCTCAAGCCCAATCTGGTGCAGACACTCGAGGGTACGCCCGCGTTTGTCCACGGCGGTCCCTTCGCCAATATTGCCCACGGCTGCAACTCCATCATGGCCACCCGAATGGCCATGCGCTTTGGCGATGTCGCGATTACCGAGGCCGGCTTTGGTGCCGACCTGGGTGCCGAGAAGTTCCTCGACATCAAGTGCCGCATGACGGGCGTTCGCCCCAGCGCTGTCGTGGTCGTCGCCACTGCCCGCGCGCTTAAGTACAACGGCGGTGTTGCCAAGGCCGACCTCAACGACGAGAGCCTCGAGGCCCTCAAGGCCGGCATGCCCAACCTGCTGCGCCACGTCGACAACATCCAGAACGTCTACGGTCTACCCTGCGTGGTCGCCATCAACCGCTTCCCGACGGACACCGAGGCCGAGCTCGAGCTCATCGAGTCCGAGTGCCAGAAGCTGGGCGTCAACGTTAAACTGTCCGAGGTCTGGGCCAAGGGCGGCGAGGGCGCGCTCGACCTGGCCGATGAGGTCATGCGCCTGATTGAGCAGCCGAGCGAGCTCAAGTTTGCCTACGAGGACGGCGCCGATGTGGCCGATGCCCTCGAGGCCATTGCTACCAAGGTCTACCGCGCCGACGGCGTCGACTTTACGCCGGCTGCCAAGCGCCAGCTCGCCGAGCTGCGCGAGAACGGCTTTGGCAACCTGCCGGTGTGCGTGGCCAAGACACAGTACAGCTTTAGCGACAACGCCAAGGCACTGGGCGCTCCTGAGGGCTTCCGCATCACCGTGCGCGAGCTCAAGGTTTCCGCCGGTGCCCACTTTGTGGTCGCGCTGACCGGTAGCGTTCTGACCATGCCGGGGCTGCCCAAGGTTCCCGCGGCCGAGAATATCGACGTCGACAACGACGGCAACATCACCGGTCTGTTCTAAGCCTGCTGCTCATAGCCGCTTGCCCGCCCCGCCGCGCCTACCAAGGCCCGGCGGGGCTTTTTGTTCCCAAGGGGACGGAAGGATCATTTTGGGACGGCGGCAATGTTGCGCAACAAGGTTGGGGATTTCTCTCGTACGGTGTAGTTGGAAGAATTGCGCGGGCGCATTGCGGCTGCGACGAGAGACGGGAGATGCGATGTATTGCACTAAGTGCGGAGCTCAGATACCCGAAGGCTCCACGTTTTGCACGAGCTGCGGAACGCGCGTGGGTGGCGCCGAGGACCAGGCGGAGCCCGTGGCGTTTCCGGTAGGGGATGCGCCGGTGGGCGACCCTGCAGGACGCCACGCTCTTCAGGATGTCCCGTCTCCTGTGATCGTGGAACGTTATTGTGGGTCTCCTATGACCGAGCCTGCCGAGGTCGCTCAACCGTTTGTTCCGACGCCTCAGCCCAAGAAACCCAAGCACAAGGGTCGTATCGTCGCTGCCGTTATCGGCGGTGTTGCCGTTGTCGCCATTGTCGCCGCTATCGTGATCGTGCCGCGTATTGGCGCGTCGTCCGAGGTGACTTCGGGCGGTAAGGGCTACGTTGTCTGCGCATGCGAGACCAAGATTCTCCCCAAGAACAGCAAGGGCAAAAAGCTCAAGAGCTATACCGTCGAGCTGGCGCCTGCTAATGGCAAGGGCAAGAGCTACACCATCAAGGTCGATGGCGAGGACGGCTTTGCCATGGAGGACTTTGGCGAGCTGCCCGACCAGAAATACCAGATGACCATCACCTCGGGCAAGGGCAAAAAGAAGAGCACGACCACCATGAAGGTCGACTACGCCAAGGAAGGCTCGGACGCCCCCAAGAACGTTGAACTCACGCAGTCCAAGAAGGAGGCCAAGGCGTCTGCCAAGGCGGCGGTCAAGACGGCAAACGAGCTGTTCACCGACAAGATCCTCGAGTACCAAAAGAAGTACGGCGAGGGCGAGGCCGTTGAGGTTGCTCAATCTACGTATGGAGCCCAGGGCGTTGCCTATGCCAAGCTCATTGACTTTGACGGGGATGGTCAGGACGAACTCCTGATTGAGTATTCTGATGAGCCGCTCTTCAACACTAATGGCGCCACCGCCGCTAAGGCCGAAGTTTGGGCATACCGCGACGGCAAAATCGAGAAAGTATATGAGCCCGATATCTGGGTTGACGTTATGTGCGTTGGCGTTTCGCTCCGTGTATACGATTACGATGGCACCTATGGGTTCAGGCGATATTTGCATGACGGGGAGAAGATCAACGTCAAAGAGGTTCCAGTCGGGATGGACGAATCTCGTGATGGCTATGAGTGCGAATTTGATGCCTACGATGGTAAGGCTTTTGGCGCCGTTGCCGGTCCGGCACCGATAAGCGATTCGAAGATTGCCGGCACCAATGAAGTGTCCGAGCTGAGCGCTGTGCTTACCAGCACCGAGGAGAGCGTAGCCAGCACCATCGCCTCGGTCGCCACGACGCTGGAGCAGCTGAAGTCGAGGGACTCTGACGATGCGCAGGTGAGCTACGAAGCCGTTTCTGCCACGCAGGATGTCGACTTTACGGCCGCGGTTGGCGAGGGCCCGCTGAATCCGTCCCCCGATGACACGTGCCAGATTTCGGCTACATGGACCTATCCTCAGGTAAAGGGCCAGGGCGTGGGCGTCGCCAAGTTCAACAAAGATATGGTTCAGCTGGTCGCGGATACCCTCGAAGCGAGTAAGCAGGCCTCGATGGACGACGAGGACAGCCGCGTGACCATGATGTACACCGCCGAGATCGTCTCGATTGACGGCGATATTGCCTGCGTGCGTACGTTCACCAACAGTTATCAGCCTCCGTATCGATCGGTGCAGAAGACGAGGTCGGCGTACTACAACCTCAAGACAGGTGAGCAGGTTTCGCTCGAGGACTCGCTTGCGCAGCACGGGCTCTCGTTTGACACGCTCAAGAGTGAGGCCAAGCAGGCAATTAGGACGGCAAAGCCGGATATGGACTCCGTGTCCGAAGACAACATCGACGATGACGATAACTACACCGAGGATCATTTCTACTACTATGGCAAGGGCTATATCATCGTCCTCGATACTGGCGAGTTTGACTGCATGGCATGGGATACCCACGACTTGGTTGCGCACGCCTTCGACTCGAGCTATTCCTGCGGTCAGGATGTAACGCCCGACCGGGCTAGGGCCACGTACGTACCCAACGAGTAGAGTAAAGCCGCAAGAAGCGAATTACAAAGTCCCCCGGTGACGCAAAACGCAGCGCTGCCGGGGACTTTTTGATCCCAAGGGGACGGAGGAAAACGGATCAAAAAGCTTAGCCGCGCTGGAGGCCGAAGAGTTTGGCGTTGCGCTCGGCGATCATCATGTTGATATCGGCGATTTCCATCTCGCCGTCAATGTAGGGCTGGTAGGTGCCATATGGATCGCCGGCTCCCAAGCTGCAGCTTCCATAGTTGTCGCAGCTGCCGTTACCGCAGCCCGCGAGTGCCAGCTTAATGATCTCCTCACGCTCGGTACGCGTCGTGTCCTTGATGAGCTTGCTTTTTGCCATGACGTATCCTCGATTCGCTTGTGACCGTCGGCCGCGCTTGTCTTGTAGATACCGGCGGGCTTTGCCCATCATAGGCTTTTGCGCGGGTAGAATGCATGGATAACTTGATGCTTACGGGCGACGGAAAGGAATCGTTGCATGGACCAGGATAAGACGACCGTAATGGGTGGCTACGGCTCCCCGCGGACGGGCAATGGCGCCGATGAGACCCGCGTCGTGCCGGACGCCCGATACGCCTCGCCCGATGCGACCCAGGCGTCGGCCGATCCCACGCGCGTTGTGAATTACGGGAACGCAACGCAGGACCCGTATGGTGTCTCGTCGCAGAGCCCCTACGGCAACGCGGCGGCAGACCCTTATGATGACCTGTCGCAAAATCCCATTCCGCAGCCTCAGCAGACGACATATATGCCGCGCACGGCACAACCGCGCTACGAGTCGCGCGACCGATATGCGCGCGAGCCGTATCGTGAGTATCCCAAGTCCATCCCTCAGTATGGCGAGGACGAGGAGAAGAAGCCTTCGCGTTCGTCGAGCGTGATCAAGAAAATCCTGATCGTGCTGGCGATCTTCTTTGCCCTGTCGGTTGTGTTTGCCATCGTGTCGGGCATGCTCAACAAGCGGGGCGCCGCGACTGATACCACGGCCGAGCAGACCGAGACGACCCAGTCCGGCGCCGTCGACCTGAGCGATATCACGGGTCAGTACTGGTCTAACGCCAAGAAGCTCCTCAAGTCGCGCGGGGCCGATCTTTCGAATGCCGTGATTCTGACCGACGACGGCTCGACGCCCGTTGTCGATGCCAACTGGGTCGTGACGTCTGCCTACTATAACGACAACGGCAACCTTGAGATTCAACTCACGCGCAAGGACAGCTCGTCGGGCAATGCGTCCGGCGACCAGGGCACCACGGACAGCTCGAGCTCCAACACGCTGGAAGACCTGAGCAACAAGGCCCAGGAGCTTGGGGATAAGGCCCAAGAGCTGGGTGATACCGCACAGAACCTGGGCGATATGGCAACGAACGCCTGGGATGCCTTGCAAAACGGCATTTCGGGCGCGCAGGGGAACTAGCGGTCGAGCGGCGAGAACCTTAGCGGTGCAAGCAAAAACGGGACGCGGGATTGCGTGACCGGGCGCGTAGGCGCGTTGGTCGGCGGTCCTGCGTCCCGTTTTGCTGTCGATTACAGCTGCTCGGCCGGACGCTCGGGTGAGCTGAAGCCCGAGTCAAATGTGACGACGCACGAGGCATTTGGCCGGCGCTCGTGCACGATGCGCGTGACGAGCTCCAGCAGCTCCTCGTCGGATATGTCAAAGCCGTCGGGACGCACCAAGTCAAACGAAACAAAGCCGTCGTGCTCGTGCAGGTCGTGAATGGAGAGCGCGGGATCGATCTGCATGATGCCGCGCTTGACCCAGCCGCGCAGGTCGTCGCCGGTGGTGGCAATGGGGTCGCAGTGCAGCGTGATACCGATGCCCATCTGACGTTTGATGTCGTGTTCGATGGTGTCCAGGATCTCGTGATGTTCAAACGCATCGCCCTCGCCGGGCATTTCCACGTGTGCGCTGGCAAATTGGCGGCCGGGGCCGTAGTCGTGTACCATCAGGTCGTGCGTGCCTAGGACCTGCGGATACGACATGATCTTGTCGCGGATTGCTTGGACGAGCTTGGGGTCGGGCGCTTGCCCCAGCAACGGGCTGATGGCGTCGCGCACGAGGCCCATGCCGCTGATGCAGATGAAGATGCCCACTCCCAGGCCTGCCCAGCCATCGAGGTCAAAGCCGGTCGTCTGCGAAATAAGCGCTGCGGCCAGGACCGAGGCTGAGGCAATGACGTCGTTTTTGGAATCCTGCGCCGTGGCGATAAGCGTTTCGGAATCGATGCGATTGCCCAGCGTGCGGTTGAACGCCGCCATCCAAAACTTGACGAGTATGGACAGGACAAGGGCTGCCATGGAGAGCGCCGAATATGCGGTGGGGGAGGGCTTGATGATCTTGGTAATGGACTCGAGTGCCAGGTTGATGCCGACGGCGCAAACGAGAACGGCGACAAACAGCCCCGCCAGGTATTCGTAGCGGCCGTGGCCATAGGGGTGCCCCTCGTCGGCCGGGCGGCTGGCAAGGCGGAATCCGAGCAGGCTCACGATGTTGCTCGAGGCGTCGGAAAGGTTGTTGAAGGCATCGGCAATAAGCGAGACGGAGCCTGCGAGCAGACCAGCTATGCCCTTGGCCAGGCACAGCGAGATGTTGAGGCCGATGCAGATGAGGCTTGCGGCAAAACCCGCGTTGGTGCGGCAGGAGGTATCGATCGGCTCGCTTTCGCTGCCGGGAACAAGCGTATGTACCAGCCGATTTACAAATAGCATAACGATCGTCCTCACAATCATGTTTAAGGGAATAGTGTAGTTCGCACAGACGCAACGTGTACCGATGCTCAGAAAATGCAGCAATGGTCTGCCGGCGCTAACGGGCGCGAGGCGGAGGGGGACGACTGCTCGCGCGCCTTCGAGTTCGCTGCGCCTTCCCGTCTGACCGAGTGCTCCATTTTGGGCCACATGGGTATGGGCACGCGCCGATTTGCTCGACATACTTAATGTCGACAGCCCTGTGCAAAGGAGGACGTTTCCATGGACGAGATGTTTGCCATTAAATGCCAAAACTGCGGCGGCCCCATGTATTCGCACCAGGTAAAGCGCAGCTTTGAGTGCGCCTATTGCGAAACGGTTATTCCGTGGCAAGCGGACGTCGGGGAGCCCAAGAGCGCCCTGGGCATTCGTCATACGCCGCTGACGGTGGTTGACGGGCTGCTCAAGCTCACGCACGTCTCGCAGCTCGAGCGCCCGGTGGACCCGGACTGGTATTTCTTCAATTCGCACTGGCGCAATCAGTCGGTCCTAGAGCATCTGCTGTGGGAAGATCGCGGAACGGCGCAGGAGTTCCAAGAGGCGACGCACGTGAGCATTCCCTGTCCCTTCTGCGGCGCGTCCTTTGAGGGCGAGTCGACCCAACGCGTGTTTGAATGCCCGTCGTGCGGCAACAAAATCGGCATGGCTGACCTTCTCAAGCCCGGCACGTTTAGTAAGCGCCTGACCATGGGCGTGGGTGCCGAATATGTTCCCGAACAGGGCGTCCCCTGTGAGATATCGCCGCAGCAGGCACGTGCCAACGCACTGCAGCTGGTGCGCCAGTACCCCGACGCCTTTGCCGGGCACGACGTAGAAGACGCGATCCAAAACGACATGATGCTTTTCTATTTCCCCATGGCGCTCGCGGACCTGCGCATGATGGCGTCCTTCCCGGGCAAGGGTCTGAGCAAGGAGACCCTGGTGTACTACGAAGTGCTCGACTGGGCGTATCCGCGGGCAAACTATCTGGATGTTCGCCTTATGGGCATATTGGAGCCGTGGGACTTTGGCAAGGTTGGGCCGTTTGACCCGGCCATGCAGGAAGGCGACTTCCGCGTCGTTTCTGTCGATGCGTCCACCAAGGACCAGGTGGTTATTGATAAGCTGGCGCTCGACGTTGCCGGCAACGATGCCGAGGCGGTGCTGGGGCTCAATAAAAAGAGCATCCGCGCCTGGGCGCGCAAGGTCCGCAAGCACAAGGACGGCCTAGTGATGGTACCGGTCTACTTTGTCGATCGTCCGGCGACGGATGGCCGCGATGGCGAGCAGGTGCGCATTGCCGTAAACGGCCAGACGGGTCGTGCGGCCGCGGTGGTGTTTAGCGACAAGCGCGAGACGCATGTGGTGGCACCGCTCAATCCCAACGTGATGCTGTCGAGCGAAAGCACCGTGCACGCCACGCCCATCGAGGTCAAATACGTTAAATCGCCGTTCCTATACCAGATCGTGCGCCGTGGAGACGGCGAGCAACCGCGCCAGGTTGCAGCCGCCGTCGAGGGTTCCTACCGAGAGGAGAAGCCCAAACGCAAGGGCTTGTTCGCTGCGATCTTTGGTAAGTAGGGAGCGGTGCTGGTTAGTCTTATGACGCGATAGCCAGGGGCACGGGGCGGCTCGCAGGGGTGCGAGTCGCCCCGTTTTTGTATTGCGGGGATATAGCATCCGAATTGCCGTAGGGTCTCAGCTAAATGGCTATTTACTTGAGTTGATGAATGTTCAGTACCAACATTCCTTCTG
>CATXLW010000016.1:0-50485 GCA_958371715.1 uncultured Collinsella sp.
CTGATCCGGTCCGACCGGGCCGCGCGGCAAGGAGATATATTGCCAGACCGGAGGGCCGCCGCGGGCGGGAATCGCGCACTCCATATTTTGTTCACAAATAAATAGGTCCCTCAGTCGCATCACTGAGGTTAAAACTGAAGCATTGCTTCTGATATTGGCGATGACCAGCTGTTTTATGAGTATTGAGACATCGGTCATCTCTGGAGCGCTACTTTACCCCAAAGGCATCAGCTATTTGTTTCCCATCGGTAAAAGGCGGGTTTTGTTCGCCAAGCGTTCTTATATATAGAGAAGTTCGGGTTCGAACCCGTGGCGCGGCAACAAAAAAGCGACCAGCCGGAGCCGATCGCTTTCTATTCTATGCTGGATCATCCAGAGGGCGCTTCCGAACTCATTTTCTCGCTGCCATTCATGCTTTCGAAGCATCGTTCGACCTCCACAGCCTCATGTTTTGAGGATCTGCCGTGTTTATCACTGTTATTAATGAGTGTGTGGAAGTGATCCTCATACAGATACGTGCGATCCGCCAGAGAACTGAGAAGCATCTCTCTGCAGCCCTCGTTGCCTATCCTCGCATCTCTCAGGTCTTCCGGAAATTCACAAGCAGTCTTAGAGTCAATTTGTTTCCGTTTTCAGAGACTTGTTTGAGAGTTTTTAAAGACAGTTCAAAACAATAAGTGAGACACCATAAAGCAGAGCAAGATGTGCCGGATAGAAAATGTAGAAGAAATATTTGAGCTTCAGCCCTCGCTTACCATTATAAAGATTGATAAGCAGCAACGAAACGACCGCGGCAGCAACATCAGGATTAAATACATTAGCTGTAGCAAACTCAAATCCGCCGCCAACTATATGGCATGACGAAAGGAGCACTGCACATACTGCAGCAAAGAACATCTTGGCCTTGCTGTCGTGGAATAAATAGAATGCAGCCACAAGCATAATGCCATACACACCGCCATCTAGTTTAGTGTATTCAGCTGCCAGTGCTGTCAAAACAATCAGAGCAGTTTCTGCGATGTATCTTTTCCGTTTTGAAAGACTTTGTATCTTTTCCAGAACAATCAAAAAGACCAAGGAAAGCAGGAGCTCACACATAACATTTTGTTGCCGAAGGTCAAATAGTTGCCCGGTTTGGACGAAATCGTATATGGGCTCCGCAATGATTGCGAAGACAAGCATATTTCGCAGGTGCTTCTTTAAGTCATGAGTATGCAAAAATCCCTCAACCATCAAAAAGCAAAATAAGGGAAATGCAATTCTGCCAAGAACATGAAGCACATCCGAAGCCTCGCTTAGAATCGCCCACTGTTCGTCTGATATCTGACTGTACGATGCGTGAGTCATGATTCCATTGGTCAGGACGATCCTGCTTACATGATCGAGAACCATCGAAATGGCTGCTATTATCTTTAATGTGCTGCCGCTAATTCCGTATCTATTTGTTTTCATTTCGTATTCCTTACTTTGGGTGGGCCGTCAGGGGTTCAGCCTGCTCCGCAGGCGGCCGCTGCGGCGCTTCGCGCCTTGCGCGCTGCGCTGGCAAACGCTCACGCGTTTACTCAGCTCCGCGCCCTTTCGGGTTCGAACCCGCGTCGCGGCAACAAAAAAGCGGCCGGCATCCGCCAGTCGCTTTTCCATTCTATGGTGGGCCGTCAGGGGTTCGAACCCTGGACCTTGGGATTAAAAGTCCCCTGCTCTGCCAGCTGAGCTAACGGCCCGCGGGTGGCATTGTACCACGGTCTGGGACTATTCCCAACTCCATTGGCCGTTCTGGAAAATCACAACTTCACGTCCATCAGGCGTAATGCCCGTAATATCGATGTCGTCCGTGCCAATCATAAAATCGACGTGCGTGCTCGAGACGTTAACGCCATGCTCCAGGAGCTCTTCCTTGGACATGTCATACCCACCCTCGATGCATTCGGGGAAACCGACACCTAGCGCGAGATGGCAGCTAGCGTTCTCGTCATAGAGCGTATCGTAGAACAGTACGCCACTTTCGCGGATCGGCGTGTTCTTGGAGATGAGCGCGACCTCTCCCAGGTGAGCAGCGCCCTCGTCAGTATCGATGATGCTTGCGAGCGTTGCCTTGCCCACGCGGGCATCGTAGTCCGCTACGCGGCCGGCCTCGAACTTAATCCAAAAATCGTCGACCTTGTTACCGTGGTGAATGAGCGGCATGGCCGAGTACACGATACCGTCGGCGCGCATACGATCAGGCGAGGTGAAGACTTCCTCGGTGGGAATGTTGGGGAAGAAGGGGTGTCCATCGGGCGTCTTGCCCTTGCCGCCGGCCCACTCGTGACCCTTCGTCATGCCAATCGTCAGATCGGTTCCATTTTCCGCGGTGTAATGCAGGCGGTCAAAACGATTGTCGTTCAGGAAACGCAGGTTCTTTTCGAACGCCGCGTCATGAAGCTCCCAGTCGCTCTCCGGGTCCTGGCCATCGGCACGAGCGGTGTGCAGAATCGCATTCCATAGCTTATAGATTGCAACCTCATCGGCGTCTCCCGGGAACACCTCGTGCGCCCAAGCCACGACCGGAGCGCCGGCGATGCACCACGGATTGATGTTGTAATCCAGTCCACGGCGGAAAACTTTGCACTGCGTATTCCTCGCCTTGGATGCCGCGGCCGGCTTGGCTGGATCGATGCCCTTGAGGGCTGCAGGATCCGCACCCTCAATAAAGATAAAGCAGGCGCCATCCTGGGCCAGGGAATCCAACTGCAGGCGCTTCCACTCGGGCGTCTGCTCAAAATAGCTTTTATCGACATGCTCGTACGTGAGCCTCGTCACGGCATCATCGGCCCAAATGACCGTCACGTGGCCAGCGCCGGCGGCATAAGCCTCCGCGACCACCACGCGGGCAAAAGGCGCGCACTCGACCGGAGACTGAACGACAACCTCCTGGCCGGGCTTGACGTTTACGCCTTTGCGGACAACCAGGCGCGCATAGTTTTTAATCTTGGGCTCCAGGGCCTTCATGCCCTCCAGAGCTTCTTCGACCGTCAGGGCAGCTCGAATCATGTGCCACTCCATCTATCTATAGGACAATAATAAGGCGCGCCGCAAAAACGACACGCCTTATATCTTAGCGATAAGTGTGAATGCAAACGCTACTTCTTCTTGGAGTCCTTTTTGTCCTCCTCGGCAGCTGCGCGCTCGATAAGAGCGTTGAGCTTGTTCTCGGACATGCCCTCGGCCTGCGCGCGATACATGTTACGCAAGGGACGAATACGAACGAAGTCGTAGATAAAGTCACCCAGGATGATGACATAGGACAAAACGATGCCGACCATCTGAACAGGACTGGACACCGTGCCGCCGGGAGCGAAGTAGAGCGAAGCCCCGATTGCCACGACGAGCACCATGCCGATAGCGAGCACAGCCCACCAAATACGGCGGCGCTTGGTATAGTCCTCATCCTGCTTGAGAAGGATATTCGACACCGTGTAGATGCGGTCCTCCTTGGCGCGCTGCTTAGCCTTGCGGGCGCGCTTCTCCTCTTTAGAGAGGCCCTCGAGGTTCTCGCCCTTCTCGAGCTCTTTGCGGCGTGCCTTAGACGAAGCCGGCACGACGCGGACAGAGCTCGCTGCCTGACGGGCAGGCTTAGCAGATGCGGCGGACTTGCGCGCAACCCCGGTAACCTCGTGGGATTGCGTGCGCTTGTTCGTGGCGCTACGGGTACTCACTTATGCGTTCTCCTTCATGCTTGTGAACTGGGAGCCCGTGATGATCTGGAAGGCCTCGCGATAGCGCTCGGACGTGCCATCGATGACCTCGGCGGGCAGGTGCGGGGTCTCCCCCGTCATATCCCAGTTGGCCTTGAGCCAATTGCGGACGAATTGTTTGTCGTAGCTGGGCTGGATCTTGCCTTCCTCGTAGCTGGCAGCAGGCCAGAAACGGCTGGAATCGGGCGTGAGGCACTCGTCGATCAGCGTGACCTTGCCATCGATGACACCAAACTCGAACTTGGTGTCGGCAATGATGATGCCACGGGTCGCGGCGTACTCGGCAGCGGCCTTGTAGATCTTGAGGGAAAGGTCGCGAATCTGCGTGGCGATGTCCTCGCCCACGATCTCGCAGCAACGCTCGAACGAGATGTTCTCGTCGTGGTCACCGATCTCGGCCTTCGTGGACGGCGTGAACAGCGGCTCAGGAAGCTTGGAAGCCTCGGTCAGGCCCTCAGGCAGCTGGATGCCGCAGACGGTGCCGTTCTCGTCGTAGGTCTTCTTGCCCGAACCGGTCAGATAGCCGCGGACGATGCACTCGATAGGAATCGTCTGGGCCTTCTTAACCAGCATGGCGCGGCCGGCGAGGTAGTCACGATACTCAGCAAACTCCTCAGGGAAATCCGCCGGGTCGATGGAAACGAGGTGGTTGGGAACGATGTCGGCAAACTTATCGAACCAGAATGCCGAGATGCGGTTGAGCACCTCTCCCTTAAACGGAATCTCGTCGGGAAGAATGAAGTCGAACGCAGAAATGCGGTCGGTGGCGACCATCAGCAGGTTTTCACCGGCATCGTAGATATCACGAACCTTGCCACGGGAATCCGGACGACGCTCCATCGTTGTCACGTGAGTCACTCCTTACCAAAATACGACAGTAATGCGGGTTCTTTCCCGCACGTTTTCGCAAACTCGGAGCGGCAGGGACGAAACCCCTCCTTCACCGAATAGCGAAAAGCTAGTGCTCCATTGTAGTAGATGCCGCGTCCGCCGTGTGCTCGCGAGGCAGATGAATTGTAAAAGTCGTACCCTTTCCAAGCTCCGACTCCACGGAAATGTAGCCATGATGGCGCTCGACGATTTGTTTAGTCACGGCGAGGCCCACGCCCAGGCCACCCGCCTCGCGGGCGCGACTGGCGTCGGCACGCCAAAAACGACCAAAGATGCGCGACAGATCGTCCTTGGCAATACCGATGCCGGTATCCGAAACGGCAATACTGACATGCTTGCGGTCACTGAGCACCGACACCACGACCCAACCGCCCTCGGGGGTGTAGCGCATGGCGTTGCTCATGAGATTGATGACGCACTGCGTGATCATGTCGGGATCGGCCTCGACGACATCGTCGTGACCCTGGGTTTCATCTGCAAAGCGCAAGCGCAGATCGCGGTCAACAAACAGGCGCTCCTGAGCGTTGACGATGGAACGCACGAAGGGAACCATGTCCACCGGCTCAAGGTTGAGCGGCGCTGTGCTGTTTTCCATGCGCGATAGATCGAGCATCTGCTGCACCAGACGGGCCAGGCGACGTGTCTCGGATGCAACGGTTTCCAGATGCTCGTCGTCGGTGGGATACACCCCATCCTGCATGGCTTCGACTGTCGCGAGCATGGCCATAAGCGGAGTACGAAGTTCGTGAGCCACGTCTGAGGTCAGGCGCTTCTCGTGTTTCATATCCTTCTCGAGCGAAGTGGCCATCTCATCGAAGGTCTCACCCAGCTGATCAATCTCGTCATCACCGCGCAAACCAGTACGAGCGGACAGATCGCCATCGCGAATTTGCTTGGCCGTGCTCGTAATACGATGAATCGGCTTGGTGAGCATGCGCGACACGAGCGATCCGATAACGACCGAAATGCAGATTGCAACAACCGCGGCGAGGGCCATGGCGTTAAAGGTCTTCTCCCTAAATGCAGAATCCGCCTTGGTGAGCAAGGCATCGGAGCCGATGGCCCATAGCTTTACCTGTCCGACATGCTCGCCCGAAGACGTTATGATTTCGACGTTGGCAACGCTATCGGAGTCGGTTGGAGCAGACGAGACCGGGCTATGCGATGCTTTTTTACCGCTCGAGCTGCTCGACGCCGATTCGCTCTCGCGCACATCGGCGGTCGCGCTTGCCGAAGGCCATGAGTCGTCATAGACGACAACGCCCTTCTTGTTGACGACCTGCATACTCAGGTCGTCGGATACCAAACTCGATGTCGCGACCGTGCGCAGCTCGCCCGCAGTCCAGTTGCCGTTTTCCTCATACGACGTCGCAAGCTTTTCGGCAGCAGAATTGGCGATCTCGACGATATTGGAGCGCGTGTAATCCGAAAAGACCGTGCCCCACACAACAGAGACCACGCCCACCAGCACCAATACCGTCATGAGCGATGTCAGAGCAAAAGCAAGTGCCATGCGCGAGGGATAGCTCATCGTTGGCCGTGAATCGGAACGAGGCGTGTTCCAACTAGCCTTGGAACCCGCCTCGCTCTCCTGCTTGTGCTTTTGTCCGATTTCAAAGCGCGCAGGTGTCATATATGATTTCCCTATTTCTCGTCCGACTTATCGGTCTTGGCCGGAGCCTCGAAGCGATAGCCGACACCGTGGACGGTGTAGAGCCACTTGGGCTTCTTGGGATCATCGCCCAGCTTGGCGCGAAGGTTCTTCACGTGGCTATCGATGGTGCGCTCATAGCCCTCAAAGTCGTAGCCGAGCACCTTCTCGACCAGCTCCATGCGGTTGTAGACGCGACCGGGGTGACGGGCAAGCGTGGTGAGCAGCTTAAACTCGGAAGCCGTCAGGTCGACTTCCTTGCCCTCGACCAAAATCTTGTGGCCCGAGATATCGATGACCAGATCGCCGAAGTCGAGTACCTCGACGGCTGGCTCGTCGGCCTGATGGGCACGGCGGAACAAGGCGCGTACGCGCGCGACAAGCTCGCGCGGCGAGAACGGCTTAATCAGATAGTCGTCGGCGCCGAGTTCAAGACCGATAATACGATCCTCGATCTCGCCCTTGGCAGTCAGCATGATGATGGGGACATCCGAGGTATCGCGAATGGTGCGGCAAACGCGCTCGCCGGGGATCTTGGGGAGCATAAGGTCGAGCACGACCAGGTCAAACTGATGCTTCTCGAACTCCTCGATCGCGGACTGGCCGTCGCCGACACCCACAACCCAGTAGCCTTCGCGCTCGAGATAGGCAGCGACGGCGTCACGGATTGCCTTCTCATCCTCGACCAGCAGAATCTTTTTTGCATCTGAAGCCATAACACGGCCCCCCTGTCTCAATCAGCTAAGAACAAGCCCATTTTAACGCACCTGAGCCCGCCGGATGCCACTATGACGCGGCA
Organism: uncultured Collinsella sp.; assembly: GCA_958371715.1. GTDB lineage: Bacteria > Actinomycetota > Coriobacteriia > Coriobacteriales > Coriobacteriaceae > Collinsella. The sequence goes on from CATXLW010000016.1 coordinate 7,076, forward strand.
GCTCGGCGGGCGGTACTCACAATTACAACGCGTTTATTCCCCTGTTGGCGCCTTTTTAACCCCTCTAAGCTTAAAGAGAGAATAGGCGTGCGGTGACCGTCTCGGGTATACCCTGGCTGTTGCGCACCGTGGCGTACGTAAGGAATGAGTCCGATTTTCCCGCCGTAGCTGGATAATCGCCATATTCCAAAGCGCGGTCGGGCGACAACAGCGAGCCATAGGTCTTGGCAGAGGTGTCGATGAGAAAATGCGATGCCTGTACCTTAACGAGATATTTATTCTTCTTGCCGGCAGCACATGCGAGCGGCTCGCGGGACAGAAAGAGGTATGGCCCTCCCTCATTACCGATATACGTGCCCATGTTGCCCAGGCTGCCCACGCCACTATAGGTCGCCTCGATAGAAAACACGAAGGTATCGCCCATATATACGGCCTCGAAAGGCGAGACTGACGAGGGAAGGACTAGCTGGGCACGTTTGGTGTTGTTGCCATCGGTCAGATCGATCGCCGTCATACCGTAATAGACGCCCTCATCATTGTGCACGCGGGGCGAGATAGTCAGGATGCCGTCGCTCACACGCGGGGCGGATGCGAAGCGGCCCGTCGACTTCCAGATAGTCTCAGGCTTGGACTCGCTGGGTGACTGACGGTAGCAGTACGAATCGTTACTCGTCTTGCTGCCGCCGGACGAAGGCATCTTATACCAGATGACCGACGACCCATACGCTGTGAAGAGCGGCGGATCGTAGTTTTCGCCACCGCGGTCGAGCTCGACAGCGTTACCGGTAAGGGAGGAACCTGCAAGGTTTTGCGCATAGAGTTTCCAAGACGCATTGGCAAAGTTCATCTCGACCCACGCGAACACGCCATCACCCGCGCGAACGTCGTAAAACGCATAACCGGTTCCCTCAACGGGATCCTCGATAAGTGTAGTAAGCGAGCCATCGCCCAGGTTGAGCACACCAAGCGTATTGGCATGCAGGGCAGAAGCAGGCGCCATCATCGCGGCGGCGTAGCCGCCATCGCAGTAGTACAGCAGCGTGCCCAGCGGCAGCGTCCACGAGGCCGTGGGCTCAAGATCGATATCAACAGCTTCGTACTCATCAGTGATCGAGACAATCTTCGAATCGTCCTTGATAACCTGCGGCTCGCCGGCGGCATCGTCGCTGGTGCCCGTTTTTTTCGAGCAACCGGCAAGCACCGTGGCAGCGCCCGCGGCAGCACCGCCGAGCACAAAGCCACGGCGCGATATTCCATTCTTGATGTGGTCGGCGATACCCATTAGGCGATCTCGGCGCGAGCGGCCTCGATAGCGCGCGTAAGCTGATCGGCGCAAGAGGTCTTTTTCATACCGCAGGTATTACCGGCGAGAACCTCGATTACGCGATCGGCAGGAGCACCCTCGACTAACTTGGAGATTGCCTTGAGATTGCCGTTGCAGCCACCGGTAAACTCGACGCCCACCACCTTGTTGCCGTCATCGGACAGGTCAAGGTGGATATTGCGAGCGCATACGCCCTGAGGCTTGTAATCAAAACTAATCATTGCGTTCCCCTCTCGTAAAGCAATTTCAGACGTCTATTATCCCCGTCCGAACCGATAAAGTATCGCGGGCACCGATTCAACATTCCCCGATGCGCAGACCGGCGACAGCAATGCTAGCAATCTGCTTCCCGAGCGTGGACTTTTCGTTTCTCTTGATACATGTTGTGGTCGGCGATGTGGTACATCTCGGTCAGCGTACATCCGGGTGTCTCTGCCGTCGCGACGCCAAATGACGCACTGACTGTCAGCACCTCATCGCTCGCAGCAGCAAGGCTGAGGCGAAGATCTTGCACCACTTTGCATGCGGATTCGCGATCGGTGTGAGGGCAAATCAGCAAGAACTCGTCTCCACCAACGCGCATGGGTACAAATTTCTCGCCCGCCGCCCGCTTCAATACAGATGCAGTACGCCGTAGCAGCTCATCGCCCATTTCGTGACCGTAGAGATCATTGGTGTGCTTGAGGAAATTGCAATCCATCATGATCACACTCACGGGCAGGGACTCGTTCACCAGGTCGTCGCCAAGGGACTCAAGGTAATTTCTATTGCGAAGTCCCGTCAGCTTGTCCTGGAAAGAAAGCTCCTCGGCGCGCTTTGTCATCGAGATGTTATGCGTCGCCACGACGACCGATTCCAGTCGACCCTGCTCATCGCGGCGCTGTGGAACAACCTGCAGCGAATACCAAGTACCTCGGCAATCTCGTACCTCGGCATCCAAGTACGGCATGCCCTCCATACGGTCCTGAAGCGTGCTTATATCTATTAGCTCCATGACCGCCTCGCGGCTTTCGGGACTCACGATGTCTCGGCAAACCGTTGTCAAAAAGTCATACGCCTCGGCGTGCTCGGCAAATATCTTTGCCACCGATGGCGACATGTTAATTCCCTCGATCTCGAGCGTATCGAGATGCAGCAGGAAGGTCGACTCATATATGGAACTGATAGCATTGATGATGCCGAGTTGCTTGTCCTTTTCGGCCAAATTGCGACGATCGGCAATGTTGCGCGCCAACAGCACTACAACCCAAAACGCCAAGAACACCAGCACGCCGGCAGCGATAAATGAAATCCTGCCCGACATGACCTCAGATTTGGGATAAAGCGCAAACAGGCGATAGTCCTCATACGCCGCACGCACGGCATACCAGGTACTTCCCCGATATTCGATGCGTGTTAAGCCTTCGTCTTTCCAATCAATTCCGCTATCGGCAAGAAGCCGGGCAAGGGTTAGATCGACATTCGAATCGTTTGAGGAAACGATCTGCATATCGCGCATCACGAGCACCGTTGGGCTCTGATGGAATGTGTTGTTCACGAGCACGTCGGCGATCGTATACGAATAATCATCGGCGGGCTCGGGCGCAAGCGATCGATACCCCAGCGCTACGCCATCACCGTACGGAACAACACTCACGGCAAAATCGACATCGCGACGCTCAACGACCGTCGAGTAGGACACCTTGGATCCTCGATACATCGATGCGACCGACGAACAGGCCAGCTCCTCTCGCCACAGCATCAGCGGATCGCGACCATCAATATCGTAATGAGCGGCCATATGGCCGTCGGCGTCCATGACCAACATTCCCGAAAGGTGCTCGGTATGGACGTACTCCTCGACGAGGTCATCGTTGACTTCAACGTGATCAGACGGCAAGAACGTCGAAAACGACTCGAGCACGGCATCCAAATTGTGCGTCGCTTCGGTTTTTCTTCCCTGTTCATATCGGTCATATTTTTCGCAGGCGTTTTTTAAAAACACCATGGTTTCCTGACCAAACCCAAGCGTTTTATCGAGACAGCGATGCGTGCCGACCATATACAGCAGACCCAACAGGACAGCGCTGACCACAACGCAGATAGCCGCGGCGACTAATGCCTTTCGGCGCAAGCGGCGCTCATCATTTGTCATGATTCCGCTCCTTGCCCGTCCGTCGTCGCCCCTGCCTTGTACTTGCCCACAATGCGCTCAATCGTGCCATCTCGATCCATCTCGAACAGCACGGTATTGAGGTTTTTGACGTACTCCCCCTCATAGCCGTCCTTAAACGCGACGCCAAGGTCGACCGTCATAACGTTGTCGGCGAACACACGATACAGGCCGGGATACTGGGCGACGAGCCGGTCGAGCGATTGGACGTCCGCCATCCAACAGTCAACATACCCCTTGACGAGGGCGGCTTTGCAGAGTTCGGCGGAGCCATATGATTTGATATGCACGTCCGACGAGATTTCCAGATCGCCTGCAAGCAATCGGCGTTCACTCACCGAACCGGCAATCACCGCAACAGTCTTGCTGCCATCGAGATACGCCAAGGACTTGATACCACTCGTTTTCTTGGTGGCAACCGAAACCGTCAAGGTTAGATACGGCTCGGTCCAGTAATACTCGTCTTCGCGATAACAGGGTGAATAGTCGCACCACAGGCAATCGATCTCGCCGTTTTTGAGCAGGCGGTCACGATCATTCCAAGATATGTCAATGAATTGCGGCTTGATTCCCGCACGCTTGCAAGCCTCGCGGGCGATATCGATATCGATACCGGCGTAATCGCCCGTGGTATCGATATACACATAGGGATCGTTATCCGTAACGCCGATTTTAAGTACCGGGAGATCTTTATCGGCTTCGCTCGATGAGGTAGAGCTGCTTCGAACGGTATACGTCAGGGCGACCGCACAAACGGCAACAAGGAGTATGGGCACGGACGAGACGATGGCGCCTCGTTTGATACGTCTGGGCACACGGCTCTTTTCATCGAAACAGCAGATAAGGTTCATTTTATTACCAGGGGGCCAGTGCAACAGCGAAAAAAGCGCCTTGCCCAAGACGGGCAAGGCGCCAATGGTTGAAATGCATCCGCAGGCGGTCGAATTGGGTCAACCCTACTCGAAGCTCAGCTGCTCCAGACGATCGAAGACCGTGTCGATGCGGGTGAGGAAGTCCCACGGATCAAAGATCTCGTCGAGCTTCTCCTGGCTGACGGTGCAGCGCGGATCAGCCTCGAGACGCTCCTTAAAGGTGGGGCCGGAGACGCAATCCTGTACCTCGTGCCAGGTTGCCATGGCGTTCTCCTGCACAATGGCGTACGCGTCCTCGCGGGTGATGCCCGTGTCGACGAGGGCCAGCAGGACCTTGGAGGAAAAAATGAGGCCGCGTGTCTTGTTGAGGTTGGCCATCATGCGAGCGGGATACAACTGCAGGCCGTCGATAACGCGGATGAGGCACTGGAACATGTGGTCGAGCGCGATGAAACTATCGGCCTGGGCGACGCGCTCGGCAGAGGAGTGCGAAATGTCACGCTCGTGCCACAGGGCGACGTTGTCGAAGGCGACCTGGGCGTTGGACTTTACGACGCGCGACAGGCCGCAGACCTTCTCCATGGTGATGGGGTTGCGCTTGTGCGGCATGGCGGAGCTGCCCTTTTGACCCTTGCGGAACGGCTCCTCGGCCTCGAGGGTATCGGTCTTCTGCAGATTGCGAACCTCGGTAGCGATGCGCTCGCAGGTGGCCGCCGTGGTGGCAAGGACACCGGCGAGATAGGCGTGATGGTCGCGGCTAATAACCTGCGTGGACAGCGGGTCGTGAACCAGGCCCAGGTGCTCGCAGACATACTCCTCGACAAACGGCTCGATGGAGCTGTAGGTGCCGACAGCGCCCGAGATGGCGCCGAAGGCAACATTCTTGCGGGCGTCCTCAAGACGATCCAGATCGCGCTTGAGCTCCCAGGCCCAAGAGCCAAACTTCATGCCGAAGGTCATCGGCTCGGCGTGGATACCATGAGTGCGGCCGGCACAGAGCGTATTGCGCTCCTCAAAGGCGCGACGCTTGCAAATCTCGCCGAGCTTCTTGACGTCCTCGATGATCAAGTCGCAGGCCTGGGTGAGCTGGTAGCACAGAGCCGTGTCGCCCAGATCGGAGCTGGTCATGCCATAGTGAACCCAGCGGCTGGGCTTGGGGTCGCCCTCGGGAACATCGGCATCGATGTATTCCTTCATGTTGGTCAGGAAGGCAATGACGTCGTGGCGCGTGACTTCCTCGATCTCATCGACCTTCGCCTTCTCAAAGTTGGCATGATCGCGGATCCACTGGGCCTCGTCTTTGGAAATACCGATCTTACCGAGCTCCGCCTGGGCCTCGCAGGCCAGAACCTCGATCTCCTGCCAAATGGCGTACTTGTTCTCGAGGGAGAAGATGTGTCCCATCTCCGGGCGGGTATAGCGATCGATCATAGCGGCTCCTTTTTGGTTATTGGCACGTTGGTCGTAACCCAACCATTGTACCGTGCGCAGGTGCAAGTATGGGCAGCAGGCATGAACCTAACATTTTGGAATTGGAGCGGGCAACGAAGATGAACAGCAGCGTCACCGCAGCAGGCGGCAATAGTTCCGTGTACTAATGTAATTTCACGCGTTATCCGCGAAGCTACATGCGAAATTACATTAGAAGAAGACACATTATTTTCCGTTTCCCCTGGCAGCTAATCTGCGAGGTAAGTTAAAAGTACAGACATTATATGCACTGAAATATATGACCTTACAGTCGGCCTACAGCCTTATGCACGGGCGGCTAATGTAACAGGAGATATAATTACATTAGTTGCGGATAAAATTACATTATATGGAGTGTCATGATACGGAAAACGAGCGAAATGCCCTCCCTACTTCTGCGCATCATTGCAGACGTCGAGACCGAGGTCGTCGAATACAAGGCAGCAAAGCAGAACTATGACTTCGAGGACATTGGCAGGTATTTCTCCGCCCTCAGCAACGAGGCCAATTTACGCAAGGCAGAGTGCGGATGGCTTTTCTTTGGCATTTCAAACGACCGCAAGATAAAGGGAACCGCCTACCGTAAAGAACCCCAATCGCCAAGTGTCGGCCTGCGACGCCTAAAGCACGAAATCGCCCAATACACCAACAATGGCATGACTTTCGAAGAGATTTACGAGTTTGAGGTTGATGACAAAAGAGTCATTGCTTTCCAGATACCGGCTGGCAGCTTCGCAACGCCAACGACTTGGCACGGAATCCCTTGGTCACGAGAGAATGAGTCCCTCGTAGAGATGCCCAAGTTCAAACTCGACGCCATTTACGGGCAGAGCCGGCCCGACTGGTCGCGCCAGATTGCCTACGAGGCAAACTTCGGTGACCTTGATCCAGATGCAGTTAGCTTTGCATGCTCCAAATTCGTCGAAAAGTTCGGAGAAAGCCAGCCTGCCGTTCGTAGCCTCGACGAAGAATCTATCCTTAGCAAGATGGCGCTTGTGATCCACGGCCACGTGAGCAATGCGGCGCTCGTTCTTCTGGGCAAACCGGAATCGAGTGTCTTTCTGGGTGGCATTGAGCCGCGCATCACTTGGACGCTCTACGCGAGCGACGGCTCCACTATGGCCTATGAACACTTTGAGCCGCCCTTCATTCTGCAGGTCGATCGTATCCTGGGAAAGATAAGAAACGAAAAGTATCGCTTCTTCGACCGCGAAGAGACGCTATTTCCCACCGAAGCGCATCGCTACAGTCCCGAAGTCATTCGAGAACTTCTCCACAACGCTATTGCGCATCAAGATTTCAGGATGTCAGGAAAGATCAATGTCCTTGAGTATGAGGACAAGCTTATATTCAAGAACGAGGGTGCCTTTATCCCCGAGACGATAGAGAACGCGCTCGCGAGCGGCTACAAGCCGCCCTACTACCGTAACCCCCTGCTTTCAAGCGCTATGAACAAAACAGGCATGATGGACCGCAACGCCATAGGCATTCGCAACGTCTTCGACATTCAGCGCAACCGCCTATTACCAATGCCCACCTACGATCTATCTGAGATTGGGCGCGTTGCCGTAACGCTGTACGGTACGGTTCTCAACGAGGACTATTCTCGACTTCTCGCAAGCAATCGAAATCTTGATTTGGTGACAGTGCTGCTGTTGGACCTCGTTCAGAAGGGACTACCCGTCACAAAGGAACAGTCACGTCTGCTTCACGAACAAGGCCTCGTTAGGGGCCGTTACCCCAAACTGACGGTCTCAGCCGAGGTGGCAGCAGCCACCGGTGCCCACAGCGAGTATGTGCGAAACAAGGGTGTAGACAATAGCGTCTTCAAGGAGTTGATCTTGGAGCTCCTGCGCGTGCGCCCATGTTCAAGAGCGGAGATTATCGCAGGGCTGGATCATGCCTTGCCGGCAGACCTTACGGCAAAGCAAAAAGGCGACCATGTAAGCTATCTGCTCCAAAGCCTACGGAAAGCTGGCCGCATCACCAACGCTGGAAGCACTTCGGCAGCTGAGTGGCACATAGTCGAGTGATATGGCTCGCGATTTCGATTCTGCCAAACAGGCACATTCCAAGCCAAGTTCGCAACTAGCCCAGAATGTGCCTGACTACCAGTCGTGATAGGACGCATCCTCCGTCGCCTGGCATCGCGCAGCGTCAGGCAACAGCGCATATGGTTGATCCAACTGAAGTCGACATCCAATCGGGCATTGCAACCTTGCGAGACGGCAGTCTCATACAACAAAAATAGTTCCCTGCCACTCCATGCACGAGCGGCAGGGAGCGCTCATGGCGGATCATTTCTCAAGCTCCACCTTCCTCAACCGTAAAAACGTCCAATGTCTTAGAGGCCGTTTTTACATTTGTTGGCTTCTATTTCTTTAATTAAAAATCATCCTTTACCTGCTGATTCGTGATATTTTGCTTGTCTACATATAGGTGTAGACCTATACTAATTCCTATTATGGCTAAGCTATGTCCTTGGGAGGTGCCATGCCGTCAGAAGCTCAGAAGCGAGCCGATCGTAAGTACAAGCACGACAAGACCCAGCAGTTCTGTCTGCGGTTCTATCCCGCCGAAGAGGAGATTTGGTCATTCCTCTCCGCACAGGAAAACAAGCAGGGATTTCTTAAAGATTTGATTAGCCGCGAGATGGGCGTCGCATCGGGCGGCCCCGCACGCGTTGATACCAACACCAAGGTTGGAAGGACGGAATCGTAATGTCGCAAGTGAGCAAGACTTCGGTCATCCAGCCGGAGACTATACTGGACTTCATCGACGGCGTGACGCAGCGCAGGGACACCCCCGAGGAGCGAGTGCGCCAGGAAATCCTAAAGTCCCTCGTGCGTGAGTACGGTTACAAGAAGGAGCAGATCGGGGTCGAGGAGTCGATCAAGTTCGGCAGCAACCGAAAAGCGGTCGACGTCGCCATCTGGGAGCCGGGAAAAGCGCACACCCAGGAAAACATCCACATCATCGTCGAGTGCAAAGACCCCAAGACCAAGGCCAAAGGCAAAAAAGACGGCGTAGATCAAATGCACTCCTATGCGTCTGCCTGCATGAACTCGACCTATGGCATGTGGACCAACGGCGACGAGTTGCTTACCTTCCGTTACGTGGTGGACGATGCCGGCAAGCGCGGCCCCGAGGCCGTGCCCGATCTGCCACATGCTGGTGGCGAGGTACCCGACGACGCGCCGCGCTTCGACCAGTTGCGCCCCGCCGCCAGTGACTCGCTGCTGTACTCGTTCCGCCGCTGTCACAACTACATCGCCGGAAACCAAGGCATCCAAAAGGCCGAGGCATTCCTTGAACTGCTCAAGATCATCTTCTGCAAAATCCAGGATGAGCGCGACTCCGAGACGCCAACGTTCTACATCACGCCAACCGAGCGCCAGGGCGCCGCGGGTAAGAAGAAGTGCCGCAAGCGCATCGAGGCACTCTTTGGAAACGTCAAGCAGTCGTACGAGACCATCTTCAAGGCCGACGAGCGCATCGCATTAACCGACGATGTGCTCGCCTACATCGTGGCGCAGCTGCAAATGTATTCCCTGCTCGAGAGCGACGTGGACGTTAAGGGCCACGCGTACGAGACAATCGTGGGCTCCAACCTGCGTGGTGACAAGGGCCAGTTCTTCACGCCGCGCAACATGTGCCACATGATGGTGCGGATGGTCGACCCGTCCGAAAACGACGTCATCCTCGACCCCGCCATGGGCACCTGCGGCTTTTTGGTCACGGCCATGAATTACGTGCTTGAGAAGATCAGAGACTCCGTCGAGGTGAGCGGGCGCAGCAAAGCAGCCAAGCAAGAGGCTCTGATCGCGCGCAAGCGCGAGTTCCTGTCCAAGCATATCGTGGGCATCGACTTTGATCCCATCCTAGTGCGTGCCTCCAAGATGAATATGGTTATGAACAACGACGGCACCGGACAGCTGTTCCACGCCAACTCGCTCGAGCCGTTCTCGGGCTTTGAACCCAAACTGCAAAAGGCGCTGCGCCTGGACGCCGCCGACGTTGCGGCAAATAAGGCGCTGCAGCCGGGGCACGGCGTTACGGCGATTATGACCAACCCACCTTTTGGCTCCAAGATTCCTATCGAAGACCCGGCGATTCTGGAATCCTTCGACCTTGGACACACCTGGTCGTGGTCCGAGGAAGATGCCGAGTGGAGCATGGAACCCAAGCTCTTCTCATCTCAGCCGCCCGAGATCCTCTTCATCGAGCGGTGTATCCGCCTGCTTGAGCCCGGCGTGGGTGTGGCGGCGCTCGTCATTCCCAACGGCATCCTGGGCAACCCGGGTCTGGGCTACGTGCGCCAGTGGATTTTGCGCCATGCGCAGATCCTGGGTTCGGTAGACATGCACCCGGATGCGTTCCAACCCAACGTGGGCGTGCAGACATCCGTCCTTGTGCTGAGACGCTGGGACAGTGAGGAAGAGGCATACTGCAAGGACGGTACCTTCCAGGATTACAAGATATTTATGGCCATCTGTGACCACGTAGGGCACGACAAGCGTGGTCAGACCACCTATGTACGCGACGATGACGGCTACCCCATTGTGCAGGAGCAGACCACCGCGGTGACGGGCAACGTGGGCTCCGAAGAGGAGAGCAGCCACACCTCGAAGGAGCGCGTGGTGGACGACGAGACGATGGCGATCGCCGGCGCCTTCTTTGAATGGAGGCGAGACCAATGACGATCGCGCCTTTGGTGAAGAGCGTCCGACTTTCCACCGTGCTGGGCGGCGACGTGAGGCTCGAGGCGTCAACCTACCTGCGCGACGGGTACGGCTTCGTACGCCTTGCCAACCAGTGCGACAACCACAAGAGGCTCGGTGACCTTACCGACATTTGGCAGCCGAGCAGACTGACGGGGTATACCGTGCCGGAAGGCAAAGGGCTACCCTTCTTTACCGCCGGCCAGGTGTTCGAGGACTTTCCCCGAGTGAGGAAGTGGCTCGCCGCGCCTTTCGTGCCCCAGGCTGATTCTAGATTCGTCAATCAGGATTGGCTGCTGCTTTCGCGCTCGGGCGTGGTGGGCAACGTTACCGCCGTGTACCCGCATCACCTGAACAAGGTCATCACGGACGACCTGTTGCGCATCGAGCCGAAGGACCAAGACGAGTACGGCTGGCTCTACGCGTATATGAAGACGGACTTCTTCAAGCAGATCGCACGAGCGTCTCAGTACGGTCACATGATCAAGCACATCGAGGTGGCCCACGCCAACGAGTTTCCGGTCATCATGCCCGATGCGGCCACGCGCAAAGCCATCGGCGACAAAGCTGCCGAGGCTGTGCGCCTGCGCGGCGAGGCCTGGAAGCTGCGGGACGGGGCGTTTAAGCTGTTGGAGAAGGAGGTCGGTATTGCTTGTGAGGCAGAAAGTCCTGCAGGAACATGCGTGGTGAGTTTATCCAAAGTTATTGACAACAGGTCGCGCCTTGATGCTGACAGTTATGCCGGCTCTATAAGCGCCGTAGACTCATTGGTTGACGTAATGGAGTATGCGCCACTTGCTGAACTTGTAGAGGACGTCGAAGAGCTTCCTCGCTTCAAGCGGTTTTATGGCGATTCCAACGTTCCCTTTGTGGGTGTGTCCGAGGTCTTTGACGTTAACACTCAACCGACAAAATTTGTTTACGCCAAGCTCATTAAAAACTGGGAGCGTTACATCCTAAAGCCGGGAACTCTCGTCATGGCATGTTCTGGTCAAAAGTACGGCATCCTAGGACGAGCTCTTTTGCTCACGGAGAATCATGAGGGAATGTTTGGCAGCAACCATCTGCTGAGAATCTATCCCGACGTTACAAAGATTCGAACTGGCTACCTGCTTGCTTTTCTGAACAGTCCCACCGTTGGCAGGCCGTCGGTCGTTCGTTGCGCATACGGAACCTCGGTGCCTCAACTTAGCCCTATCGATATCAAAAAAATTCGCGTTCCCCGTCTTGGCGCGGACGTCGAATCTGCCATCGCCGACCTTATGGACAGGAGCGTGAGCACCTCGGCCAAGGCTGACCAACTTGAGAACGAGGCTACCAAGCTGGCACAGGAGCAGGTCGATATCGCCATCGAGAAGGTTGTCTCCAACACCTAGTGAGGCGACCTTTTAACCGCCGTTAAGCCTATAGCCTCAACACAAACAAAATGCAACGCGTATCGTAGTAAGTTGGTTAACGGCATAGTGTGAGAATTCACACTTGGACATTTGATTAACGCTCGCACCCTGTCGGGTTCGAGTCCCAGCACTTTATTGAAAAAAGCACGGCACCGTGATGGTGCCGTGCTTGTGCTCTTAACTGGAGCGGGCAACGGGACTCGAACCCGCGAGTGTCAGCTTGGGAAGCTGATGCCTTACCACTTGGCGATGCCCGCTTGTGTGTTGGCTAGTATAACGCGGTTGTCTTGTTCGATACAAGGGTGGTGATGCTTGTTTTAACTGTGGAGATTCGTTTGAAAATCGCGTCAATTGTGGAGATGAGGACCTTTGACCTCCTGTTCTCCCTATCTTCTACCTGCGCTTTTGCTTGATTGTTGTATTTGAGCTCAATTTGTCAGGAATTGGGCAAGCTTTTGGTCAGGCTCCGGTACTTACCCGCATGAACCTCGGGGGTAGCCTCATCCTACGCGTCGCAGCCTCCCCGTGCGGCGCACGAGGGATAAGGAGCAGCCATGTCCAACGCACCCACGCACTCTGTCCACAGCGCAATCACAACAGGTCCGCTGCTCCTGCTCCTCTTCCTGCTTTTCGGCTGCCTGGCACCGGGAGCCGCATTTGCCGTCGATGGCTACGACCAGCTCGGCTTCCGCACTATTAGCGATGATTGTGGGCCCTTCTTCATCGGCAAGTATGAAGCTCAAGACGCCTCGATTGCCTACTGCATGAACCAGGAGCGCCCCGGCCCCACCAAGCCGGGCGGCCCATGGCTCAACTTTGATCAAGGCTGGGTGTGGCTCGACGACGAGTTCGCGGCAATCGTTTGTCACGGATATCCTACCGCCACGTCGTTTGGCGGTTACCATCTTTCACCAGATCGCGCCCGCGCCGCCACCCAGCTTGCCGTATGGATGCTCAACGGCACTACCCATGTCGACGGCACCTACTCCTACACGACCGCTCAGGGCAAAACCAAGAGTGGACACTTTACCGCCGACAATGAAGTCGTGGCGGCTGCGCGATGGCTCCACGACAGCGCAAAATCAGGAAGCATCAAAGCCGCTCCGCACCGCGCGCGGCGCTATCTAGGAGCCGTATCGGGCGGCAGCAAACGTCAAGACATGCTCTATGTGCTGCCGGCGGTCTCTGTTTCCTTCCAAAAGCAGTCTGCAAACGCTGCCATTACCAGCGGAAACAATACTTATCAGTTTGACGGGGCAACATTCGATGTTTTTGAGAGCGCCAGCGGCGCGCGTGTCGGCACCATACAGATGGACAGCAACGGTCGAGCGCAGGCAGCACTTCTGCCCAATACGGCATACTACCTAGTTGAAACGAAGGCGCCGGCCGGCTATGTCCCCCGTCGTGATCGCATCGCCTTTACCACGGGGAATGACGGTGGACAGGTCGCCATTGAAGAACAGCCCGGCACCATCAACCTGTGTATCGTAAAACTCGATGCCGCAACGAATGCAGGCCCCCAAGTTGGGGCTTCGCTCGCAGGAGCAGAATTCGTGTGCGTATCGCAATCAACCCCTGGATGGACACAAACTCTCAGGACCGATGAAAGCGGTCGAGCTACCCTCACCGATGTCCCCCTGGGAACCTTTACCATCTATGAATCGAAGGCGCCCGAGGGCTATTTGCCCTCCGGTGACAGTTGGTCTTACACCGTTGGAGCCGACCAACTCGGCGATTCAGGCGTGGTCGAGATTGAATCTCGCGTTTCCGATATCCCCATTGCGTTTGACCTTGAGATTTCAAAATTCAAGGACTACGGCAATAGCGATCAATCCGGCCTGGAGCAGCCGGCAGGAGATGTTGTCTTTGAGGTTGTCAGTAACAGCTCTCAGCAGGTTGTTGGCACACTGACCACAAACATCTATGGCTTTGCCTCCACCAAAGATCAGCCCGAAGCATGGTTTGGCGCAGGCAAGCGACCCGCCGGTGTCCACGGAGCCATCCCATACGACCGCGCCGGCTACACCGTTCGTGAGGTTCCGGAAACCGTCCCAGAGGGTTTTAAACGTGCAGGGGAATGGACCGTCGAGGCCAATCAGATTTCCGACGGCGCCGAGCTTCAATATATCGTGGACAACCACGCTCTGTCGACGCATCTCCAGATTGTAAAACGCGATGCCCAAACAGGCGCTTCTGTTCCCCTAGCCGGATTCACCTTCCAACTCCTCGACAGCAATCACAAACCTGTCTCACAAACTTGCTGGCATCCAGCACATAACGTAATGGACACCTTTACGACTGACGCGACCGGGACCGTCACACTGCCCGAATCGCTCGTGCCGGGCACCTATTATGTACGCGAAACCTCGGCCAAAGAGCCCTATCTTGTCGGCGGAGAGATCGAGGTAAACATACCCGCCGACATGAACCTAACGCCCGTTGCAATCGCCTCGTATTATGACCACGCCGCGACCGGAAACATCAGGATCGTTAAAACCGATGTCGTAGACGGCAGCAGCCTCGCGGGCGCCATCTTTGAGATCCGTGCCTCGGGTGATATCGTGCGCCCCGACGGTAGCATTGCCGCGCTCGACGGTGAGACTGTCGCTACCGTCACAACGGATGAAACTGGAGAAGCACGCGCGGACGACCTCCCGCTGGGATCTGGCACCGCACGCTACGAGGTTGTCGAGACTCAAGCGCCGGCAGGCTTCTTACTCGACCGGACGCCCCATATCGTAGACCTCGCTTATGCCGACCAGAAAACACCCGTTGTAGAAGCACGGCTTAACGTATCCGACAATTACACCAAGGTTGATATCTCCAAGGTCGATGCAAGCGGAGAGCAGGAAGTGAAAGGCGCACAACTCACCTTATATGGTCCCGATAAAACCGAAATAGACTCCTGGACCTCATCCGACAAGCCGCACCGCGTCGAACATCTTGCACCCGGCACCTACTCGTTGCGCGAAATGATGTCTCCGCGGACCTATGACCTTGCCGAGGAGATAACGTTTGAAATAAAGGATACGGGAGAAGTCCAATCCGTCGCGATGAAGGATGCGCCCATCGAGATCAAAGGACAGGTCGACAAGCGTCAGGAGCTTGTCCAACCTATCGGGAAGGGTCTGCTGGCCAACGGCGATGGTAAAAATCGCGCCGCAACGCAAACCAATACGGACGGTCTTTTCTCCTATACCATCGACGCTCGAAACGATTCAGCTACCTGGGTTGATGAGTTCACAATTACCGATGATCTTGAGTGTGCCGAGGACGATACGGCGAGATTCGTCTCAATCGAAACCCCCGTCGCCATCGGCGACCTCAACGGTCTGTGCAACGTGTGGTATCGCACGACGCCGTTGGACTCGACAGACGTCGATGAGCCGGCAAACGCGACGCTTGACGATGGGCACGAAAATCCTTGGCTTGAGTCCGACGAAGTAAAAGAGAGTCTGGGTGAAGATTGCCGCCTCGTCGATTACGACGGCTGGCACCTCTGGAAGGCGGATGTCTCGACCACGGAATCCGCCACACTCGAGGCGAAAGAACTCGACCTTGCATCCAATACCGTCGTGACGGGCATTCGCATTGAATACGGTGCGGTAGCCGCCGACTTTACGACTCGAAGCGATACGGATTCTTGGACCCGCGATGATCTCAAAGATGAGCACGACGACCTTGACGATGCCAAAGCAATCCTTGGCACAGATGCTCGGGGCGCAGTCGTGCACATGCAGGCAACGTCGGCTTACACACCCCAAACTGCACTCACCAACAGCGCACGCGTCGATCTTTGCCGCAACGGCGGCGGCGATAAACTTGAGTCACATGACGAGGACAGTGTCATTCAACGCTGTACCCTACCGCAGGACCTACCGGCAACAGGATCAGCTCCCATCGCCGCTTGCATCACCGCGCTCCTGACCTCGGGTGCCGCAGCCCTATGGTTCGCTCGCCTTAGGTCAATCCCAAAGAAGCGCTAGCGCGATGAAAAAGCGGGCGAGCCAGTCCCCCGGCTCGCCCGCTTTCAATCATTTAAATCGCCGCATCTACTCTGCAGACGAAGACCCACCATCAACGATTGCTTGCTCGGACTCAGGAATCCCATCGGCACCCGTGCTCTGTTCTTGCTCCACCTCTTCGCTGATTGCGGAGGCGGGGGTCGAGCCCTTCGCGCCCACGATGTAGGCAGCTCCAAACCCTAACGCAATGGCAATCAAGGTCAAAATCACGTAGACAGGCCAATGGCGCTTAATATACGAAAACACGTTGACTCCTTAGAGCTCCGTCTACGAACGGCGGATAACCTCGGTCACGACCTCGGATACCGTGGCAATGTTCGTCGGGTTGACATTGTGGGGCAGGTCGTCCTCGGTACGAGCACAAGCCAGGCGCGTGCCGTCCACGCCGGCGATGGTGAGGGCTCGGCGGCTCGCCTCGAGCGCGGCGTAGGCATCGGTCTTGGCATAGGGCATCTCGAGCGCGCCACAATCGACATGGAACGACTTGCACACCTTGCTGACCAGGTTCATGATGCGGCGATCGCCCTTGAGCAGCTGCTGTTCGCCCTCAACCGTCACCACCGAAAGCCTACCGGCGCCGACGGATTCAAGATTGATGAAGAATACGCCGCGGAGCTTATCGCGATGCGAAGCCAAGAAGGCCTTCATGCCGGCGCCATCACAATCCGAGGCGCCCGTTGCCACAAACCAGATATCGTGACCGAGCAG
The DNA here is from genome assembly GCA_958371715.1 of uncultured Collinsella sp. Classification (GTDB taxonomy): domain Bacteria; phylum Actinomycetota; class Coriobacteriia; order Coriobacteriales; family Coriobacteriaceae; genus Collinsella. The sequence continues at coordinate 23,745 of CATXLW010000016.1, forward strand.
CTCATCGTCACCCATAGAGGCGACAGCCGAGAGCATATCTTCGGAAGAAGCGCCGTCGGAAGACGTAGCGCCGCCCTTCCAGCCATCGTTGTCGTCCTCGAAATTATCCCACGAACCGATGCCGCGACCGGACTTCTTGGCATCGTAATCGTCTTCGACGCCCAGCCAGTCACTCATGCTGTCCTGTTCGTTTTTCTTTTTACGACCGAACAGGCCGCCCAGGCCGCGCTTGCGAGACTTGGGTGCCGCAGGGGCGGGAGCCGAAATGGTCTCGATCGGCTGTGCGCCCGACGCAACGGGCATAGGAGGCGCAACGGGTGCCGATGTGGGTTCGGGACCCTGGGCGGTAGCAAAGGGGTCGTTGACCTGTGCGGAGGGGTCGGGAAGGTCGAACAGCGACGTGCGAGACGCAACGTTTGCCTGCTTCATCGACGGCAGCGACGGATCAGGGACTGAAGCCAGCGGAGACGAGGAAGGCGCGGGCGACGGAGCCGACGCCGGATCGGGAACATTCATCTGCGGACGCGGTGATGCCTGGGAGGAAATCTGGGCCATAAGGGAATCGACCGTTTCGTCCTGGGTGGGAGCAACATCGGCAACCGTGGCACCGGAACCACTCGGGGCCGGCATGGTGAAAATCTGCGTGGAGTAAGGCCTCGACTCATCTGTCTCGGAAGCCTCGGAAACCGCAGGCACTTCCTCCTGCTCGACCTCGGCCGAATCATCTTGCTCGGCTGCCGCGTATTGCTCTTCGTCAGGGTTGGCCTCGACGGCCTCGTCCTCGTCGGCATCTTGGATTTCGGCAGCATCAATAGGCTCGTCATCGTCTGCCGCGTCGCCCTGCTCATCGGAAACAGGAAGGGGCTCGGCAATCGCGGTGCCTTGCTTTTCAAACGTTATCGTGGAATCGAACTGCGCGGCATCAAACGACATGGTGCTATCGACGTGCTGCTGAGCCTCAAAGGACGTTGTAGCTTCGGCGGCATCGACGGGCGCGGACTGCATAGCCTCGTTCTGCTCGAACTCTTGCGCCGCGAGCTCACGTGCCGCCTCGGCTGCCTGCTGCTGAGCGATAGCCTCCTGCTCGGCAGCCTCGCGTGCGGCAGCGCGCTTCCCCTCGAAATCGTCGACAAATTTCTTACCCTTTGCAAGCGCACCCTTAAAGAAGTTGGAAGCGCTGGCGCCAATCGAAGAGAACGCGGATGCAATATCGGCATGGGGCGTTGCCGCGGGAATCTCGGCCGAGAAATCAGTATCGCTCTCGTAAGACACGCGCCTCGGCTGTTCAACGTAATCGTCGTCAGACTCGTCCGCAACGTCTTGCGCCGGCGCGGCGGGGGCCAAAATGTCCAGTCCTTCCGCGGGATCGATCGCGGACACCGCCTCGGGCTCGGCAACGGCAGCGGCAACCGCGGCAGACTCATCATCCACGGCGACAACGGGCGCAGGTGCAGTCACGACGGGGGCAGGCTCGGGCTCAAACGTCGGCTCCTCGCCCTCCTCGTAATCGAGCGTGCAGGACTCGGGAAGCATCCCGAGCGCACGGATGGCATCCGAACCAAAGCGGATGTTGCCGGCGGCATTGCGATAGAGCTTGGGCTCGGGCTCGGCCGCGACAGGCTCCTCCGCCGGCTCGGCAGCGGAAACCTCGTCATTGAACTCTTCGGCCTGGACAGCCTGATTCTGATCCTCGGGCACAATGGCGCCAATCAGCGTCTCGTCGGCAGACGCACCCTCAAAGCCCTCGATCTGCTCGTCGAAATCCTCACCCTGTTCGGGCTCGGCCTGAGCGTCGGGAGCAATCGGCTGACCGAACTCATCCTCGGCGTAGGTAGGCTCTTCATACTCGATGGTGTTGCCGTAGTCGTTTTGCTGTTGGGCCGCGGCATACTCCGCTGCTGCGCGCGCCATCTCCTCGGCACGACGCTTCTGCTCCCCAAAATAGGTATCGAACGGAACATCGTCGGGAAACTCGTTTTCGCCCTGGAAGGGAGCAACGTTGTCCATAACGCCGAGCATAGCGGCGACAGAAGACTTGTTGCACACCGCGCCGGACGTATAGGGAAGAATGTAGCGGTTAGAAATGATGTTTGCCGCGTTGGCGAGCGCAACGAGGGAAGCGAGGATCGCGACAATCCACAGCAAAACCTTGAGCGCGCCGGGGAGCGGCAGGATACGCAAGATGGCAACGGCAGCAGGGGCAACCGTGGCAACGGGCAACAGCTTGGCGATGAGCGCACGATACGAAGCATAGGGCTCGCGGGCGAGCAGCTCAGCACGGGGAGAGTCGTAGTGTGCGACAACGACCACCGGGCGGTTGCGCGGAGACGCGAGCGGGCCCGAGGCCTTGTGGTAGGCGATGACATTTTGGCTCACGCCCGTCTTGCCCAGGCGCGAAACCACGGGGTGGCCCGTGCGCTCGAGCACGTAAAGAACGGCGCCGACAATGGCCAGCAAGGTGCCGACCAAGCCGATGCCGCCGCCGATGCCCATCAGCAGGGCGCCGGCAAACGCAAGAATACCGGTAACGGCAAATGCCAACCTGCTGGGCGCCGGGGCATTGAACTCCTGAACCTCGGGATCAAAGCCGTGGTTGCGGAAGATCTGAGCGATATCCTCGGCAGCCAAGCGCTCTTCTTCGCTGCATGCCGGCGTGATGCCGGTGTTCTGCAGCAGGTGGTTAATATAGTTCTGGGTGTTCGCCATGTGCGCTCCACATCCATAATCCGACAAATAGGCCCAATGCATGCACATTAGAACCGTATATAGTCGAAAGTATACCCCGAGCGAGCGCAAACGACCGAATTCGGGCCATCTTAACGCCCCGAGCGGACAAGGATATAGCCTAATCTCCATATCGGACTAAAATCATGGCAGCAAACCACCTTCTCATGCGAGGACTCTATGACGGCAAGCGACGCGACCGCGACAATTAAAAAGGGGAATTCGGAGCCCAGTTTCGATAAAACGGCTCAGCGCATCCTCAATCTTTTCTTTGTGCTCAACAGCTCCCCCGAACCGCTGACGACCGAGCAGATCGTCTTGGATTCTGACCTGGGATATGGCTCGGGCAATATCGACTCGGATAAGCGCAAGTTTCGGCGCGATCGTGACAAACTGCTCGAACGCGGCATCTTAATCAAGGAGGTTCGCCCCGCCGGCGCGCAGGAGACCGAGGAAAGCTCATGGACAATCGACCGCGAGCACACGTTTGCGGCAGGCGGCCTCATCACCGCAGACGACGCCGATATCCTGCTCAACGCTATCGACCAGACAATAGCGGCCGGCTCATCCACTTTTGCCGCGCCGCTTGCCGATATTCGTTCCAAGATTGCCTACCTCACCGGCAGGACGACGGCGGACGAAGCACCGATCCGCCGCTCTCCCACCGTCGATGCGGTATGGAGCGCCTTTGCCGAGCGATGCGCGCTGCGATTTTTATATCAGAACGGACGCGGTGAGCAGAAAGAGCGTACCGTCTGCGTCTACGGCATGTTCGAGCGCGAGGGCGTTGCGTACTTCTGCGGCCTCGACAATGCCACCGACGACATCAGGACATTCCGCTGCGACCGTATCGTTCGCGCTTGGCGCCCCTCAAAGGCCTACGCCATCCCTGCAGACTTCAATCTCAACGACTACCTGTTCTTTGAATTCGATTTTGCCGACCGCCCGCCCGTTGCGGCTACGTTCTCGTTCGCCCCGCAGACGCAGATCGATATGATCAACGGCCTCACGCGCGGGCGAGGTGAGCTCGCACACACCGATTCGGGATGGACTTGGACCGTTGACGTGCGCGATCTTGAAGCCGCCGCCTCATTTTGCATGGCCCACGCCATGGACGGCATGAGGCCCATGGCCCCCAAATCGCTCAAGCAGGCGTGGAACCACCTCATTGAAAGGACGGTGCACGAGCATGCCCGTGCGTAAACTCACCAGCGAGCAGAGGCTCTCGCGCGCCATCGACATCATGGAGGCCCTCTACGCCGCCGGCGAGAGCGGCATGACACGAACCGAGATTTGCAGTCGCTTTGACATCACGGGGGCGTCGCTCGACGAGATTCTCGAGATCGTCTCGACGCTCGCGGACCGAGAATCGGGTGCGCGTATCATCTGCGAATGCCACGGCGAGCGCGTGGTCCTCACCGGTGACGCCGGGCGTGTACTACCGCTGCGCCTGAGTGCCGCCGAGGGCGCTGTGCTCAACCACGAACTTGAATCGTTGGGGATCGAGCCCCAGGCGGCGGTTCGAATTCGACATGCTCTTCTACCCGAAGAGCTCGGCTATAACCAGCACGTCTTTGACACCGTCAACCACGGGTCGCACTGGCAGCAGCTGAGCTGCGCCATTCAGGACGGCGTTCGCTGTCGTATCTCGTATCGCTCGATGGACGATGCGCGGCCACGCGAGCGTCTGGTCGACCCCTTGCGCATTACAGCAAACGGCGACCAAACATATCTGATTGCCTGGGACATCGCGGTCGATGAGCAGCGCACCTATCGCATGGATAAAATCGAGGGACTCGCCTTGACGGAAGACTCCGTCGTGCCTCACGCACCGGACGTTGCATCCCTCCACGATTCCCTTGCCCGGACGCAGCGTAGCGCAAAGCTCTTGATGCCATTCGATATGGCGGAGCATCTGGACTGGGCCGGCATCACCCTCATCGAGCGCAGCGGGACAGACATGGCAACGGTAACCGTACATTACGGCTCCGAGCGTTGGCTGCTGAGCCAGATAATCGCAGCGGGCGGAGCCATCCGCATCTTGGATGACCCCGCCCTGTCAAAGCGTCTGTGCGATATGGCAAAAACCCTCGTCTGTCCGCTTTAGCGCCGCCGCTCGTGGCGTGCACGCCACAGCTGTAGATAGTGCCCGATCTGCGCCGATTCGATGCGCTGGTAGGAGCTCGTGGGCAGCGACGTTAAGAACTTCTTGCCATAGCCCTTCGTCACCAGGCGAGGATCCGCCAAGATCAGCACACCGCTATCGGTCGACGAGCGAATCAAACGCCCCGCGGCCTGCTTAACCTCGAGCACCGCCTCGGGCAGCGAATAGCGCGCCCATGCGCGGTCTTCGCGCAGGTTGCGCTCGCACGAGAGCGGGTCCGTGGGGCTTGAGAACGGCAACTTGGGAATGATGACGCAGCGCAGCGTCTCGCCGCTGGCATCAAACCCCTCCCAGAAGGCCTTGAGCGCAAAAAGCGACGAGGTCGGTTCGTTGATAAACCGGTCGCGCAGGCGACGAGGAGATGAGTTGCGCTGCTGGCAGTTGAGCTCCAGACCCGCACGGGCCATCTTGGGCTCAACGCGGGCGTATAGGTCCTCCATGTCGCGCCGATTGGTGAACAACGTGAGCACCGATCCGCCCATGGCAAGATGGGCGTCGACCAGTACGCGCTCGAGCGCCGTAAGATAGCTCTCACGATCGCGCGGATCGGGGATATCGCCCGCAACGACTACAGCCATGTTCGAATCGAAGTCGTAGCTCGAATCCAAGTGCAGCGATGACGACGTTGAAGCACCGATGCGATCAAGGCCGACCGCATGGTTAAAGTGCTCAAAGCTTTTGGACACCGTCATGGTCGCCGAGGCAAAGATAGCCGTGTGAACCTCGGGCAGCCACTCGGTTGCCAAGGCCTCGCCAATGTCGATGCGCTCTGCGGTCATTGACTCTCCGCCGGCACGCAGCCTGCGATTGACCTGCAGCGAATACACGTAGTGTTCATCGGTACCATCAATGATGAGTTTGAGGTTCTCGGCCAGCTCGTGCAGGCGGCGAGAGATATCGCCCAGGTCGACAACAACCTCTGGCTTGTCGGCGGCGACGGCTTGCACCAGCGCGTCGACGCTCTTGTCAGCTTGTTCCAATGCGTCGATGCCAGTGTAGGCCGACTGTAAGAAATCATGCCAGTCGTCAGATTCGCGCAGCTCGGGGCCAATCCATAGATTGGCATTGTCATAGCCCCCACGGGCACGGCGACCGAGCTCGCGAACGCCATCGAACACGCCGGCGATCGCCATGCTCGCGCGCGCAACCGTCGACGTCGCCTTGGCAGTAAGGCCCAGATAGAGCGTAGAGCCCTCGGAGGTTGCCAAATCACGGGAAACCTGGCTTAGCGCGCCGGTGCTCGAGCCACCCAGACGCTCAAACAGAACGCGTGATTCGTCCGCCGACACCACACGCGCCCACTGACGGCGCGCCTCGCGCTCGATGGAATGGGCCTCGTCGATTACCCAATGACGAATCGGCGGCAAAATCCTGCCCTCGGCCGCGACGTTGCGGAACAGCAGGGAATGGTTGGTGACCACCACATCGGCATGCGCCGCACGACGGCGAGCGCCGTGGACCAAACATTTATCAGGGAAAAACGGGCAGAGGCGACGAGCACACTCGCGCGAGGCCGTCGTAAAGTCGGGACGGTTGACGCTGCGCCACCGAATGCCGAGCGAGTCGAGGTCGCCATCGGCTGATTGGCAGACGTACGCCATAATGACCGCGACCGCCGTGAGCGTGTCCGCCGGATCGCGCTTGGTGGTAATCTCGACCTGGCCGCGGCTCATGCGCTCGAGCTTGCGCAGGCACGGATAGTGGTCATACCCCTTGAGAGCGCAAAATGACAGACCACCGTCCAGTTGCTCGGCAAGTTTTGGCAGCTCATGGTACATGAGCTGGTCGGCAAGATTGTTCGATTTGGTCGCAATACCAACCGTGATGTTGTTACGGCGTGCTGCCTCGGCAAAAGGCACCAGATAGGCCATCGATTTGCCGACGCCTGTGCCTGCCTCAATTACTCGATGAGTGCCCGTGACCAGCGCATCGCGGACCTCGAGCGCCATCGCGATCTGCTCATCACGCGGCTCGTAGGTGGGATACATGCGATTGACTAGGCCACCTGGCGCATAGTCTGCCTCGATCTCCTCACGACTCGGCATCTTGAGAACCGGCAGTTCATCGGCGTCCACCCGATCGTCGGCGCGATCGGCCTTGAGAACGTCAGCACGAGCGGCGCTGAGAGAGAAGATAGAACCAGGGTTCTGCCCTGCCAAGAATGAGAAAATAGGACGATAGGACCAAGGCACGTCCGGATGCATGTCGGCTAGGCGCGCCATGAGGCCCTGGGGCAAGTCGGTGAGCGCCACGAGCAACACGCGCCATACGCCACACAGGGCGTCGACGTCGGCATTGGCACGGTGTGATACCGAGTCGCAGCCAAACAGATCGGCCATAAAAGACAGCTTGTGCGAGGCCAGGCGCGGAAGCGCGATGCGCGACAGCGCCAGCGAATCGATCCAAATATCGCTCACGTTGACGCCGCCTTTGACCGACTCGATAAACGAGCGGTCGAACGTGGCGTTGTGTGCGATCACCGGGCAGCCACCGACAAAATCGGCGAGAGCGGCGACGGCCTCAACCGCCGACGGGGCATCTGCAACATCGGCATTTGTAATGCTCGTGAGCTCGGTAATCTCGGCGGGAATCAGCTGCCTGGGATGCACGAAGGTATCGAAGCGGTCGATGACCTCGCGGCCCGAAAGACGGGCCGCCGAGATCTCGATCAGCTCGTTGTCCTGCACCGAAAGACCCGTGGTCTCGGTATCGAGGATAATCACATCTTCCTCGATAAGGCCGAAGGACTGCGTTTTGGCGCGGTCGGCAAGCGTGGCATAGGAGTCGATGACAAACTGCGGCGTTCCTGACGAAACCGCGTCCTCGATTAGCATGCAATGCCCGCTCGACGAAGGCCCATACGGATCAGGCTGTCACAGACCTGGGGGAACGTCATGTCGTCGGTGTGGCGGATCTCATCCGGATACAGCGACGTATCGGTCATGCCGGGAATGGTATTGGTCTCGAGGATAACGGGGCCGTCCTCGCTCACAATAAAGTCACTGCGCGAGATACCCAGGCAACCGAGGGCCTTGTGAGCGGCACAGGCAAGTTCCTGAGCGCGAGCGTAATTCTCGGGTGAAATCTGCGCCGGAATGCGATGGATATCCGTAGGGTCGACATACTTCACGTCCAGATCGTAGAACTCGCAGTCCTCGGGCTTACGAATCTCGACAATCGGCAGGGCGCGCACGTCATCTTCGCCGTATACGCCGACGGTGATCTCGGTACCCTCGATGCACTTCTCGACCAGCACTTTGTCGCCGTACTCAAACGCCTTGGCGATTGCCGCGGGCAGCTCGGAGGGCTCATGGACCAGGGAAATGCCATAGCTGGAACCGTTGACGGCCGGCTTCACAAAGCAGCGCTCGCCACAAACCTCGACGATATGATCGATATCGACTTCATCGCCCACCTCGAGCGCAAGGCCGGGGGCAATGGGAATGCCCGCCTTGGCGTATAGGAGCTTAGAGACCTCCTTGTCGGCACCGCAGGCGCTGGCAAGTACGCCCGAGGCCGTGTAGGGGATACCCAGGGTCTCCATGGCACCCTGCATGGCGCCATCCTCACCGCCGGCGCCGTGCATGGCGATAAATGCCACATCGAATCCGCCGGTCGCCATGGTTACCATAAAGTCATCAGCGGCCGTGTCAAGCAGCTCCACCGAGGTGTAGCCGGCTTCCTTCAGTGCCACCACAACGTTCTTTCCCGAATCGAGCGAGATCTCGCGCTCGGCGGAATGACCGCCCGCCAAGACCGCTACGTGCATGTTCTCTAGGCTTTTACCCGGCATGGGCAGACTCCTCCTCTATAATTTCTGCAGCTGATACCATATTGTAGCGATACCCTCTACGTTTCCCCAAAATCGAAAGGCTTCCATGAATCCCAGGACTAAATCTCAGGACATTCGCGACTTGAGCCAAAACGATATTCGCGAGCTCGTGGCCGAACTTGGCCAGCCCGCCTTCCGCGCGAAGCAGCTCATCGAATGGGTCTTTGAGAAGAACGTTTGTTCGTTTGACGATATGACCAACCTTCCCAAGGCTTTCCGTGAGCAGCTTAAAGAGGCTTTTGCCTTTGATACGCCGACTGAACTCACCAAGCAGGTTTCCAAAGACGGCTCGCGCAAGTATCTGCTCGAGTACCACGATGGCATTTCCGTCGAGACTGTCGGCATGCCCCGTCGTAACAAACTTTCCGTCTGCGTTTCCACCCAGGCAGGCTGCGGCATGGGCTGCGCCTTTTGCGCTACCGGTCTCAACGGCCTCAAGCGCTCTCTGACCGCTCAAGAGATCGTCGACCAGGTGCTTCATGTATCCAACGACTTTGGCGAGCGTGCCACAAGCGTTGTCTTCATGGGCCAGGGCGAGCCGTTTGCCAACTACGACGAGGTTCTCAAGGCATTGCGTATCCTCAACGACCCCGATGGTATCGGTATCGGCGCTCGTCACCTCACCGTCTCTACCAGCGGCGTTATTCCCGGTATTCGCAAATTTGCCGACATCCCCGAGCAGTTCACGCTTGCCGTTTCCCTGCATTCCGCCATCCAGTCGACGCGCAATAAGCTCATGCCCGGTGTTAAGAAGTACACGCTGCTTCGCCTTCACGAAGCGCTTCAGCTCTACACCGAGAAGACTGGCCGCCGCCCGACCTATGAGTATGCCATGATCGAAGGCGTCAACGATACGAATCCCGAGATGCAGGCACTCTGCGACTTCTGCGAGGGAACGCTGTGCCACGTTAACCTGATTCAACTTAACGACATCGAGGGCAGCCCGCTCAAGCCGTCGCCGATTCATAAGGTTGAGGATCTTCAGCGTCGTCTTGAGTCCCGTGGCATCGAGACCACGATTCGTAACTCCCGTGGTAACGATATTGACGCCGCTTGCGGACAGCTGAAACAGCGTTTCAAAGTTCAGAAGAACGCATAGGGGAGTCGCACTCCAAAACGTTTCATGTGAAACATCGAACGGCCCCTGTTGCAGGATATGCAACCGGGGCCGTTTCATTTATTGACCTCAATTTTGGACCGCTGCTAGCTTTCCCATTTTTTACGGACAAAATAAGCGGCCCTTGTCTCATGAATCAGACAAGGGCCCCTCAAAATATGCAGGGTAATTATTAGGTACCTAATAGCCTACATTTTCCCATTGGCTGCTAACCCAACCTTGATTAATCCTTGGATTTTTCGTTACCTGAGCAGTGCGCATGGCAACATCTTCTGTCATGACATCCATTTTCTTCTTGGAAGTATCGACAATATCTTGCGCGCCACGAAGCAAACGACCTCGAAGTTCATCGTCTGTCGCGATCTTATAGCCAGCAAAGGCACCAGCCGCGACAGTCGTCACCAATGCAATCGTAGTTAAAATCTTATTCCTCATCTTGGCCTCCTTGATCAAACTGAATCATTTCACCAAGAATACGAGAGAGCTCTTCCTCGCCTTTAAACTCAATCTCAATCTTATTCTTTCCACGCGAGCTCTTCACGCGCACGTTGGTATTAAATACCTGACGAAGTACACGCGCAGCCTTTTTAAAAGACTGAGGCGTTGCAGGCCTCGGCGTCTTAGGCGTCTCTCCGGCAGAAAACAATGGAGCAAGATTTTCTGTCGCTCTTACGGAAAGGCCCTCCGCAACAACCTTCTCTGCAAGTCGAATTCGAGCATCCTCATAGGGAACTGCAAGAATCGCACGTGCGTGACCAGCAGTAAGTTTACCCTCAAAAATCATCTGCTGAACTACTTCGGGGAGATCGAGAAGGCGCAGCGAGTTTGTAATTGCAGAGCGTGACTTGCTTACGGCCTTCGACAACGCCTCCTGGGTCATACCGCTAGCATCGATGAGCTGGCGATAGCCCTTAGCCTCTTCGACGGGATTCAGATCAGAACGCTGAAGATTTTCGATAAGAGCAAGAGCCAGCATCTCTTCATCATTAACATCTTTAATGATGACAGGCAGTTCCTCAAGACCAGCAAGCTTTGACGCCTGGTAACGACGCTCACCAGCGATGATCTCATAGCCGTTTCCATGCTTGCGAACCAAGAGCGGCTGCAAAACGCCATGTTCTTGGATTGACTCGCTCAACTCGCGAAGTTCAGTTTCATTAAAGTGAATTCGCGGTTGATTAGGGTTGGGAACGATATCCTCAATAGGTAGTTTTGTTTCAGATGCGGCATTTGAAGCAGATGCAGCAGAACCACCGGTCTCATACTCAGCCTCTGAGACCAAAGCATTGAGTCCGCGTCCCAATCCACCACGTTTCTTTGCACTAGGCACGCTTGATCACCTCTTTTGCAAGGTTCATATACGCTTTTGCACCCTTATTTTGAGGTGCATAGGTAATTACCGGTTCTCCAAAAGACGGAGCTTCAGAGATTTTAACCGTACGGGGAATCAGCGTCTTAAACGCCTTATCACCGAAGTACGATTGAACTTCCTCAACAACCTGATTCGACAAAGAAGTACGTGAGTCATACATGGTCATAAGCACGCCATAGGTGTCTAAGCCCTTGTTCAGACGTGATTTGACCATCTTCATTGACTCAAGCAGCTTCGTAACGCCCTCGAGTGCGTAATACTCACACTGAATTGGAATCAAAACGCTATCTGCTGCGGTCAAGGCATTGATAGTAAGCAGGCCGAGCGAAGGAGGACAGTCAATGAAAATAAAATCGAACTCGTCCTGAATCGGCTCAAGCAAATCTTTGAGGCGGGTTTCGCGAGCAATTGCACTTACGAGCTCAATTTCGGCACCTGCAAGCTGAATCGTAGCTGGAATTACGAATACCTTTTTGCAATTTGTATCAAGAACAAGCGATTCTGCCGGCACATCATTCAACAATGCATCATAGATGCAGTGATCAAGGTCTTCTTTTTCAATTCCAAATCCACTGGTACTGTTTCCCTGCGGATCAAAATCGACAATCAGTGTCTTACGACCCTGCTCACCCAGTGCTGCTGCAAGGTTTACAGCCGTCGTTGACTTACCGACGCCGCCTTTTTGATTAATGATTGCAATGATACGCGTGTCTTTTGCGTTCTTAGAACGCTTAACGTCGCGAAATCCCACGGTCCCTCCTGATGTGTATTAAAGCTGTCAAACGGAGGATGTTTCACGTGAAACATTCCGATTCGATATCAACCGCCATGTTTCACGTGAAACACTGCAAGTTGTTAGTATCCATTATGTTTCACGTGAAACATCTAGGCAAGCGGATTCTTCTTTGCCATGCCATTTGCACGAGGCAATGAAACGGATGCTGGATGACTCTTCTTAAAAACAATAAACTCCCTGTGTCCCAAGCCCTCAGGCAAATCGATTGCGTCATTCAGAAGCAAAGTGAAGCCACAAATCTTAGCTGCTGACATGCCGGAAGCAAGCTCCTCATCCGAAGGATTGCCCTTGGTGATAACAAATAGCCCTCCATCCTTGAGGAACGGAGCTGCATACTCAACAAGAATCGGTAGAGGAGCCAGTGCGCGGGCAGTTACGACAGAGAACTGCTTCTTATGGCTTCGAGCATATTCTTCAAGACGATCATGGACCGCATGAGCATGTTTCAATCCAAGAGCATGAACAAAAGAATTGACAGCATCAACCTTCTTGCCAACAGAGTCAATATAAGTAGCTTTACGATGCGTGGTTATGGTTAAAGGAATACCTGGGAAGCCCGCACCTGTTCCCATATCGAGCAAAGCTCCCTCAGGAGCCTTATTGATATAGGGGAGCAACACAAGTGAGTCGAGGATATGAAGCACTGCAGCATCTTCTATGTTAAGAATACGGGTGAGATTGGTTGTCTTATTTGTTTCCAGAACCAAATCCAAATGTTGAATACATTTCCTCAGCTCAGTATCAGTTACGCTCAAGGAATACTCTTTGCAATAGGAAGTTAGACGACTCAACATCTCGTCAGCCTGCTGATCAGTAAGTACTAACAACGAAAGCTCCTTTCTGACAAAAATCAGTGTATCGAGAACTTTTGACAAAAAAAGGGGACGTGGAAACCACATCCCCTTAGCATAAGCTCGAGTAGATTATCGAGCAACAATCACCACATGGCGATCGGGGTCAGAACCCTCAGAATGAGTATCGACGGCGTCATTGCCACGAAGTGCAATGTGAACCAGTCGGCGCTCGTAGGCATTCATGGGCGGAAGCGAAACACTCTTATGAGTGCGGATGGCACGCTCGGCAGCAGACTGAGCCATGGAGGCAACCTTGTCCTGACGGCGGCTCTTGTATCCCTCGACGTCCACTACAACCGGATACCTAAAGCCGAGCTTGCGGCTCACCAGCAATGAGAACATAACCTGAAGGGCATCAAGGGTGCGACCATGACGGCCAATGAGAACAGCAAGGTCGGGAGCCGTTACATCCAGAATCAGCTCACCCTCGTCGCCCTCATACTCATCGATAGGAGAGTTGGCGGCATCGAAGTGCGAAAGGATGGAACGCAGGATGGAAATCGCGACATCGGCAATGGTGTCGAGCTCCTCGTCGGTCAGCTCTTCACCAGCCTTGTAGCGCTGTGCAATCTCGGGATAATCGCCCGCGACCTGCGGGGCAACCTCCTCAAGCATATCCTCGATGATCTCTTCAGACATAACGTACTCCAAAAGTTAGGTACCTAAATAAGATTGATATCCCGCTACTTCTTCTTGTGCGGGCGCGGCTTCTTCTCGCGACGAGTGACCTCAACCTGCAGCGGCGCGTTCTTAAGGCGCTCCTCCTCATCGGCCTTCGCCTTGTCGATGACCTTCTGCGTCACAAAAATCTGCTGGATAACCTGCCAAGCAGACGAGACGTCGTAGTACAGCAGAACACCAACGGGAAAGCTCCAGCCCATCCAAAGCATCATGACCGTCATGACAACGGCCATCATACGCATGCTCTGAGCCTGCTGGCCGGTCTGATTGCGCGACATATAGAGCTGCGGAATCAGGGTCAGGACAGCGAACAGGATCAGGCAGACCAGCGCAGGCAGCGCGACCATAAAGCCATCGGCAAAGGAGGCACTCGGCGTGGTGGTCAGGTCGGGCAGAATATTAAAGAACGAGAACGTGCCGTCGTTAAAGTAGTCCGGCAGGTTACGCAGCAGCGTAAAGAGGGCGAACAGGACAGGCATCTGAATCAACAGCGGCAGACAACCAGCCATCGGGTTGAACTTGTTCTCGCTGTAGAACTTCTGCATCTCCTCGGCCTGACGCTGGGGATCGTCGGCATAGCGCTCCTGGATCTCGAGCATCTTGGGCTGCAGCACCTGCATGCGTGCCGTCGACTTAGTCGACTTGAGCATAAGCGGCGTCAGCAGCAGACGGATGATGACCACCAGGATGATGATGGACAGGCCCCAGTCGACCGCAAAGGTCTGGATGAGCTTGAGCAGCTCGAAAAGGATGTTAACGATCCAATCCCACATGTAAGTTTTCCTCCGATAGCGAGTGCCCGCTAGGGCACAGGGTCATAACCGCCGACGTGCAGGGGATTGCAGCGAGCGATGCGCCTCACGGCAAGCCAGCAGCCTCTCAAAACACCGTACTTCTCAATCGCCTGGACGGCGTATTGCGAGCACGTTGGGTAATAAATGCAGGCGTCAGGCAATAAGGGCGAAATAACCTGTTGATATATGCGAATAGGAGCGATGGCAACACGTCGCAAAACGTGATTGCTCATCGCTCCTCCCCGGCAACGCCGGCGCGTTTCATAAGCGAACGCAATGCATTGTCCATCTCCTGCGGCGAGGAAACCCTCGTCTTGGGAGTTGCGAACAAGATGATGTCATAACCCGCAACGGGAAATCCACAGCTGCGGGCGGCCTCGCGCATCACACGCTTAGAACGGTTGCGCACGACAGCACAACCGAGCCGTTTAGCACCAACGAAGGCGACCCTTCCGGAGTCGCCTTCGCCAACCGATTCACATATGGTCATTCGAATCAGAGGGTGATTGAAACGACGCCCCTGACTGAACACATGCTCGAAATCTTGCCGAGACTTAATAGTCTTCATGCGAGATGTGTGTATCGCTGCTAGACAGTGAGACGCTTGCGGCCCTTGGCGCGACGACGGGCGAGCACGGCACGACCACCCTTAGTGGCCATACGGGCACGGAAGCCATGGGTCTTGGCACGCTTACGCTTATTAGGCTGATACGTACGCTTCATCTTAAGTTCCTCCTGCTGCATTTCGAGTGTCCGCGGGGGCGCGGACGCAGATATAGACACGTGAGCTTGAAGATTGTAGGGAAATCAATGTTCAAATGTCAAGAAATCAAAGGTAAAAGGTTACGCAGTTCACACGGTTCCCCCATAAGCCGAGCTCGATTTAGCGGTGCATGGCAACTTTTCACGATATTTCATCGAGTTTTCAACAGGTCATGTTGGCAATGTTGAGAACTTTTCGTCCGTTTTCCAAAGTTTTCAACAGGTTTTGAAAAGTTGTCGAAAGATGAGAAACATTGCACGGTGAGCTACTATTTGTTCGAAACCTTTTGAAAGATTGCGAGCGGCATGTCTGACGACTTTTACACCATGGTCGATTCCGGAGACCCGGCACCCGACAACGAGCACATCACCGGCGCGCGCGAAGAGCGTGACGAAGGCGAGCAGACGACCACGCAGGCGCCAAAAGCCATGTACGCCGCGCGCATCGCCGTCTATGACGACATGCTGTCGACACCACGTGTGATCGTCATTGATCCGCAAGATGTCCGCACGTATTTGGAAGAGACGACCAACACCGTCTACCAGTGCATGAAAGAACAAGGTGGCCATATCTCGCTCATGGTCATCCGCGAGATTGTCGAAAACTTTATCCACGCACACTTTGCCGAGCCCATCATCTCGATTCTGGACGGCGGAGACACCATCCGCTTTGCTGATCAAGGACCCGGCATCGACGACAAGGAGCGCGCTTTCGACTTTGGCGTTACCAGCGCAAACAGCAAGATGAAGCGCTATATCCGTGGAACCGGAGCAGGGTTTCCCATGGTGCAGGAGTATTTGGAAAACGCCGGCGGGGCCGTGTCCATCGAGGACAACATGGGCAACGGCACCGTGGTTACGGTAAGCCTGGATCCTAAACGCGTGCAGGAAATCGAACGCGCCGGCGGGCGCGGTGCTGCCGTGCGGCCCGAGACGGAGCAGCCCGCATATCCCCTGCCGGGAGCTTTTGCGCAGCAGCCCATGGCAACGCAACAGATGCAGCCCCGCGTGGGACAGATGCAGCAGCCCGGAATGCTTCCTACACAAGAGTCCCAGGCGGCATCGATGTCGATGCCGTCAAACGTGCCAGAGGCCATGCCGCTGGCGGATCAGGATGCAGCAGCAATGCAGCAGGCGACGGGGGCACCGGGTGGCCAGCAAATGGGATATCAGCCGTACCAACAGGGATATCCATATCAGCAGATGCCGCCACTGGGGTATGGCCAGCAGTTCCCACAGCAGTACCAGCAGGGATATCAGCAGCCGTACCAGCAGATGCCGCAGCAGCAGTACAACCCCTGGGCCCAGCAGATGACTCCGCAGCCTTACCAACAGTGGCCTCAAAGTTTTCAACAGCAAATGCCGCCGATGCAGAGTTCTCAACAATCAGCAGCTCAAATGATGTATCCTAATGCAGCAAATCAGTATGCGCAGCCACAGCCGGACGTGTTCGTAAGCGATCGCGGCAACGCCGCGCTGGGCTATCTGGCGCAAAATCAAGCGTGCGGTGCAACCGATCTGGCGAGGGCGTTTGGAAACTCGGCCCCCACTTGGTCACGCACGCTCAATGACTTGGCGCAGGCCGGCTTGGTCATCAAGCATGGCCAGAAATACCATCTGACCGAACTCGGCGCCGCTCGCGTGCGAGCTCAGAGCTAAAGAACGGGAGAGACAGTGGACGAGGAAGCAAGCATCATCCTGGGGGATGCCATCGCCTTTTGCCAGCGCGACGGCCAAGATGCACGCCTCATCAACATGCTGGGGCAATCGCGCGCCATAAGCCTGACCGAAGATACGCTCACGATCGAGGCCCCCTCGCGCTTTGCCATCGCGCAGCTCAAAAAGCATCAGCCGACTATTGAGGCCTATCTGGAAGAAATCGCCTTTGCACCGATCGCGCTCGACATCGTGGCACCGCAAGGAGCCGCGGCGGAATCCGCTGCTGCGACGGCGCCCGCCACGGCTCCCGCTGCTTCCCTGGCGGTGCCGGCCTCCGCAGGCGACGTGCCGACAATCGAGCACCAGCACGGCGATGTTTCCCGTGAAACCATGGCACCGTTGCCGACCGCGGCGGCGACGTCAACGAACGCACCCGTCACGCACATGCCTATCGCTCACGACGCAGCGGCGGGCGCGGATTCGGGCATTGCAATCAAGAACACGCTCTCGGCCGATGATTTTCGTCGCATGATGAACCAGATGAAGGGCGGAGCGCCGACTAAGTCCACGCAAGCTGCGACCCCCGCTTCACCCATGCCAGCACCGACCGTACCGGCCGAGCAGAATGCGGATGGAGCCCCGCTCGCCGCGAACTCAAAATTTACCTTTGAGAACTTTGTCTACGGCCCCGAGAACAGCCATGCCTATCGCTCGGCACTCAAGTTTGCCGCCCTCGCGGACGAGCGCGGCACGTGCACATCACTGTTCATCTACGGCAAATCGGGCCTGGGCAAGACGCACCTGCTGCTTGCCATCAAAAACGAGCTCGCCGAGAAGTCGCCCGAGATCAAGGTCAAGTATGCCAACTCCCAGGCATATCTGGACGACCTGATGACCGAGTTCGACCGCCAAAAGAAGAGCAACGCCCCTATCATGCAGGCATACCACGGCGTGGACGTGCTCATCATCGATGACATCCAAAACATCATCGGCAAGCGCGCGAGCGTGGACTACTTTTTCCAGCTCATGGACGAGTTCATCCGCAACAACAAGAAGGTCGTCATCGCGGCAGACCGCGCCCCCAAGGACCTGAGCATGGACGAGCGTCTGACCAGCCGCTTCAACGCCGGCATGCTCTGCTTGGTCGCAGAGCCCAGCTACGAGATGAAATACAAGATCTTGCAGCGCTATTACGAGAACACCATCGTCGCCGCTCCCGAGGCAGGCGACGACTCGCTGCTGGCGGCCTATGGGGGCGATGGCGGGCACCTGACCGACGAGCACTTTAAACACATGGCCGAGGTCTCGGGCACCAACATCCGCGAACTCGAGAGCTTCTGCGAGCGCTGCGCCGGCGAGGCGGGCGACCGCGAGCGCGAGGGCGGGGAGCTCACCTTTGACGATATCGACGCCATCGCCAGCCAGTACTTCGACACATCGGCCAAAAAGATCAACGTCCAGACGGTTCAGTCCGTCATCGAAGAGCAGTACGGCGTGACGCACGAGGAGCTCATCGGCCCGCGTCGCAACGCCAATATCGCCAAAGCACGCCATATCGCTATCTACCTGGCCATCGAGATGTGCGAGATGACGACCACGGCGGTGGGCGCCGAATTTGGCAACCGCAACCACTCGACCGTCAGTACGAGCTACAAAAAGGTCCAGAAGATGATCCAGGAAGACCGCACCGTCACCGAAGACCTCAAGTCGCTGCGCGATAAAATTACACTGCGCTCGTAGGGAAATAGAGACACCTGTTGAAAACTTGTCGAAACCACGGGCATAAGGTGTCTAAAACCCAACCCGCGGTGATGAAAAGTTTTGCGCAGGTTTTGAACGTGGAAAACCACCCCTGTTGCACACAGGTTGCTGTCGATTCTCTTTCTGGGTCTGACCTGCGTCTTTGGGAGTAATCAACAGTTTCGTCAGTGCTATTACTATTATTAAGATATTTATATCTATAGAAAGGTATTAAAAGATGAAGTTCACCGTCAGCCAGAGCTCGCTTACACAAGCCATCGGCGTCGTTATGAAGGGTGTCGCTTCGGCATCCACCCTCCCCATCCTGTCGGGCGTGCTCGTTAAGGCCCAAGACGGCATCTTGGAATTCCAGACCTCTAACTACACCATCTCGATCCGTCATCGCATCGCGGCGCATGTCGAAGAAGAGGGCGAGATGGTTATTCCCTGTAAGATGCTCTCCAATATCACCAAGACCCTCCCCGATGCCCCGGTCACCTTTGAGCTGTCCGAGCGCCAGGTGCTGATTGGTTGCGAGAAGAGCTCTTTCCGCCTGAACACGCTCGATGCCAATGACTTCCCCGAGTTTCCGGCCTATGCCATCGAGAGTGCCGTGGAGCTGCCGACCGATGTCTTGTCCGAAATGGTCGGCCGCGTGTGGCGCGTCACCTCGACCGACAAGGCTCGCCCCATCCTGGGCGGCGTGCACATGAAGGTCGAGAACAACACCGTACGCCTGGTGGCGACCGATTCCTTCCGCTTGGCCGTGTGCGACACGCAGGTCGAGACCTCGACCCTCGAGGGCTCCTTTGAGCTCAACGTTCCGGCTGACGCCTTTAACGACGCGCTGAACATCATGGCCAGCCAAGCGACCATCATGATCGGGGCTACCGACACCCAGGTCGTCTTCGAGGCCGGCAACACCACCTACGTGTCGCGTCGCATCGAGGGCGTGTACCCCAACTACAAGCAGCTCATCCCCGATTCGTGCGTGACGAGCGTCAAGATCGACGTCGCCGCCTTTAACGCCGCCCTCAAGCGCGTGGCCGTTATCGCGAGCGCCAACCCCGCCGTCAAGTTCGAGATCGATGTCGAGAACGGGCAGATGGGCCTGTCCTCCATTTCCAATGACCAGGACCTTGCGCAGGAGACGATCGATGTCGAGGCCGAGGGCGAGTCGGGTACCATCGCCTTCAACTACCACTACATCTTCGGCTGCCTCAATGCCCTGTCCAAGGAGAAGGAGATCACGCTGGAGCTCAAGAGCTACTCGCAGGCGGGCATCTTTAAGTCCTACGACAAGATCAACTACCTGTACCTGGTCATGCCGGTCCGCATCTAGCGCTGCGCCATGACCATGTTCGCCCGCGATCTTTCCGTCGCGCACTACCGCAGCTTCGATAGCTATCACCTTGCCCTGGACGAGGGCGTGACGATACTTGCGGGACCCAACGCGGCGGGAAAGACCAATCTCATAGAGGCGCTGCAGCTGCTGACGAGCGGCGCCTCGTTTAGGCATCCGACCGCAGCCGAGCTCGTCCATGACGGCGTGGGCTCGTGCAAGATCGAGCTGAGGCTCGAGGGCGACGGCCGCGTGCTTGATATGGGATTGAGCGCGGAGGACGGTAAGCGCTCGTTTAGCCGCAACGGCAAGAGATGCTCTGCCGCCGGTGTGCGCGGGGTTCTTCCGAGCGTGCTGTTTTGCCCCGACCATCTGGACATGGTTAAGCGTGGCGCCAGTGTGCGCCGCGCCGCCCTCGATGACTTTGGCATGCAACTGAGCGCACGCTATGCCGATCTTGCGAGCACCTATGGGCGCTGCGTGACCCAGCGTAACGCCTTGCTCAAGGAGACCTGGTGCTGCCGCGAGATGCTCGGCGCGTGGAACGATTCGATTGCCCGCGCGGGCTCGGCCCTGCTCGTGCACCGGTTGGCTCTGCTCGACCGGCTGGCGGGCCATGTGCACACTGCCTACGGGCAAGTAGCGTCAGGTGAGGCCGCCAACGTGACCTATGCGTCCACGCTGGGGGCTTTGCCCCAGGTCGAGGATCGCGAAGAGCTGAAGGGTTGGGCGTACGAGCGCATGCTGGCCGCCCTTGACGAGCATGCCGACGAGGAAATTCGCCGCGGCGTGACGTTGGTGGGACCGCATCGCGACGAGATTGAGTTTACCGTGGCGGGTCGCTCCGCTCGTTCATTTGCCAGCCAAGGACAGCAGCGCACGCTGGTGCTGTCCTGGAAGGTGGCCGAGGTCGCCGTGGCTCGCGATGTCCTGGGCACCGCCCCACTGCTGCTTCTGGACGACGTGATGAGCGAGCTCGACGGCGAGCGTCGCGGAGCTTTCCTGCGGCTGATCGGCGATGATATCCAGACGGTCATAACTACGACCAACCTGGGGTACTTTACCGACGACCTGCTTGATCGAGCCAAGGTGGTGAGCATGGGTGAGACGTGCTAATTACGAGCGCGAGAGCGAGACAGTCGCCTTCAGTGGATTTTTGAACGCAGAGCGCCAGCGCATCCTGGCGGCTGCGACGCCTAAGCGCCGCGCGCAGATGGAGGCCGCCGAGGAGTCGCGCATGGTCTATCGCGCATGGAACGCGGTGTGCTCGGGCACGCGCGAGGGACGCCATGTGACGGGACTGCGCTACCTGCCCGAGTCCAATGAGCTGTTGGTGTATCTCGACTCGCCCTCGTGGACGCAGGAAATGACGCTGCTGCGCGAGATCATCCGCGCGCGCATGGAGCGCGTCGGTGCGCATGTGGACGGCCTGGTGTTCAAAACCACCGCGCCCGATCACACGCCGCCCGCCGCCAAGGAGCGCCTGCGCCCGGCGACGACCGAGCGCCCGCCGGCCCCGCACGCCGACCTAAGTGAGGCCGAGCGCACCGAGATTGAGCGCCAAGTGGCGCCCATCGAAGACCAAAAACTGCGCGAGGCCCTCGAGAACGCCATGAGAGCCAGTGCCGAGTGGGCCAAGGGCGTGCAAAGCAAAAAAGAGCCTTAAATCGCATCTGGTGGCCTTGTAGAGCTAAATACCCTCGTTCCCGAGGGTATTTTTTTACGATAAACTAGTAAGGCTGTACACATTTTCTTGACTGAAGGAGGACGTGTGGCAAACGAAAACGATTACGATGGCGGCGAGATTAAGATTCTCGAAGGTCTCGAGGCCGTTCGTAAGCGCCCGGGCATGTATATCGGCTCGACGAGCGCCAGCGGTCTGCATCACCTGGTGTGGGAGATCGTTGACAACTCCGTCGACGAGGCCATGGCCGGTTTCTGCACCGAGATCCAGGTGACGGTCCACGCCGACAACTCCATCACGGTCGTCGACAACGGGCGCGGCATCCCCGTCGACGAGCACCCTGTTAAAAAGATCCCGACGCTCGAGGTCGTTATGACGATCTTGCACGCCGGCGGTAAGTTCGATAACTCGGCCTATAAGGTCTCGGGCGGCCTGCACGGCGTGGGCATCTCCGTCGTCAACGCACTGTCCAAGCGCGTGGTCGTTCAGGTTCGTCGCGATGGCAACACCTACGAGATGGAATTCTCGCGCGGCAAGACCGTCAAGAAGATGGAGGTCGTGGGCACCTCGGATTCGACGGGCACCACCGTCACCTTCTGGCCCGACGACGAGATCTTCGAGACCTGCATCTACGATTTCGATACGCTGCACAACCGTCTGCAGGAGACGGCGTTCCTCAATAAGAACCTCAAAATCGTGCTGACCGACGAGCGCGAGGTGACTCCCCACGTGGAGGAGTTTTGCTACGAGGGCGGCATCATCGACTTCGTCAAGTTCCTCAACGAGGGCAAGGACGTCCCCGAGGCCTTTAAGGAGCCCATCTACATCGAGGGCAAATCGGATCCGGACGCGCCTGTGACCAAGATGGGCGAGGTCGAGGTTTCCCTGCAGTGGAATAGCGGCTACGGCGAGAACGTCATGTCGTTCGCCAACGACATCTACACTCCCGAGGGCGGCATGCACCTTGAGGGCTTCCGCACCGCGCTCACCCGCGTGATCAACGACTACGCGCGCAAACAGAACCTGCTCAAGGAAAAAGACGCCAACCTGACCGGCGACGATGTGCGCGAGGGCCTTTCGGCCGTTATCTCGGTCAAGCTGCCCGATCCGCAGTTTGAGGGGCAGACCAAGGCCAAGCTCGGTAGCTCCTATATGCGCGCGCTCACGCTCAAGATCGTGACCGACGGCCTCGCCGATTACTTGGAGGAGCATCCCAAGCCCGCCCGCGAGATCGTCAAGAAGGCGCAACAGGCCTGCAAGGCGCGCAACGCCGCCCGCAAGGCGCGCGAGGCGACCCGCCGCAAGAGCCTGCTCGAGACGGCGTCCCTGCCCGGTAAGCTCGCTGACTGCTCAGTGCGCGATGCCGAGCTGACCGAGCTCTTCATCGTAGAGGGCGACTCGGCAGGCGGTTCGGCCAAGGACGGCCGTCGCCGAGACATCCAGGCGATTCTGCCCCTGCGCGGCAAGATTCTGAACGTCGAACGCGTTGGTGACCATCGCGCGTTCTCGAGTGACACCATCCAGTCGCTGATTACCGCGATCGGCTGCGGCGTCACGACGAGTGCCGGCGACGGCGGCGACTTCGATATCACCAAGGCGCGCTACCACAAGATCATCATCATGACCGATGCAGACGTCGACGGTGCGCATATCCGCATCCTGCTGCTGACGTTCTTCTACAAGTACATGCGTCCGCTGATCGATGCCGGCTACGTCTATGTTGCCTGCCCGCCCATCTTTGGCATTAAGGTGCGCAACAAGATCCACTACGTGTATCCCAACGGCCGCCAGCCCGAAGACGAGATCCTGCGCGACACCATCCAGAGTCTGGGCCTGAACCCCGACGACAACGACGAGGACGGCAAGGCCAAGGACGGCAAGATCACCAAGAAGCGCAAGGGCTATACCGTCCAGCGCTACAAGGGCCTGGGCGAGATGGACCCCAAGCAGCTTGCCTCGACGACGATGGATCCCAAGACCCGCATCCTGCAGCGCGTGTCGATCGAGGATGCCGTGGTGGCAGACCGCGCCGTGCGCGAGCTGATGGGTTCCGAGGTCGGCTATCGCCGCGAGTACATCGAGAAACATGCGCACGACGCGCGCTTCTTAGACGCCTAGCTTTCCCAGGCACCCCATCTTGCCCTTCAGGATTTCGGGCGCCGCACGCAAGGCGCGCGCCCTCATCCTTCAGGGCAACCTGGGGCACCTGGAAAACCTAGGAGGGTTATCCGGTGTTCCCGGTAATTCGTCTCCGTGGTAGGGAACTAATGGACCACGCAAACCATGAGGAGGTAACGTGGCAGACGATATCAACAATAACGAGGGTATGGACGAGGCCGGCGACGCCGGTATGCCCGATGATCTGAAGCGCCTGCTTGCCCGTGCTGAGCAGGGCGAGGACGGCGACCCGGACGCCTATAACCCCGATGCCGATGATGATGAGGAAGAGGACGACGACGCCGAGCTCGAGGAGAGCTTTGGCGAAGTCGACCGTGGTGCCTCGGCCGGTGAGGATATCAACGGCGGCCAGCTCCAGATTTCGGAGTTCGGTCGCGAGATGAAGCAGTCGTTTATCGAGTATTCGATGTCGGTCATCACAGCCCGCGCCCTGCCGGACGTGCGCGACGGCTTAAAGCCGGTGCACCGCCGCATCCTGTACGCAATGAACGAGAGCGGCATCTACCCCAACCGCCCACACAAGAAGTCGGCCTGGACGGTCGGCGAAGTTATCGGTAAGTACCACCCGCATGGCGACTTCGCGGTCTATGAGGCCATGGTCCGCCTGGCGCAGTGGTTCTCCATGCGCACGCCGCTCATCGACGGCCACGGCAACTTCGGCAACATCGACGGCGACGGCGCGGCAGCCATGCGTTACACCGAGAGCCGCCTGGCCAAGCCCGCCATGGAATTGCTGCGTGACTTGCAAAAGGATACCGTCGACTGGCAGCCCAACTACGACGAATCGCTCGCCGAGCCCGTGGCACTGCCTGCGCGCTTCCCCAACCTGCTGGTTAACGGCAGCCAGGGCATCGCCGTCGGCATGGCCACCAACATCGCCCCGCACAACCTCACCGAGGCGATCGAGGCCACCTGTTACCTGATCGACAACCCCGACGCCACCGTCGACGAACTCATGCAGATCATGCCCGGTCCGGACTTCCCCACCGGCGCCATCATCATGGGCAGCGCTGGCATTAAGCAGAGCTACGAGACCGGCCGCGGCTCCATTACCGTGCGTGCCAAGGCACACGTGGAGTCCACCAAGACCGGCCGCAGCCGCCTGGTCTTTACCGAGATTCCCTATATGGTCAACAAGGGCACCCTGCAGGAGAAGATCGCCCAGCTCGTCAACGACAAGCGCATCGAGGGCATCTCGGATATGCGCGATGAGTCCAACCAGAAGGGCATCCGTCTGGTTATCGAGCTCAAGAAGGGCGTCATTCCGCAGGTCGTGCTCAACAACCTGTATAAGTACACCTCGCTGCAGACGACCTTTGGCGCCAACAACCTGGCGCTCGTCAACGGCGTTCCAAAATGCCTGAGCCTGCGCGAGATGCTGCAGCACTACATCGATCACCAGGTCGACGTCGTCACCCGCCGCACCCGCTTCGACCTTAAGAAGGCCCAGGCACGTGCCCATATCCTCGAGGGCTACCTGATGGCTCTCGACCATATCGACGAGGTCATCAGCATCATCCGCTCTTCGCAGACCGATTCCGAGGCCAGCAGCCGCCTGATCGAGCGCTTTGGCTTTACGCCCGAGCAGACCACGGCCATCCTCGAGATGAAGCTGCGCCGCCTGACCGGCCTGGAGCGCGACAAGATCCAGGAAGAACTGGACGGCCTGCGCCGCGCCATCGCCTACTACGAGGACCTGCTGGCGCACGAGGAGAAGATCCTGGGCGTCATCAAGGAAGAGATGCGCGAGATCTCTAAGAAATTCGGCGATAAGCGCCGCACCGAGATTAGCCATGTCGAGAAAGACCTGGACGTCGAGGACCTCATCGCCGACGAGGACATGGTCGTGACCATCACCCACACCGGCTATGTCAAGCGCATCCCGGTGGCCGCCTACCGCGCCCAGAAGCGCGGCGGCAAGGGCGTGCAGGGCGTCAACCTCAAAGAGGACGATGTCATCGACGAGATGTTCATCGCGTCCACGCACGAGTACGTGCTGTTCTTCTCGAACAAGGGCAAGGTCTATCGCCTGAAGGTGCACGAGCTGCCGGTGGGTACGCGCCAGGCGCGTGGTACCGCGATCGTCAACCTGCTGCCCTTCGAGGAGGGCGAGAAGATTGCGAGCGTCATCAGCTGCCGCGAGTTCCCTGCCGACGAGTACCTGATGTTTGCCACCAAGAGCGGCATGGTCAAGAAGACCGTAATGAGCGCATATGACCGCAGCCGTCGCGACGGCCTGATCGCTATCAACTTACGTGACGACGACGCGCTGCTGAACGTGCGCCGCGTGCGCGAAGGCGACAAGATTATCCTGGCCACCACTGCGGGCAAGGCGATCATGTTCTCCGAGGAGCAGGTGCGCGCCACCGGCCGCGATACCAGCGGCGTTCGCGGTATCGGTATGAAGGACGGCGTGAGCGTTCTGGGCATGGAAGTCACTAACGGCAACGGTGATCTGTTCGTCATCACCGAGCGCGGCTACGGCAAGCGCACACCGGTCGCGGACTACCCGGAGCAGAATCGCGGCGGCCAGGGCGTCTACACCATCCAAATGACCGAGCGTAAGGGCAACCTCGCAGCCATGAAGACGGTGGGCCCGCAGCACGAGCTGTTCATCGTGACGGAGGGCGCGACGGTCATTCGCGTCAAGACCGATGAGATTAGCCAGACTGGCCGCGCTACCCAGGGCGTCAAGATGATGACCGTCGACGACAACGACCGCGTATGCGCCGTCGCCCGCATGACGGCCGCCAAGGAGAAGCCCGAAGGCGAGGACGTCGAGGGTGAGGGCGTAGCCGATGCCGAAAAAGCCCCCGTCGACCTAGGCGACGGAAACGAAGTGCCGCAGGATCTCCTAGACGAGTAAGTAGCCCTCTCTGGTAAAACCATCAGACCCCATATATCGGCGGTCGGCGCACTGCGCGCCGACCGCTTTTTGTCAATCTTGGAACCTGTGTCTGGAGGGCGGGCGAGATGGGTTAGGTTTGTCGCGAGTTCCGCACGCAAAGAAGGCCACTTAATGTGGCCTTCGTCTTGCGCAGG
>CATXLW010000017.1:0-45878 GCA_958371715.1 uncultured Collinsella sp.
CTGGCAGCTTGGAACAGTCCTTAAAGCCCGCATCAATCAACTGCGGAAAGTGCATCCCACAATGAGTGTCCAAAATGGGGCACAGTTTCCCCGGGGCCCTCAACCGGAAAATACATCCCGGAATTTGCCCGAAAAATGGCCCCCAGTTTCCCAAACAGGCCGCTAACGGAAAGCGCATCCCGCTATCGAACTTCAAAGCGGGGTGCACTTTCCGTGCCAGCAGTTCTGGGCATCCAGAGACCACTCATTTAAGTCTGTCCCCAATGACTAGTAGTAGGCCCACATGGCTTCGACTTCGTTGAGGACCTCTACGACGCCCCAGCGGCGGGCGCTGCGGCTGGCCGAGTTGGGATCGAAGACTTCAATCTGGTCGGCGTCGTCAATACCGTAAAGCACAATGTAGTGGCCCACGTTGGTAAAGGTGCCCGGCCGAACGGCGGCGATGACGGGCGCTCCCGAACGTAGCGCCTGAGTCATCGAGTCGCGATCGTTATGAAGCTCCGTTCCGTTAAGTCCCAACTGCCACGCACCGCTCGTCATAAACGACCATTCGGTTGCACCGGTGGGGGCGTAATTGCCTGCCTCGGAAAGCGCGCACATATCGACGGGAGTCATATCGGTGCGTCCCGTCTTAAAGATATAGACCATGGTGAGGCACGTAGGCCCGCAGGCATTTTGGCGGATGGTACCGCCGGCGTAAGGCAGCTCCGACCATGCAGGGTCGATCTGATAGATATGGGGCATCGTGCCGGCTTGCCATTGCGAGCGCGGGGTCGAAAAGGCGAAAGAATAACCGGGCGCGACGGGGGCCTTGAGTAGCTTGTCCTCGGCGGTGGGCTCGAGACCGGCCGAGCCGTGGGACATACAGGAGCTCATAAGCACAAAGACCAGACAGATGAGGATAGAGCACAGTGCGAGGCAAAGCCGACGAGCCGGCAGGGCGGGGGCATTCACGTACGATGTCGAGCGGTAGGGCTTGCCGTCGCGTCCGCCTTGGGGATGCGAAAAGAAGCGGTTGATATGGATGCCGGGCTGACGTGCGCCGTTGCGGCGCAGTTGCGGAACCTCGGCTTGGCGCTGTCGAGTGCGCGCGCCCAAGCGGCTATCTTGCTGTGCGCTTGTGCCCGTGCTCGGACGGCCACTCTGCCGTGTTCTGTTTGTCTGCTGCCGAGACGAAGGCCTGGGTTGCTCTTGAGGGCGTTGCGGATAGCTGCTCGTGGCACTTCTGGGCGTCGGCGTGGTGCGGCCAGCAAGGTGAACGCTTTGTCGCCGTTGATCACCGTCGTTGTATCCGTATGCCATTCGTACCGCCTTGTCTCATGTATAACCTGTCTATCCTACAAAAAAGATGTGCAACAAATGGGTCCGCGCGTCAAAAGCTCGGTAAACGGTACGAAAGGCGCAAAACACACGGCCTCAAAAACATCTCTCTATGCGTCCGATGAGCGTACGTCCGTCGGACGGGCGACAACAATGAGCGGCAAACCGTGCCGTTCGTCCCAAAAACGGCGCCGCTCGTTTTGCAGTTCTGCCTTCGGTCGAGCCACAAGCGGCGCTGCTGTGCCAAGGCCGTATCTTAAAGCCACGAAATAAAAGCGCGCGGCAAAACAGACCGCGCAAGGGGTGACGCCAAAGAGGCGTCAATAAGGAAAGGAGGGGAACAATGGCGGACAAGAACGCAGAAGTTGCAGTCGAAGGTAACGGCGGCATGAAGAAAACGCTTTCGCTCTGGAACTTCTTCACCATCGGTTTCGGTGCCATCATCGGTACTGGTTGGGTCCTGCAGGTCGGCGACTGGATGGTCGTGGGCGGCGGTCCCGTTCCCGCTATGATCGCATTCCTCTTGGGTGCAATCTTCCTCGTGCCCGTCGGAGCTGTTTTCGGTGAGCTCACGGCTGCTATCCCCATCTCGGGCGGCATCGTCGAGTATGTCGACCGTAGCTTTGGCCGTACGCTGAGCTACATCACCGGTTGGCTCCTGGCCCTGGGCAACGGCATCCTGTGCCCGTGGGAGGCCATCGCCATTTCGACCCTCGTGTCCGAGATGTTCGGCAGCCTGCCCGGTCTTGAGTGGCTGCGCGCCGTCAAGCTCTACACCATCTTGGGCGCCGACGTTTACCTGTTCCCGACGCTGATCGCGCTCGGCTTTGCAGTCTACGTCATCTTCCTCAACTTCCGCGGTGCCAGCTCGGCCGCCAAGCTCCAGGCCTTCCTGACCAAGGCCCTGCTCTGCGGCATGCTGCTCGCCATGGGCGTCTCGCTGTTCACCGGTTCGCCGGAACACGCCATGCCCGTGTTCTCCCAGGTCACCGGCGCTGGTGGCGGCAAGCCCGCTACCGAGGGCACCAGCCTGTTCGCCGGCATCGTGTCGGTCCTGGTTCTGACCCCGTTCTTCTACGCCGGTTTCGACACCATTCCTCAGCAGGCTGAGGAAGCAGCCGAGGGCCTCAACTGGAACAAGTTCGGCAAGATCATCTCCCTAGCCCTGCTGGCCGCAGGCGGCTTCTACATGGTCTGCATCTACTCGTTCGGCACCATCCTCGACTGGCGTGAGTTTGTTAAGAGCCCGGTTCCCGCGCTTGCCTGCCTCAAGGGCATCAACATGCTCCTGTACCTGGCCATGCTCGTCATCGCCACGCTTGGACCCATGGGCCCGATGAACTCCTTCTACGGCGCCACGAGCCGCATCATGCTCGCCATGGGCCGCAAGGGCCAGCTGCCCGAGAAGTTCGCCGAGGTCGATCCCAAGTCCGGCGCTCCCAAGCTCGCCTGCGTCGTCCTGGGCGTCATCACCGTCATCGGTCCGTTCCTGGGCAAGAACATGCTCATTCCTCTGACCAACGTGTCGGCCCTCGCCTTCATCTTCTCCTGCGGCATGGTCGCCCTCGCTTGCCTGCGCATGCGCTTCACCGAGCCCGACCTGCCTCGTCCCTACGAGGTGCCCGGCGGCAAGTTTGGCATCTGCCTCGCTGTCGCTGCCTGCGCCGTCATCATCGGGCTGCTCGTGATTCCGTTCTCTCCCGCCTCCCTCAACATGGTGGAGTGGAGCATCGTGATCGGCTGGCTGGCCATTGGCCTGGCCCTCATGGCCTTCACCAATTCCCGCAAAAAATAACGCCTAGCCGGGGCGGATCGGGTGCGCGGAACCCTCTCTCCCGCGCACCGAACCCGGCACCACTTGGGTAGCTTTGTGAGGCCTTAACCCAACATGGCCTCGCCCACTATATGGATCCATAAGGAGGAACCATGTCTACTAAGTACGCAATCGTTGGCGGCAAGCTCATCGACGGTACCGGTGCCGAGCCGGTCGAGAACTCCCTCGTTCTCGTCGACGACAACGGCAAGATCGAGTATGCCGGTGCTATGCAGGACCTTCCCGAGGGCGTTGAGGTTATCGACGCCGCCGGCAAGACCGTCCTTCCCGGCCTGATCGACACCCACCTGCACTTCTCGGGCAACCTGACCGACGATGACACCGATTGGGTTATGCAGCCGCTCCTCGAGAAGCAGGCCGTCGCCGTCAAGCAGGCCTACGACTGCCTCACCCACGGCCTCACCACCGTCTGCGAGATCGGCCGCTTTGGTATCCAGATCCGCGACTGCATCGACAAGGGCGTCTTTAAGGGTCCGCGCGTTCTGGCCACCGGACTCGGCTTCTGCCGTGTTGCCGGTCACGGTGACTCCCACCACTGCAGCCAGGAGCTCAACAAGGAATCGCATCCCTGGGGCGACCAGGTCGACGGTCCTTGGGATCTGCGCAAGGCCGTCCGTCGTCGCCTGCGCGAGAACCCCGATGCCATCAAGATCTGGGCTACCGGTGGCGGCATCTGGCGCTGGGACTCCGGTCGCGACCAGCACTACTGCTCCGAGGAGATCCAGGCCGTGATCGAAGAGGCCAAGTTGGTCGGCATTCCCGTGTGGAGCCACTGCTACAACAACCACGCCGCTGCCTACGATTCCGTTCGCTTTGGCTGCGAGCAGCTGATTCACGGCTTCGATATCGATGAGCGCACCATGGACCTCATGGCTGAGCAGGGCACCTTCTTCACCCCGACGATCGCCTTCCTGCCCACCTGGTACGCCACCTATCCGCCCGTCTACGTCCCCGAGCTGCACGACAAGTACGAGGGCACCCTGGTCGAGAAGGAGCTGCAGCGCAACTACGACTGCCTGCGCGAGGCCAAGAAGCGCGGCGTCGTCATGACGATCGGCTCCGACTCCTTCTCCTTCGTCACCCCGTACGGCACCTGCTCCATCGAGGAGATGTACGAGTTTGTCGACAAGATCGGCTTCACCCCGGTCGAGACCATCACCTGCGCCACCCTCAACGGTGCCAAGATGTGCCACATCGAGGACGAGACCGGTTCCATCGAGGCCGGCAAGTGCGCCGACCTGCTGGTCGTCAACGGTGACGTCGCCGCCGACATCCACGTGCTCAACACCGACAACATGGACGTCATCATGAAGGATGGCTGGATCGTCGAGGCTGGCACTTTTGGTGAGGCTAACAAATACAGCGCCTAAGATACCGTTTGTCGATGGCTTGATGTAAAACACAGTTTTTGATTGCATAATGCAATGGAGAGGGTCGCTTGCGGCCCTCTTTATTGCTATGGGTGCTAAGGACAAGAGGGGATGACGGTGGATTTAAACAGGCTGATTCTGGGCAAGAGCTACAACTCTACCAAGGTCTTTCGTACGGCCCAGCATGTGGTTCAGGCCATCCTGCTCGGTATTGTCGTTCCGGCGCTTATCCTGCTGCTTATCTGGGATTTAACCGATAATCCCAATCCCGTTCCGGGCGTTGTCGTTATTGCCGGCCTGGTCATGCTGTGCTTCTTTTTCTCGTATGTCTTTGTGGTCCCCGACGACCTCACATCGAGCGCAACCGACCGTACGCTCGCCATCGCATCAAAAATATTCGCCTACACGTCGCGCGGCCTTACGCCCGAAGCGGCCCTGGGCGCCTCTAAAATTATCCTGTCCGAGACCATCGCCTCTGCCATCTGCTTTACCGACGGCAAGCAGGTGTTGGCGAGCTGGGGCGAGGACTCGGCAAAATGCCCCGCGGGCACCCCGGTGGTACTGCGGACTACGCTCAACGTGATCAACAGCGGCGAGCAAAGCGTGTTCTCGCGCGATGCCTCGACCGAGACGGGTGGCTACTTTCCGCGCCTGCGCGCCGGTATTGTCGCACCGCTTACCGTGCGCGGGCATTGCGTGGGCACGCTCGAGCTGTATTATCCCCGTCTGAGCAGCATCGATATGCGCCAGACGGCGCTTGCCTCGGGCTTTGCCGACCTCATTTCCACGCAGCTTGCGAGCTTTGAGCTCGAGCGCCAGGACGAGCTTACGGCCCGCGTGGAGCTGCGCGCCTTGCAATCGCAGGTCGATCCTCATTTTCTGTTTAACACCATCAGCACCATCGTGTCGCTCGTGCGTACCGAGCCGGACAAGGCCAGGTCGCTGCTGATCGACTTTTCCAACTACTACCGTCAGACGCTTTCTGATTCCGATACCCTCACAACGCTCGAGCACGAGGTGGAACAGGGCACTCGCTACATCAATCTTATGCAGGCTCGTTATGGCGACGGCCGTCTGCGCGTCTCGGTCGATATCGACTTTGAGGTGCGCGATTGCATGGTGCCGCCGTTTATCTTGCAGCCGTTGCTCGAAAACTGCATCAAGCACGCGCAGCGCGAGACCGAGCCGCTTTCTATTCATGTTAGGGCTTTCGAGACCGATGACGGTTTGGAGATCATCGTCGAGGACGATGGCATCGGTATGAGCGAAGAGGTCTGCGCGCATCTGTTTGAGCAACATCGCCGAGAGGAGCCCGAGAGCATTACCGCCGACGGCTCCGTCAAGCGAGGTTGCGGCCTGGCGCTCTTCAACGTGCTTCAGCGCATCCATTTCTTTTACGGAGAAGATTCCGGCATGCGCGTGAAGTCCCAGGAGGGCGTGGGAACGCAGGTTATCGTCGAGCTGAACGGCGAGCCGCATGAGCCGGCGCCGTTGACGGCGTAGCACGCGGTTGGATTGAGAGAAAAAGAGGGGAAGCGCATATGTCCGAAGGCTGGAACATCTTGGTGGTTGATGACGAGCCTCCCATTAGGGCTGAGCTACGCTATCTGTTGGAAAAGGATACGCGTGTGGGTCAGATCGCCGAGGCGGGCAATGTCACCGAGGCCGTGGAGTCGATTCTGTCGAACAAGCCCGACGTGTTGTTTTTAGACATTACCATGCCCGGTCGCTCGGGAATTGAGCTTGCCGAGACGCTGCAGAACCTAAAGACGCCGCCGGTGGTTGTGTTTGTGACGGCGTTTGCCGAGTTTGCCGCCGATGCGTATAACCTTGATGCGGTCGACTATGTCGTCAAGCCGGTCGAGGACGCACGCCTGTCAAAGGCACTCGACAAGATCGAGGCAGCCTTGGGTGCCCGTCGTGTTATCCACGCTCCGCGCCAGCCTTTGCGTCTGACGGTGGACCGCGGGGGCAAAAAGGTGTTCATTCCCGCCGCAGACGTCTGCTACTTTGAGGCGCGTGCCGATTTTTGCAACGCCATCTGCGCCGAGGGAACGTACCTGATCAATGAGTCGATCTCTTCGCTCGAGCGTCGCTTGGGCTCCGAGGGCTTTATTCGCGTTCATCGCAGCTATCTGGTCAATTTGGAAGACGTGCACAATGTTGAGATTGGCTCCACGGGGTTGATGGAGCTCAGGCTCGACCGCGTGAGCTCGACGGTGCCGGTGTCCCGTCGTCGTGCCGCCGAGGTCAAGTCGCACCTGGGGCTTGCGTAAGAGGCTTGCGTGCCGTCGTTTACCATCGCAGGTTTGGCATGGGCGCGCGGTGGGCATAATGGGTGGCATCGAATGAAATCGAAAGGATCATTATGCCCGCGCTTATCACCCATCATCTGTTTGGCGAGGAAAGCATCGACCGTCTTCCGCAGGGCGTCATCACGTCCGATGAAGAGCGCATTGCCTTTATCTTGGGCAACCAAGGCCCCGACCCGTTTTTCTTTCACATTCTGACACCGCGGGTTTCCGACTGCACGCTGCTGGCGCAGGTCATGCATCGCTCGCGCATGTCTCGCCAGTTCGCGTGCCTGCGCGACGGCGTGTCGCATCTGCTGCCGCGCGACGCCAACTTGGGTCGCGCCTTTGCGCTGGGCCTGCTGTCTCATTACGTGCTCGACCGCAACGCCCATCCCTTTGTCTATGAGCAGCAGTTTGGCATCGTGGAGTCCGATTCAGAGCTTGAGGATTCGAGCAGTCAGGTCCATGCCGTGATCGAGAGCGACCTGGATGTACTGATGCTGCAGCTTAAGCGCGATGGCGCTACGGTCGACGATTACCCGCCGGCGGGCGAGATCGTCACCACCGATCGCATCAATCGCGTGGCCGGCGTGCTGATGAGCTATGTTGCCGGACGCGTGTACGGCATTGACATTCCGGCTGGGGAGTACGGTGCTGCCGTTGCCAATATGCAGCGACTTTACCGTGCGATTGAGCCGGCCGGCTCCGTAAAGACGCGCGCGATCTCGCTGGTTGAGGGCTTGGTGCACGACTACTCGCTGCTCGACGGCCTTGCCCATCGCGTGACGACGGAGCTGCCCGAGCGCACTGGCAATCTGGGTCATCTGGCGTGGAAGAATCCCTTTACCGATGAGGTCTCGAATGAGAGTTTCCCCGAGGTCTTTGACCGCGCGCTGGTCGATTACGAGTGCACGGTCGCCCGATTCATCGAAACAGGCGACATGGAGGCCGTGACCGGTCACGTCAACTACAGCGGCCGCGTGCTCGGCACCGACGAGGAGTTCGACCGCGAGGAGTAGGGCCCGCTCCTGTCTCTTTGCCGAATCCTTACCGGTGCCTCTGTGCAATTGGGGTACGATGAACTAACTGCATATCGGGCGAATACGAAGGGTCCCTGTCCATGAAATACACCAAGCTCGAGCGTAACTGGGTCATGTACGATGTGGGAAACTCGGCCCTCGTGCTGCTCAATACCTCGGTGGTGCCCATCTACTTTAACGCCATCAATACCGGTGCTTCCTCGGCAGACCTGGTGGTCGCTTGGGGCAACGCGCAGACGATTGCCTCGCTGGTCATTGCCATGCTCATGCCCATTCTGGGCGCACTTGCCGACTACGCCGGCAACAAGATCAAGTTCTTCTTGGGCTTCTTCCTCACGGGCCTGGTGCTTTGCCTGGCGCAGGCTATCCCAATGTCCGCCATGGCATTTTTGACCGTGTACGTGCTGTGCACCATCGGCCTTAACTCTTCTATGACGTTCTACGACGCCATGCTGCCTGACATTACCACCGACGAGCGCATGGACGCCGTGTCCAGCTCGGGTTATGCCTGGGGCTACATCGGTTCCACCGTGCCGTTCGTCATCTGCCTGGCGCTCATCATGGGTGGCCCCGCTCTTGGCATCCCCACCATGCTGGCAACGCGTCTGTCGTTTATCATCACTGGTGCCTGGTGGCTCATCTTTACCCTGCCGCTCATTCGCACCTATAAGCAAAAGTACGGTCGCGAGCGCGGTCCCGAGGACACCATCGGCCACATCGTGGGCGGTGTGTTCTCCGAGGTCGGACACACCATGCGCGAGATTGCCCACAATAAGACCGTGCTGGTCTACATGATCGCGTTCTTCTTCTATATCGACGGTGTGCACACGGTCATTTCCATGGCCACCAGTTACGGATCGGCCTTGGGCATCGATTCGACGCAGCTGGTGCTGGCGCTGCTCGTTACGCAGTTCGTGGCCTTTCCGTCCGCCATCATCTACGGCAAGCTCGCCGGACGCGTGGGCACGCTCAACATGATCCTGGTGGCGGTCGCCGCCTACATGGGGATTGTGCTGTTCGCCGCGTTCTTCCTAAAGACCGCCTTTGAATTCTGGGTGCTTGCCATTATGGTCGGCCTGTTCCAGGGCGGTGTGCAGGCGCTCAGCCGTAGCTACTTTGGCCGCATTATCCCCAAGGAAAAGTCCAACGAGTACTACGGCTTCTTTGACATCTTTGGTCGTTATGCAAGCGTTATGGGCACCTTCCTGGTGTCGGTCGTCACCTCGCTGACCGGCAACCCGTCGCTGGGCGTCCTTTCCATTGGCGTGCTGCTGGTCGTTGGCTTTATGCTACTGGTCCGCCTGTCCCGCATGACTCGGGCGGCAGAGCATGCCGCATAGGAGCGAGCGGCTATTGTGCCTGTCCACGGTACTCTTTTGGGGTTATCCGCAATAAACATTGCGACTTGCGAGCAATGATTTGCCCAAGTGGGTATGATGGAATCAGCTAGGTCGCGGGGCGTCGCCTGTGTTTGGCGGCGTCCCGTTTTTGTGTTGCAGGGAGGGTAAGGCATGAACGCCACGGTCGTGATTCCAACGTATTGGGCGGGCGATGACGCTTGCGCAAACGCCCCTGGCACCTATGACCATTCGACGCGACTCAACGCCGACAATCCCGAACTCGACCGCTGCCTGGCCTCGCTTGAGCAGGTGTGCGACATCCCGCGCATCATCCTTTTGGTGGTCTGTCCTGTTTCTGCCACAGCCGATGTGTCGCTGCGCGTGCACGAGATTGTCGACGCGCATCCCACGCTCAAGGTCACCGTTGTCACCAACACCCAGGCCTCGCGCATCGCAGACCGGGTTGCTCAGATCGCGCCCAAGGGTTCGGGCGAGTGCGTGAGCCTGCGAGGTTACGGTGCCATCCGCAACATGGGGCTGGCCTGCGCTGCGGTGCTGGGGCATGACGCGGTTATCTTTTTGGATGACGATGAGGCTGTCATCGACGCCGACTTTATGAAGCGCGCGACCTATGCGTTGGGGCAGCAGACGCGTCAGGGCTTGCCGATCTTGGTCAAGAGCGGCTATTTCTACGATCGCGACGGCTCGCCGTTGGCTCCCACGGACAAGGCGGGCATCTGCCATCGTTGGTGGACCAAGCGCATCGAGTTCAACCGTTGGATGAAAAAGGCGCTCTCGGGCACCCGCATCTCGCGCTCCAACTACGTGTGCGGCGGCCTGATGGCCCTGCACGCCCGCGCCTTTACGCGTGTGGCCTTTGACCCGTTTATCACCCGCGGCGAGGACTTGGATTACCTCTTTAACATGCGCATGTTTGGCTACGACGTGTGGTTCGATAACGAGTGGACCGTGCGCCATCTGCCTCCGGAGTCCGAAAAGCGCTCACCGCGCTTTATGCAGGATGTATACCGTTGGTACTACG
Source organism: uncultured Collinsella sp. (assembly GCA_958371715.1). Taxonomy (GTDB): domain Bacteria; phylum Actinomycetota; class Coriobacteriia; order Coriobacteriales; family Coriobacteriaceae; genus Collinsella. The sequence continues at coordinate 10,241 of CATXLW010000017.1, forward strand.
AACGGGCCAAGTTGACGTTCGCCGCGCATCAAAAGGAGCTCATTCCCGTTACGGCGGCATCGCTCATGCCCTACCCGGGCCCGTGGATTTCGCGCGAGCTCGACGACCGCGTGCGCAAGACCGCTATGGTCCGCAGCGTGTTTACCCGCGAGCATGAGGGCTACCTGCGCATCTGGCGCCATGGTATCGACGAGGCAAAGGCCTATGCACGCCAAAACGCTGCAAGCTACCTGCGTTTCCAGAGCTTTTGGCCCAAGATCATGGACGGGCTTTGGCGTGACGCACAACTGATCAGTATCCTGGAGGGGGCCGAATGATCGACCGCCGCGCCCAGCGCGATAGTTCAATATCAATCTTTCGCATCATTGCCGTTGCCTGCGCCATTTGCGTGCTGGTGTACTTTATTTTTGCCCTGGCGACCGGAATCGAGCCGATTGCCACGGTGATTGCCTGCGCGCTGCTGTGCATCTTTCTGTGCATCTTTATCTTTTTGACGCTCAATCCCGATTCGGTGCGCTCCCAGTACACCGAGGAGACGCTCTCGGTGGCCTCGGCCATGCTCGAGGACATTAAGGGCGGTTTGACACAGGAGTCGGCGCGTTTGGTGTGCCAGCGCATTTTGCCCGAGACGCGCGCCATGACGGTGGCCATCACCGATGAGGACAACGTGCTTGCCTGCGCGGGCGAGTTTGAGGAAAAACTACTGCCAGATTCTCCCATCCACACGCTTGCCACACGCTACGTTATCGAACATGGCATCGTGCAGTCGTTCAACCGTATGGTGGATGTCGTGGGCTCGGACGGCTCGCACAACCAAGTCCCCGCCGGCATTATCGCCCCCATCAAGGTGGGCGATCGTACCGTCGGCACGCTCAAGTTCTACTACAAGACCCCGCGCGCCGTCGACCGTACCCAGTACGCGCTTGCCTCGGGCTTTGCCGAGATCTTGTCCACGCAGCTCGCCATCCACGAGCTCGAGGTGCAAAAGGAACTCACAGCGCGCGCCGAGGTGCGTGCGCTGCAGGCGCAGATTAACCCGCACTTCCTGTTCAACACGCTGAACACCATTGCATCGTTTACGCGCACCGACCCGCTGAGGGCCCGCGAACTGCTTCGTGAGTTCTCATCGTTCTATCGCGCCACGCTCGACAACTCGGGATCGCTTATTCCGGTCTCGCGCGAGGTCGCACAGACCAAGCGCTACCTTACCTTTGAGAAGGCCCGCTTTGGCGAGGACCGCGTGCTTGCGACGTTCGATGTGTCCGAGGACGTGGAAGATACGCTGGTGCCGGCGTTCGTGATCCAGCCGATTGTCGAGAACGCCGTGCGTCATGGTATGGGCGATGACGACGCCCTGAGGATCGACGTGACCGTTCACCAAGACGGCGAGGATGCAATCTTGATTGCCGTGGCCGATAATGGCGTGGGCATGGATGAGGGTACCGCCGCCAGACTGTTTGACGAGCGCTCTGCCCGTCCCGACGCCAGCTCTCCCCAGGGTGGCGGCGCCGGTGTGGCCATGCACAATATTTCGGAGCGCATCCATCGCTTTTTTGGGCCGCACTCCTATACGCGTGTCGAATCGGCGCCGGGCAAGGGCACCAAAGTGCTTCTTCATCTTGATTTGTCAGAGAGCATCTTTGACATTCAAGAGTAAAATAAAAGGCTACGGGCTCAACGTCATGCGACGGATGCCCGGCGTAGTTAGTTGACGAAAGGTTTTATCCCTATGCTGCGTGCGATGATTGTGGATGATGAGGCGCCGGCTCGCTCGGAGCTTCGCTTCTTGCTCGAGCAAACGGGCAAGATCGGCACGATCACGGAGGCGTCGAGCGTCCGCTCCGCCATCGAGATGCTTATGGAAAGTCGCGTGGATGTCGTGTTTCTCGATATCTCGATGCCCGGTGCCTCGGGCCTGCAACTTGCCGAGGCGCTGCATAAGCTCAAAAATCCGCCGGCGATCGTATTTGTGACTGCGTATAGCGACCATGCGGTCGAGGCATTCGACGTGGATGCCGTCGATTATCTGATGAAGCCGGTCGAGGAAGCTCGCTTGGATCGCGCGATCGAGAAAGTCATGCAACGCGCCAAGCCGGTTACGGACAGCAAGGTGACCATCGAGCGTATCCCGGTGGAAAAGGGCGGCCGCAAGGTGCTCATTCCCGTGGACGACATTCGCTTTATCATGGCCAAGGACGATTACTCCTGCATCTATACCGTCGATGATCGCTTTTTGTCGACGACCTCGCTGGCGCAGTTTGAGGCCAAGCTCTGCGACTTTGGCTTCTTCCGTGTTCACCGCCGCTATATCGTCAACTTGGCGTGCGTTACGGACGTCGAGACGGTGCCCTCGGGCACCATCCAGCTGGGCATTACGGGCGTCGACGAACGCGTGCCGGTTTCGCGCCGCCGCGTCGTGCCGCTCAAGAAGGCCTTGAGTCTCTAGCACACTGGCCCCGCAGCCCTGTAGACCCATCGTCTGCGGAGCCGTGGGGCCTTTTTTGTATGTATCTGCCGAATCGTTTTTTGCGGAAGGGATCCCATGAACAGTGCAAGCGCCAAGCGTATCGACATCATCTCGGACACCCACGGCTATTTATCGCCTGCGCTCTTGGATGAGCTTGAGGGCGCAGACCTGATCATCCACGCCGGCGACCTCACGTCAGAGATGGACTACGAGCACCTGTGCACCATCGCCCCTGTGCGGGCCGTATTGGGCAACAACGATTACTACCGCGACTACGGCCCCGATGTAGACCGTCTTGCGCTCTTTACCTACGAAGGCCTCAAATTCGCCGTAGCCCATTACCGCGAAGACCTTCCGGTGGGATCCGTAGACGTAGCCATCAACGGCCACACCCACGTAACCAAAGAAGCCCAAGTGGGCCGCTGCCTAGTCCTCAACCCGGGCAGCGCCAGCTACCCCAGAGGCAGCCGAGGCCCCACCATGGCCAGAATGCTCGTCAAAGACGGCAAGATACTGACCACTAAGTTTATTGACTTGGACTAACCGCAACAAAAACGGGGGATGCACAACGCATCTCCCGTTTTTCTTTGAGTCAAAGTCAGAAGTCCAACCAGAACAATCAGACCAACCCCGCCGGGAAGCACGCGGGCTAGCCGCGCAGCGGCGCACGCCCGCAAAACTGGTTGAATAATGTGACGGCAGGGAGGGTCTCCGGGGCTGGGGGCGGGGGTTAAGTTTGTCGCGAGTTCCGCACGCAAAGGAAAGCACTTAATGTGCTTTCCGTCTTGCGCAGGACTGTAGAGCAGCAAACTTAACCCCCGCCCCCAGCCCCGGAGACCCTCCCGGAGGGACCGAAAAATTTTTTCAAAAAAGTTGTTGCGCGCCGGACAGACTTCTGTGTATACTAATCCCCGCAGCGCACGCGAGCGGAAACAAACGCGAACGTCTGCCTGGGGAGTTAGCTCAGTTTGGTTAGAGCGCCGGCCTGTCACGTCGGAGGTCGCGGGTTCGAGCCCCGTACTTCCCGCCAACGCAATTAAAGCCACGTCTTCGGACGTGGCTTTTTGCGTTTGATGCACTTTGTTTCGATAGAACGATCGCCCTGGCGCATCTTCGCCCAGAATCCCCGCCCCTTCGGGAACGCAAGTAAAATCTAATAAGCATATCTGTCTAAACAACAGCTTTGTTGCGCAACACCTGTTCAACGAGACAGGGGGTTAGGTTATACTAAATTGCACTGTAGGCCGCATCTGATGCATTTCGCTCCAAGCGCGGCACTCAGTGGATATCCGATTTACCATTTGGATGTCCTAGCGGTCATTTAGCGTCTCGACACAAGCTCGGCCCCGGAGCTCGTTCGAGCTGTTCGTATTCCTTGAAAGGGGAAAAATGGACATATCGAGGAAGACTGATTACGCCCTTCGTATGCTGGCGATGCTTGCCGAGGATCCGGAGCGTTTGCTTTCTGTTCGCACCGCTGCCGAAGAGGTCAATGTTCCGTATTCGTTTGCCCGCTCGATTCAGCACGGTTTGGTCCAGGCCGGTATTGTGGAGAGCCTGCGTGGCGTCCACGGTGGCATGCGTCTCAAGGTCAGTCCGGACGACGTCACCATTCGTCAGGTCGTCGAGGCCGTTCAGGGCCCTATGGTTATGAATGATTGCACCGCACCCGATGGCGACTGTGCGCGCATGGGCACGTGCTGCTATCATCCCCTGTGGGCCGGAGCTCAAGCGTTGATGCGCGACTACCTCGATTCCGTTTCGCTCGGCGACATCGTCGCTCACCGCCAGTTCCCGGCCGTCGATCCCAAGTTCGCCGACCGCGAAGCGTTTCCCGAGTACGCCACCTGTGCGTATACATGCCGGGAGGAATAGCGCCGCATAAGGAGCATAGATATGATTCAGGACCCCTTTCGTTCGATGATTCGTTCGGAAGGGGTCCTGCGTTATCGCGACCTTCCGTGGCGCCGCACGCGCGATCCGTACATCATTTGGCTTTCCGAGGTCATGTTGCAGCAAACACAGGTGCCACGCGTGGAGACGCGTATGCCGGCGTGGCTCGATCGCTTTCCGACCGTGCAGGCGCTTGCCCAAGCCGCGCCTTCCGATGTTTTGGACGCTTGGCAGGGCATGGGCTACAACCGACGCGCTCTGGCGCTCCACAAGGCCGCTCGGCGCGTTGTGGAGGACTGGGACGGTGAGTTTCCGCGTGAGACGCGTGACTTGGTCGCTCTGCCTGGTATTGGCCCGGCAACGGCGCAAGGTATCCGGTCGTTTGCGTTTGACCTTCCAGGCGTGTATCTGGAGACCAACGTGCGCACGGTCTTTCTGCATCACTTCTTTCCCGATGTACCGGCTGTTCCCGACCGCGAGCTGGTGCCGCTGATTCAGGCGGCCTGTCCGGCGGTCCCCGGTGCGGCGACCGACGAGATCGCTCCCTTTGCCGTGCCGCTCGATGATGCCGACACGCCGCGCGCGTGGTATTACGCGTTGCTGGATTACGGGGCATATCTAAAAAAGACGTTGCCCAATCCGTCCAGGCGCTCGGCGGGCTATAGCCGTCAATCAAAGTTTGAGGGCTCACGTCGCCAAAAGCGCGCGCATATCGTGCGCATGTTGCTGGCAGCGCGCGATGGCCAACCGGCGGGGATTACGCTTGCTGATGCCGTGGTGGGCGTTAACGATATGGAAGCGGCGGCTGGGCGCGGGCCGGTCGAGCGCGAGCTTGTCGCGGGCATTCTGGCCGACCTGGAGCGTGAGGGCTTTTGCCGAGCCGAGGGCGATCGCTGGCTGAGCATTTAGCCCGTGGAAATCTGAAGAACAGGATTGTAAGGTTTAGATTTCCGACATGAGGGCATCCTAAAGACGAGGCCGCTCGAAGCCTACGGGCGGCATGCGTTGAAGGGAAGTACACCTATGGATTTTGAGAATTCCCAAACCAAGAAGAACCTCGAGACCGCTTTTGCCGGTGAGTCCCAGGCACACACCAAGTATCGCTACTATGCCTCCAAGGCAAAGAAGGACGGCTACGTTCAGATCTCGAACATCTTTGCCGAGACGGCTGGCAACGAGTCCGAGCACGCCAAACTGTGGTTTAAGTATCTGCACGATGGCGCCGTCCCCGATACCCTGGACAATCTGCGCGATGCCGCCGCGGGTGAGAACTACGAGTGGACCACGATGTACGACGAGTTTGCCAAGACCGCCGAGGAAGAGGGCTTTGCCGAGATCGCCGCGAAGTTCCGCGGCGTCGCTGCCGTCGAGAAGGCTCACGAGGAACGCTACAACAAGCTCGTCGAGCGCATTGAGTCGGGCGAGGTGTTTGAGCGCGAGGGCGTAAAGGTGTGGAAGTGCCTGAACTGCGGACACCTGCATGTTGGTGCCGAGGCGCCTGAGGTGTGCCCGGTGTGTAACCACCCGAAGGCGTACTTTGAGGAGCAGGTGGTGAACTACTAGCGCTTGGCGCTGGCTGCTGCGGAGCGCAGGGCGGGGAAATACCTTTCCCTCTCGCTCACGGCTCCGCAGGGTCGCGCGAGGCAAAGGTATTTCCCCGCCCCGCGCTCCGGCGTTGGGTCGCCGCGTGCTCGTTGTGGAAAAGCTGATAATTAAGTTTGCGTGCCGCCCCTTTTTGGGGCGGCACGTTTTTGTGGGGTCCCGGTCTCCACAATTTTCGTCAAGCTATTGGTTAGATTTTGGTCAGTTGGCGTAAGGGCGGAAGGCCAAAAGATTGTTGGCGAAAAAAGCTCAGAGAAAGTGCTGGTAGGGGAGTTGTTGAGCTTTTCGACAGCTTTTGAGCAAAAGAAACTTTGTGGTTATTGCCGGCGATTGCGTTGTCGCGGTCATGGCGGTGCGGGATGCTGGTCGTAAGCGTCGAATGCTCCGATTTTGGAGGCCAGCATGGATCTGTTTCTTGAGACTCCGCAGCAACAAGCTGAGCGCATGCTGCGTCAGCAGCAACGACTCATAGAGATACAAATGCAAGGGGCGGCAGTCCAGCCCTTTGCGCAAAATGTCGTGTCCGCTGCTGTACCTGCAGCTGTGCCCGGGTGCGAATCGGCACCAGAGGCCTATTCCGTACAGCAAGATTCATATGCGCAGGAGCTCGCGTTCGACAAGCGTCGTGCGCGTCGTCGCCGCGTGGGCCAGCGCCTGCGCACCTTGGCGATGATCGTGCTCGTCCCGTTGGGGCTTGCGGCCATCTTTCTGGCGTCGTATGCCCTCACGTGCATCCTCAACGGTGCATCGCCCAACGAGGTGCTCCAACATCTAGCGGCTCTCGGCCAGCGCCTAGGCGATGTCGTAACAACCATTCGCGCCGGCTGGGAGAGTTAGCGTTTGTCACATTAGGACTTCTAGGGTGTAGGGATTATCGCCATGAGTAGAATCCTCGCATCCTGTGGGTCCTGTCATGCGACTGAATAGTATTATTAAAGATGAATAATAATAAGGGATACAGGCAATACAAAAAGGAGGTGTTCGGTTGAATCTGACCTTTGAGGGATTCTTAAAAGGCTATTGCCGAGAGCTATCCGGACAGCAGTCGCTGAGTTTTAGAAAATTGGTTGAGCAGGCGACGACGGATGCGCCGCGCGTGGCGGAGCCTCTGTTTTTGCTCGCTTTGGCGCAAGGAAAAGCCGAATACGTTCTGGGTTTATCCGAGGGCTCGTGGATGGAACGGGATTATCGAGACGTTTTATCCTTGTACGGTCAAGCGGGTAGCATGGCGTCTCTATGCGCCAAAAGTGAGCTCCCTAATTGTTATGCCAACGTTTGGCGTGCGTATAGAGCGGTGAAGGAAAAGCCGGCGGCCGATAGAAGGGTGAACGCCCTGATGAGAAAGAAAACGCTGGAAGCATTGGAGGAATCGGGTGTAACGCGCTATGGCCTCTGCCGTGCTCTGCGCCTGAATAAAGGAAACGTATACGCATACTTGGCCGGCGATGACTCAAAGGTGAGCAGGAAAACGGCGCGCCGCATTATGGAATATGCGGAGGAGAGGGGCGCCCAAGAAGGGGCCGGGCGCCCGGTGTGTGTGGCGGGGTAAGATTGATCGCGGTTTTGATTGGTGTTCGATTGGGTTTGTTGGGCGGAGTTTATGTCTGCAATTGATATTGCACTTATTGTGATTGCTTTGGTGGCGGTGGGGGTCGCTGCGGCTTGCGCCCTCCAGCTCAAGAGCCTGCGTGTCGAGTTGCGGGAGCGTGGCGACAGTAGCGCGGAGACGCTGGCGGCACTTGAACAGGCCAACAATGCACTCGACGCCCTTAATGTGGCGTTGGCAGAAACCCGCCGCACGGCAAACGCCATCGCGCAGCAGCAGACGACCGACGCCGCCGTAGAGCAGCAGCGCTACCTGACCATTGCGCGCGAGTTCTCGCAGGCTGGCGACCGTATGGATGACCTGCGCCGCGAGACGACCCAACAGCTCGGCGCCAACCGCGAGGGCATCGAGCAGCGCCTGGACAAGGTGCGCGAGACGGTCGATGCCCAGCTGGGCGCCATCCGCAAGGACAACAACGTGCAGCTCGATCAGATGCGCGCGACGGTGGACGAGAAACTCTCCCGCACGCTCAACGACCGTCTGTCGGCATCGTTTAAGCAGGTGAGCGACCAGCTCGAGGCCGTGTATAAGGGCCTGGGCGATATGCAATCTATCGCCACCGGCGTGGGCGACCTTAAACGCGTGCTGGGCAATGTCAAGGCGCGCGGCATTTTGGGCGAGGTGCAGCTGGGCGCGATCCTGGCGGACATTCTCACGCCCGACCAGTATCTGGAAAACGTCGCCACCAAGCCCGGCGCCTCGGAGCGCGTTGAGTTTGCCGTCAAGCTGCCGGTAGACGAGGGCGACCCCGTGCTGCTGCCAATCGACTCCAAATTCCCGGGCGACGCGTACGAGCACCTGCTCGACGCCCAGGAGTCGGGCGACGCGGAGGCCGTCGCCGCCGCGCGCAAGACGCTCGACACCATGGTGAAGCGCGAGGCAAAGGACATCTGCGAAAAGTACCTGAGCGTGCCCGCGACCACCAACTTTGGCATCCTGTTCGTTCCGTTTGAGGGCCTGTACGCCGAGGTCGTCACGCGCCCTGGGCTTATCGAGACCCTGGGCCGCGACTATCACGTCAACGTAGCCGGTCCCAGCACCATGGCCGCCATCCTCAACAGCCTGCAGATGAGCTACCAGACGTTTAAGTTGCAAAAACGCACCGACGACGTGCTGCGCGTGCTTTCTGCCGTCAAGGCCGAGCTGCCGCGCTATCAGGCGGCGCTGCGCCGCGCCCAGCAGCAGATCGAGACCGCGGGCAAAACGGTCGAGGGCATCATCACCACGCGTACCAACGTCATGGAGCGCAAGCTCAAGGATATCGACGCGCTGGAAGACGCCAAGGAGGCCGACGAGGTCTTGGGGCTCACGTCCGCGGGCCTGCTCGCAGACCAAGAAGACGAGGACTAGCGGCACTTGACGGCGGGGCGCCTGCGCAGGCGCAGGGCGCGGGTGCTTTTCGCATCGCACTTGCCTAAAGCGCACTTTAATGTGCAACAATGGCCTTTCGCCCTATCAGACGCGAAAGGAAGCCCATGTCTCAGAGAAGCACCAGCCCGCTCAAACGCTCAACCGTGCGCCGCACGCTGCAGCGTTTTTGGGATGTCACGCGCACGCAGCCGCTGATCGTCTTTCTCTCGGTGTTCTCGTCGGCGGGCTACATCTTTTTGCTCACGTTTGCCAACACCTACGTTATGGCCCTCATCGTCGATCGTGTCCAAGCCGGCCCCGTAGCGGGCGACCAGGTGTTTGAGGTCTTCGGTCCCTACATTTTGGCGCTCGTGCTCGTCAACCTGGTGGGCCAGATCCTCTCCAAGCTGCAGGACTACACCGTCTACAAGCTTGAGATCGCGGGCAACTATCACCTGGCGCGCCTGTGCTTCGACACGCTCTCCAATCAATCCATGACATTCCACACCAGCCGCTTTGGCGGATCGCTTGTGAGCCAGACGAGCCGTTTTATGAGCGGCTACACGGGTCTGGTCGACGTGACGGTGTATTCGCTCATTCCCACCATCACCTCGGTTGTCTGCACGGTGACGGCGCTCGCTCCGGTGGTGCCCACATTTACCGTGATCCTGGTGGGCATCATGGTCGTCTACATCGCGTTTGTCTGGCTTATGTACAAGCGCATCATGCCGCTTTCGGCCGCGACGTCCGCCGCACAAAACAAGCTCTCGGGTGTGCTGTCCGACGCGGTCACGAACATCCTGGCTGTCAAGACCTGCGGGCGCGAGGACTTTGAGCGCGACCTGTTCGATGCCGCCGACCGTGCCGCGCGCGATGCCGAAACGGTATCGATGCACGCCATGATGCAGCGCAACTTTACGACCTCGGGCCTTATCGTCATCACCATGGCCGTGGTGAGTGTGTTCGTGGCGGGCGGCAACGCGTGGTTTGGCATCTCGGCCGGCTCGCTCGTCATGATCTTTACCTACACCTATAACCTCACCATGCGCCTGAACTACGTGAGTTCCATGATGCAGCGCATTAACCGCGCGCTGGGTGACGCCGCCGAGATGACGCGCGTGCTGGACGAGCCGCGCCTGGTGGTGGACGACGAGCATGCTCCCGAGCTTAAGGTGGCCGAGGGCGCGATCGATTTTGAGCACTTGAGCTTTGCATACCGTGACGCCGCGGCGGGCGATAGCGTGTTCGACGACCTGACGCTCCATGTGCCGGCGGGCCAGCGCGTGGGCCTGGTGGGTAAATCGGGCTCGGGCAAGACGACGCTCACCAAGCTGCTGCTGCGCTTGGACGATGTGCAGGGCGGCCGCGTGCTCGTGGACGGCCAGGACGTCTCGCGCTGTACGCAGCAGAGCCTTCGCCGTCAGGTGGCCTACGTGCCACAGGAGGCGCTGCTGTTCCACCGCTCCATTCGCGAGAATATCGCCTACGGCCGCCCCGACGCCACCGACGAGCAAATTCGTGAGGCGGCGCGCCTGGCCAATGCCCTGGAGTTTATCGACCGCCTGCCCCATGGCTTTGACACCATGGTGGGCGAGCGCGGCGTTAAGCTTTCGGGCGGCCAGCGCCAGCGCGTGGCCATTGCCCGTGCCATCCTCACCGACGCGCCGATTCTGGTACTCGACGAGGCGACGTCTGCCCTCGATAGCGAGTCCGAGGCGTTGGTGCAGGAAGCTCTCGAGAACCTGATGCGCGGCCGCACCTCCATTGTGGTGGCGCATCGCCTGTCCACCGTGGCGGCGCTCGACCGCATCGTGGTACTGGCGGATGGCGAGATCGTCGAGGACGGCACGCATGTGCAGCTCGTCGAGGCGGGCGGCGAGTACGCGAGCCTGTGGAGCCGTCAGACCGGCGCATTCTTGGAGGCGTAAACGTCTCGGACGTGGGACAATTGTGCCCATAAGTTTATTGTGCCGTTGAGCCGAGGAGTCGTTATGCCACGCGAGACCAATGCCGCCAAGCGCGAGCGCGCCATCGAGGTGTGTGAGCGCCTCAACCGTCGCTATGGCCCGGTCGAGTGCTTTTTGGACCACGAGAATCCCTTCCGCCTGCTGATCGCGGTGCTGCTTTCGGCGCAAACGACCGATGCGCAGGTCAACAAAGTGACGCCGCGGCTGTTTGCCCAGTGGCCCACGCCCGAGGCCATGGCCGGGGCGAGCGTAGCTGACGTGGCGGACACCATCAAGTCGCTCGGCTTCTACAAGAGCAAAGCCAAGCATGCCGTCGAGGCCGCGCAGATGATCGTTGCTGACTACGGCGGCGAGGTACCGGCCGACATGAAGGAGCTTGTAAAGCTGCCGGGTGTGGGACGCAAGACGGCGAACATCGTGCTCAACGTGGGGTATGGCATCGTGGAGGGTATTGCGGTGGACACGCACGTCAACCGCATTGCGCACCGCCTGATGCTGAGTCCCAAGACGCATGCCAAGGAACCGCTCAAGACCGAGCAGGATCTGCTCAAGATTTTGCCGCACGAGTATTGGGAGTCGGTCAACCATCAGTGGATCACCTTTGGTCGCGAGATCTGCGACGCCCGCAAACCCAAGTGTGACGAGTGTCCGCTGGCAGATTTGTGCCCCAGCGTGCGCGTGGCGGGGTAGGGCGGAACGCATCTTCGTCTGGCGTTTTTTGCGGGGCTGGGTTTGCCCTTGAGCCGGAGTCCGCCCCATGCGTTACCATGACAATCAATAGTTTTGATGTACGACCCGCCGAGCCTGCCCCGGCGGGCTTTTGGCGTTGCGATGCCGGAGGACCACATGCTCATTCACCGTATAGCCGCGCAGCTCTACACTGCCGAGGCACTGCAGGCCGTCGAGGCCGGGCTCGATGCCGGCGAGGACGTGACGCTGGCCGTGTCGCAGTCGGGCCGCACGCTCATGGCGGCAGCCCAGTTTGCGCGCCGCCCGCGTCCCACGGTCTATATCGTGAGCGGCGAGGACGCGGCCGATCGCGCCGCGCGCAGCCTGGCCGCCTATGTGGGTCTGGCGCATGTGTGCCGCTTTCCCGAGCGCAAAGACTATCCATGGCGTGAGCAGGCGCCCGACGACGCCGTGGTGGCCCAACGCTGCGAGGCTTTAGGGCGCATCGTGCGCGGCGATAACTGCATCATGGTCGCCTCGGCCCGCGCGCTACTGCGTTGCGTGCCGCCGGTCGAGAGCCGCTATTGGGAGTCCACCACCTTTGCGGTGGGCGAGGAGATTCCCTTCGACGAGGTGCCGCAGCGCCTGGTGGGCATGGGCTACACCAATGCCGGCGCCGCCGACGCGCCCGGCCTGTTCCGTGTGCACGGCGATACCGTCGAGGTGTTCCCCGCGCAGGAAAAAGCACCCGTGCGCATTGAGTTCTTTGGCGACGAGATCGACCGCATCCGCCGCATGGTGAGCTCTACGGGTCAAACCATCGGCAACGAGGACAGCATCGAGATCTTCCCGTGCCGCGAGTTGGCGCTCACCGACGAGGCCGTCCACAACATGCATGTGGCGCTCTATCGCGCCAGCCAGAGCGATAGCAAGCTGGCGGCGCTGCTCGAGATGGTGGACGCGCGCATCGTCACGCCCGAGCTCGACCGCTTTTTGCCGGTGATGTACGGCCAGACCGTGAGCCCGTTGGCGCACGTGAGCGGCAAGGCGCTTGTGGTCCTGTCCGAGCCGCGCTCGCTGTTCGACGACTGCCTGCGCGCCTACGAGGATATCGAGGCACGCGCCGGCGAGGCGGGGATTGACCGCTTGGACGGTCTGTACGTGCGCGCCCAGCAACTCGACTTTGGTGCCCAGCAGCGCCTTAACTACGTGAGCTTGATTCGTGCCGGCGGTGCGGTGACGGCAGAGCTCAAGATTGAGCAGCCGGCCATCGCGGGCTCGGACAATCGCTTTATGACGCGCATCCAGGAGGTCGTGGGCAAGCGCTATGCCTGCGTGTTTGCCATCCCTGACCGCGGCGCGCGCGAGTCGATGGAGCTCACTTTTGGCGACGAGGGCATTACCTTTGAGGAATCGCTGACCGCGGCGCCCGAAAATGCCGGCGCTATCGGCGACCGCGTGCGCGTGGCAGCAGCGGATTCCGCCGACCGTGCCGCACGCCAGGAGGCCCATGCTTCCATTCGCGAGCGTAAGGCCGATGCGCTCAACGCCCGCTCGCTCGAGGCGGGCGCCGCGCAGGCTGCCGCCGGCGCCGCCGTGCCCACCATCTCGCGCGGACGCGTGACTTTTGTCGATGCCGCCCTGCCGCAGGGCGTGGTGGTGCCCGACGCCAATTTGGCCGTGTTCTCGATCGCCGACCTCAACGCCCGCATGGACGCCAACCGCGCGCGCAGCCGCCGCAAGGTGGACATTACGCAGATCACGTTCCCGTTTAAGCCGGGCGACTACGTGGTGCACGCTACTCACGGCATCGCGCTCTTTAGCGAGATCGCGCGCCAGGAAGTGGGCGGCAAGGAGCGCGACTACTTTTTGCTGGAATATGCCGACGGCGACAAGCTCTACGTGCCGTTGGAACAGGTTGACCGCATCACGCGATACGTTGGCCCCGACGGCGACAAGCCGCGCCTGACCAGGCTCAACACTGCCGACTGGACGCGTGCCACCAACAAGGCGCGCAAGAACGCCAAAAAGCTGGCGTTTGACCTGGTCGATCTGTATACGCGCCGCTCTTCGATTACCGGTATCGCCTGTCCGCCCGACACGCCCGAGCAGATCGAGATGGAGCAGAGCTTCCCCTACGACGAGACGCGCGACCAGCTGGAGGCTATCGCCGACATCAAGGCCGACATGGAGGCGCCCAAGCCCATGGACCGCCTGCTGTGCGGCGACGTGGGCTTTGGCAAGACCGAGGTCGCCCTGCGCGCGGCGTTTAAGTGCGTTGACTCCGGCCGCCAGGTCATGGTGCTCTGTCCCACGACCATTCTGGCCCAGCAGCATTACGAGACGTTCTTTGAGCGCTTTGCCCCGTTTGGCCTTGAGGTCGAGGTGCTCAGCCGCTTCCGCACGCCGGCGCAGCAAAAGCGCGCGCTCAAGGCGTTTGCCGAGGGCACGATTGACGTGCTGATCGGCACGCACCGCCTGCTTTCGGCCGACGTGAACCCCAAGAACCTGGGCCTGGTGATCATCGACGAGGAGCAGCGCTTTGGCGTGCAGCACAAGGAGCAGCTCAAGAATCTGCGCGAGCAGATTGACGTGCTCACGCTTTCGGCAACGCCGATTCCGCGAACCATGCAGATGGCGACGAGCGGCGTGCGCGACATGAGCCTGATCACCACGCCGCCGACCGGGCGCCGTCCCGTGATCGTGCACGTGGGGGAGTACGACCCCGACGTGGTGAGCGCGGCGATTCGCCTGGAAGTGGGCCGTGGTGGCCAGGTGTACTACGTGTCCAACCGTGTCAAGACCATCGACGATGCCGTGGCGCGCGTGCACGAGGCCGCGCCCGAGGCGCGCGTGGGCGTGGCGCACGGTAAGATGAGCCCGCGCGAGGTCGAGGACGTGATGATCGAGTTCGCGACCAAAAAGATCGACGTGCTCATCGCCACGACCATCGTGGAGAGCGGCATCGACAACGCGTGCGCCAACACGCTCATCATCGAGGACTCGCAGCGCCTGGGCCTGGCGCAGCTCTACCAGCTCAAGGGCCGTGTGGGTCGCTCGGCCACGCAGGCCTACGCGTACTTTATGTTCCCGGGCGAGCTGCCGCTCACCGAGGAGGCTACGGCGCGCCTGACCGCACTGTCCGAGTTCCAGGACTTGGGCAGCGGCATGCGCATCGCCATGCGCGACCTGGAGATTCGCGGCGCCGGCTCGCTTATGGGTGCCGAGCAGCACGGCAACCTGTCGAGTGTGGGCTTTGACCTGTTTACGCAGATGCTGGGACAGGCCGTGGCCGAGGCACGCGGCGATGACGATGCCGGCGTGGAGGCGGCGAGCGTGGGCATTAACCTGCCGGCCGACTACTTCTTGTCCGAGGAGTACATGCCGGCGGTGGACCAGCGCGTGCTTGTGTACCGCAAGCTCGCGGCGGCTGAGGACCTGGAGAGCATCGACGAGGTGCAGGAGGAGACCGAGGCCGCGCATGGTGAGCTTCCGTTGGCGGGGCTTAACTTGTTCAACCGCGCTCGCATCCGCATTCGCGGCGAGCGCCTGGGACTCGAGAGCGTCACACTCAGTGGCGGCCGCATCACGTTTTTGGGCGTCGACGTGCCCAAGAAGGTGGCTTTTGAACTAAAGACCCGCTATGGCGCGGTGAACTTTCCCAAGAGTCGCAAGCTCTCCGTGCCCTACAAGGCGGGCGCCGGCGCGGGCAGCGGCCTGGGTCGCGGCCTCGATGCCAACGACGGCACCGGCCCCGTGGCCGCGGCACTCATGCTGCTGCAGCAGCTGGGCGCGAGCGACGATGACTAACAAGTAAGTCGGTGGGACAAAGTTATCAGTAGTTTTTGTCCCAGGTGCGATAGCCGCATCGAGCCTGTTAACGCAAGCGACCCTGGGACAAAAACTACTGATAACTTTGTCCCACCACGTTGCGGGTCGACCCTTCGCCCCATCGAAAGGAAAGCATGTTCGGATACATCTATAAGAAAGATGTCGCCATGATCGCGGTTGTCCTGTGCCTTTGTCTGGGCGTGGGCAGTTTCTTCGATTATCAGATCTCGAGCGCGCTGTTCAACATCGGCAGCATGTACGGCCGCTTTATCGAGGCCGCCGGCGAGCTGCCGTTTGAGCTGACGGCGAGCGTCGCGGGCGTTATGCTCGTGCGCGCGGTGCGTCCCGACTCCAGGGGGAGCAAATGGCTCGCCGTGCTCGGCATCCTCGTCAACGTTGGCCTGGCCGGCTACGAGATCGTCTCGTCCCTGAAGGTTGGCGGCAAACTCATCGCTGTCCAGTTGGTGCTGACGTTTGTGCTGGTCATCGCTGCCAACCTTGTCGTCTATCGCCTTACGCGCGACACCGACCCCGACGATCTCACGCGCTGGGCGCTGATGGTGCTTGCCGTGTGGGTTGCCCAGGCCATCATCCTCAACGTGATCGTCAAGCCGCTGTGGTCGCGCCCGCGCATGCGCGTGATCGAGGTCACGCCGGGGCTCAATTTTCAGCCGTGGTGGGTGATCGGCAATCCCGACAAGTGGAGCTATATCGCCGCCGGCGTGATCAAGGACGGCTTTAAGTCGTTCGCGAGCGGGCACACCGCGCATGCGGCAATCGGCCTTATGCTTGCGGGGCTTCCCGCGGCGGCCTTTACGGAAAAGCCTTCGCGTCGTCGCGTGGTCTTTTGGGTGGCGGCGGCCGTCGCGGCGCTCGTCGCCTTTGGCCGTATCGTGATCGGTGCACACTTTTTGACTGACGTGAGCTGCGGCTTTGCCCTGGTGCTGGCGCTTGAGTGCCTTGCCGCGCGCATTGCCTATCCCAACGGCGTACAATAGCCCCGTTTGAATCATCTGGCCGATACCCGGTAAGAGAGGATTGCTATGCTCGCGTTCAACAACGACTATTCCCACGGCGCACATCCGGCGGTGCTGCAGGCGCTCGTCGACACCAACATGGAGCCGCAGCCCGGCTACGGCACCGATGCGCACACCGAGCGTGCCAAGCAACTGATCCGTGAGGCCTGTCAGGCCCCCGATGCCGACGTATTTTTGCTGGTGGGCGGCACGCAGACCAACGCGACGGTGATTGACATGCTGCTCGCGCCGTACGAGGGCGTGGTTGCCGCCGAGACCGGCCACGTTGCCTGCCACGAGGCGGGCGCTATCGAGTTTGGCGGCCACAAGGTGCTCACCATTCCTGGCTACGAGGGCAAGATGCGCGCCGAGGATCTCGAAAACTATATCCAGGTGTTCTACGAAAACGAAAGCTGCGAGCACATGGTGTTTCCGGGCGCCGTGTACGTGAGCCTGTCGACCGAGTACGGCACGCTGTACTCAAAGGCCGAGCTGGCCGAGATTTATGCGGTGTGCCAAAAGCGTGAGATTCCGCTGTTTGTGGACGGCGCCCGCCTGGCCTATGCGCTGGCAGCCGATGAGTGCGACATTACCCTGCCCGAGCTGGCACAGCTGTGCGACGTGTTCTACATCGGCGGCACCAAGTGCGGCGCGCTTTGCGGCGAGGCCGTAGTGTTTTGCGGCATGCACGCTCCGGCGCATCCCATTCCGCGCATTAAGCAGCACGGCGCGTTGCTGGCCAAGGGCCGCCTGACGGGCGTCCAGTTTGAGGCGCTCTTTACCGACGGCCTGTATTTTGAGATTGGTCGCCAGGCGATCGAGACGGCTCAGGCGCTGCGTCGTGTGCTGCACGAGCGCGGCTACGAGTTCTTCTTGGAGACGCCCACGAACCAGCAGTTTGTGATTCTGCCCAACGAGGACATGGCCCGCATTCGCGAGCATGCCTCGATTGAGTACTGGGAAAAGTACGACGAGACCCATACGGTGGTGCGCTTTTGCACCAGCTGGGCCACGACGCAGGAGGACATCGACGCGTTGGCGGCTGTCCTGTAAGTTGACGTAATGACGAGGGGCCGCCCTGCGCCTGGGTTTGGCGCAGGGCGGCCTTTGCTTTTGAGGGAGAAGGGTTGTATGACCGAGATGTCCGAGCCGACGATTCGCCTGGCGACGCCCGATGATGCGCCGGCGTTGCTTGCCATCTATGAGCCATATGTACGCCAGACGGCGATTACCTGCGAATACGAGGTGCCGAGCGTTGAGGAGTTCGCCGGGCGCATCGAGCGTACGCTCAAGCGCTATCCGTATCTGGTGATGGAGCTGGACGGGCGCCCGGTAGGCTATGCTTATGTGAGTCCGCTCAACAGCCGCGAGGCGTACGACTGGTCGGTCGAGACGTCAATCTACCTGGCGCGCGACGTGCGCCACGGCGGACTGGGTCGCAGGTTGCACGACGCGCTCAAGCAGTGCTTGGTCGCGATGGGCATCACCAACATGTGCGCGCTCATCGCCGTGCCGCACGACAAGGACGACGAATACCTGACGCACAACAGTCAGGATTTCCATGCCCATATGGGATATCGCCTGGTGGGCGCCTTCGACCGTTGCGCGCAAAAGTTCGGCCGCTGGTACGACATGTGCTGGATGGAGCTGGTCCTGGCCGAGCGCGTCCCCAACCAACCCAAACCAACCTGGTTCCCCGACCTTCCCGCCTAAAACCACCACGAAGGTGCCTGTCCCTTTGTGGTGGTTAGCCGATGGGCTCGGTGTATTTGGCGCGGTCGGTGCGTTGGATGCGCTTGGAGACATGGAGCGGACGGCCGTCGGTGTCGTAGACGTAGTCGGTGATCAGGATCAGCGCCTGCCCGCGCTCAACGTTGAGCAAAAACGCCTCGTTTTGCGAGGCATAGCACACCTCGAAGGTCTTGTGCCCCTGCGCCGGCGCGCGATGGAACTCCTGGCGCAGCGTGGCGTAGAGCGATCCGTTGATATCGCGATCGATGAGCGACCCAAAGCTTGGCGGCAAATAGGTGGTCTCCAGGCACAGTGGCGCATCGTCCAGGTAACGCAGGCGGACAAGTTTGACAAGCTTGCTGCCCACGCTAGCGTCAAAGAACTTGGCCACGCTGCCCATTGCTTTGGCAAAGCCCGAGTCCACCGTGCGCGTGGTGGGCTTCATACCCTGGCCTTCGACCTGCTTGGTATAGCTCGAAAACACCAGGTTGTTCTCGTGGAGCGCCGGCGTGTCAGCCACAAAGGCGCCCCGTCCGCGCTCGGTGCGAACCAGACCCTCGTCAACAAGCACCTTAAGCGCGTGACGCACAGTACTGCGCGACAGGCCCGATTCGCCCATGAGCTCCATCTCGGACGGCAGCTTGTCTCCGCACGCGTAGATGCCGGCGGCGATGCGGTCACGCAGCGTACCCGCCAGACGCTCGTATTGGGCCAAGTTCTTTTTCGACGAAGTGCTCATGCGAACAACCTGTATCTAACCTGTATGCTTACTGAACCAAGCATGTATCCAACATGACAACAAAACCGCTGATAATGGATTGCCGAAAACTTTACCAGCAAAATATCTAAGATAAATATAGCATACAACTAGTCGACATAACCAAAACATGTATGTAACTTGTATGCCATCGAGAGCATCAAACGAGAAGAAAGGCTGATGCACGATGACTACTCAGGAACAGGTTAAGGACGTCGTCTCCCAGGTTTTGGCTGACAAGGCAGACAAGGGCGGCATCAAGCGCGTCGTGTGGATTGGCGCCGGTGGATCCAACGGCGGCAACTATCCTGCCCAGTACTTTATGGAGCACGAGGCCACGCAGGTCGTGAGCTCCAGCTACACCAGCAACGAGTTCGTGCACGCAACCCCTGCCTACGTTAACGAGAACGCCCTGGCCGTCGTCGTGTCCATGCGCGGCACCAAGGAGACCATCGTCGCCGCCCAGGTCGCCAAGGACCACGGCGCCAGCACCATCGCCATCTATGTTGACGAGTCCGGCCTCACCGAGGTCTGCGACTACAAGATCCAGTACGACAGCTTGGCCGTTGACGAGTCTTGCATGGGCCGCACCAACTCCGCTGTCGTGACCATGATCGCCATGGAGCTCACGCAGCAGACCGAGGGCTATGCCGAGTACGAGACCGCTATGGCCGCGTTCGACTTGGTCGACCCCATCTATCGCAAGGCCGTCGAGTACACCCGTCCGCTCGCTGCTAAGTGGGCCGAGCAGAACGCCGACAAGCCCTGCATCAACGTCATGGCCCAGGGCCCGCTCTTTGGTGCCGCCTACGTCTTTAGCATCTGCAACGTGCAGGAGATGCTGCAGATCGACTCCTGCACCATCAACACCTGCGACTTCTTCCACGGCCCCTTCGAGATTCTGGACAAGCGCACCTCGCTGTTCCAGCTCATCAGCGTCGGCCGCAGCCGCTGCAATGACGAGCGCGGCATCCGCTTCGTCAACCAGTACGGTGGCGAGCGCGTCTATCAGCTCGACGCCAAGGAGCTCGGCCTCAACGACATCAAGGACAGCGTGAGCGAGTACTTCAACCACCTGATCTTTGCCCCGATTCTCAACAACGTGTACATGCGCGCTCTCTCTGCCGTTACCCACAAGGACTACATGACGCGCCGCTACATGTGGAAGCTTGAGTATTAGTTACGGCGTTTTACCAAACGCCGTAACCGCTCGACGCTGCAAACCCGCCAGAGCGGCAATCTGCCTTTCAGCTTCGGCGGCATGACCAGAAGGTCAATGCCGCCTCACTTCAAGGCACCTTGCTCGCTCTGGCGGGTTTTCGCTGACATTGCCAAAACATCGACGATACCGTGGCTGGCGGGACACTCCCTTTGTCTAGAGATTTCCCGTTTGGCGATTTGTGCCTTGAAAAATGTATATAACGACTATAACGTAGTGTGAAACATATTGGAAACAATACCGAGGAGGCCACGTTGAAGAGAAGCAATCTGGGCTATGTGCTGGTGCTGATCGCCGCGCTTATGTGGGGCAGCATCGGAATCTTTGTAAACGGCATCTCGGCCATGGGCGTTACGTCCCAGAGTATGGCTGCCTTTCGCTTGTTGGTCGGAGCGCTTATCTTGGCGCCGGTCCTGATGTTTATGGGCTGCCGTTCGGGTGAGGGGTCTACCGTGGCTCAGGGTCCGCTGGCCCTGTTCAAGGCAAGCCCTAAAGAGCTTGTTTCCTGCGCGCTTGTCGGTATCGTCGGTTTGGCCGCCGCCAACACTTGCTATTACGAGTGTATGGGCGAGGTGGGCATGTCCACGGCCTCGGTGCTGCTCTACACCTCGCCGGTGTTTGGCGTCATGCTCGGCCGCGTGCTTTATCGCGAGGATGTGACTCCCAACAAGCTCGTTGCCATCGCTTTTAACATAGGTGGCTGTGTGCTTGCGGTGACCAATGGCGACCTTTCCGGTTTTCATTTTTCGGTTTGGGGCGTCACGTCGGGCGTGATTGCAGGCCTTTGTGGTGCGTCGCTCGCGGTGTTTAGCCGGATAGCAACCAAGACGGTCCACCCGCTGGCTGTCACGTTTTGGGGCTTTGTTTTTGGCGGTGCGGTTATGGCAGCTATCGCGGCTCCGTGGCCGGATGTCGCCGCGGCAATGTCGCCACAGCTGCTGCTGCTGTTCCTTGGCTTTGGACTCATCCCCACAGCCGTGGCTTACATCTTATATATGCAGGGTCTGTCCATGGGGCTCGAGACGTCGAAAGTTCCCGTCGTAATGTCATTCGAGACAGTCGTCACCGTACTGCTGGGCATTGGTGTCTACGCCGAGCCCGCCGGCGCGATCAAAGTTCTGGGCATCGTTTTGGTGCTCGCGTCCATCGTGATTATGAACACCGACTTTTCCAAGCTGCGCAACAGTGTGTTTGTCGGTCATGTCGTTGAGAGCATGACCTTTAAGCCCAACGCGTGGTGGACGGAGAAATCGCAGGACATGGATCTGTTCCGCGAGCGCACGGGCATTGCGCTGGAGCCCACCGTGCAGGAAAGCCCCTGGTACTTCGTGCGATAGGGGGTTGCGCGCGGCGTCCGACCTGGGGTTATCCAGCCAGCGCCGGCCTACCCAAGACCATCGTTTCGATTGCGTTAAACCCGCCAACGGTCGTTTTTCACCCGCGAACGGTTTATATACTAATTATCAATATCCGCAACGTATAAGACGTTATAATGACCATAACGAAAAGGAGGAGGCAAGATGAATCAGATCATTCTCGCATCTCATGGCGGCCTGGCCGCAGGCGCCAAAGACACGCTCGAGATGGTTCTCGGCGACGTGTCGAACGTCCACGTCGTGTCGCTTGCTCGTGACGACAAGGAGCCCATCACCAATAAGGTGGACGCCATGATCGCCACGTTTAACGCGGACGACACCGTCTATGTGCTGACCGATATGCTCGGCAGCTCGGTCAACAACAACATGGTCGAGCTTTCCAAGAACGGCACGAAGTTCACGGTTGTTAGCGGTTTCAACATCCCGCTGGCGCTCACGCTCGCTATGAGCCCCGTCCCCGTCAAGGGTGCCGAGCTCGCGGCCCTCATCAACGAGGCCCGCACCGGTCTGACCAACCCCAACGCACCGGTCGAGGCCGCCGCGGCTCCCGCCAAGAAGGCCAAGGCGCCCCGTCACAGCTCCGGTCCCGCCAAGATCGTCCTCGCACGTCTTGACTACCGTCTGCTGCACGGCCAGGTCGTCTTTACCTGGACCACCAAGGTTCAGGCCGAGCGCATCATCGTCGTCGACAACGCTGCCGCCAACGATGACATCAAGAAGGGCGCTCTTAAGCTGGCCAAGCCCCAGGGCGTGCGCCTGAACGTCTTCACCGTCGAGCGTGCCCTCGCCAAGATGGACAAGCTCAACACCCTCGGCGAGCGCGTCATGTTCGTCTTTGGCAACACGGCCGAGATGCTGCAGTTCTGCCAGGGCTACAAGCTCGACGCCATCAACCTGGGCGCCACCGCCAACCACGACGGTGCCGATCAGGTCGGCGGCAAGGACAGCTCCGTCTTCCTCGACGCCACCCAGAAGGCCGACGTCAACCAGCTGCTCGACATGGGCATCAAGCTCTACGTCCAGCAGACCCCTACGTATCAGAGCGTCGACATCGACGCCAAGCTGTAATCAACCAGGCTTTTGCCTGACTGAAAGGAAAAGGGTATGAATACGTTCATCAGTGCGGTGCTCGTCGGCCTCGTCGGCGTGTTCTGCATGTGGGACTCCCGCCTGCTCGGTCGTCTTAACTTCGAGCAGCCTCTCGTTGGCGCTACGCTCGTCGGTCTGCTGCTGGGCGATGTGCCCACCGGCCTTGCCGTCGGTGCCGCCGTCGAGCTCGTGTCCATGGGCCTGGTGCAGGTCGGCGCCGCCGTTCCGCCCGATATGGTCCTGGGCGGCATCGTGGCCGCTGCCTTTGCGTGCCTGACCGATGCTTCCGCCGAGACCGCCATGACGATCGCCATCCCGGTCGCCGTCCTGGGTCAGCTCCTCGGCATCGTGTTCCGTTCCATCATCGCCGCCCTCACCCATGTGGCAGATAGCGCGATCGATAACGGAAAGTTCAAGACCGCCTACCGCATGCACATCTGCGCCGGCTCCGGTCTGTACGCCGTCATGTACTTCCTGCCGATCTTCCTCGCCGTCTTTGTTGGCACCGACCTGGTTCAGGCCATCGTCAACATGGTTCCCGAGTGGCTGTCCACTGGTCTTAACGTTTCGACCAAGATCATGACCGCCTACGGCTTGGCCCTGCTGCTCACCATGATGATCAAGAAGGGTATGACTCCGTTCCTGTTCATCGGTTTCCTGCTCGCCGCTTACCTCAACCTGTCCGTTATCGCGGTCGCTCTGATCGGTGTGTGCCTGGCTGTCGTCTTCATGGGCTTCAAGTTCAACGGTTCCCATGCAGCCGCCGGTGTCGATTCCGACTACGATCCGCTCGAAGACGACGAAGACTAAGGAGGAACACACTATGGCAACCGCAACCAAGGACGTGTCCCTGAACAAGAAGGTCAGCCAGTTCTTCTGGCGCTCCTGGGCCATCCAGGCCTCTTGGAACTACGAGCGTCAGATGAACATGGGCTTCCTCTACGGCATGGTTCCCACGCTCGATCGCCTCTATCCGGATGAGTCCGACCCCAAGCAGCTCGCTGCTAAGAAAGAGGCTTACCACCGTCACATGGCGTTCTACAACTGCACCCCGCAGACGAGCGCTTTCATCCTGGGCCTCGCCGCCTCCATGGAGGAGGAGTACGCCAAGGATCCCGAGAACTTCGATCCCGATTCGATCAACGCGGTCAAGACCTCCCTCATGGGTCCGCTTTCCGGCATCGGTGACTCCTTCTTCCAGGGCACCATCCGCGTTATCGCCTTTGGCCTGGGTGTTCAGCTGGCTCAGCAGGGCTCCATCATGGGCCCGATCCTGGCCATGCTCATCTCCATCGTGCCCTCCGTGCTGATCACTTGGTTCGCAGCCAAGATCGGCTACCAGGGTGGCCACGAGTACCTGAGCAAGCTCCAGGGCGGCGACCTCATGGAGAAGCTCATGTATGTCTGCGGTATCGTGGGTCTTATGTCCGTGGGCGGCATGATCGCCACGCTGATCGGCGCCACCACCCCGCTGCAGTTCGCTGAGGGTACCGTCGTTATCCAGGACATCCTGGACGGCATGATGCCCCAGATGATCTCCCTTGGCCTCACCGGCCTTATGTACTGGCTCATCAAGAAGAACGTCAACACCGGTTGGCTTCTCGTGATCGCCATCGTGGGCGGCATCGCCCTCTCCGCGGCCGGCATCCTGGCCTAGTCGCGACCCAATGCTTCCCCCGGGGGCCTGCCTGGCATCCCATACCCCAGGCAGGCTTCCATCCCTAAATGTGTCAAAGGACAGTCCCTTTGGCACATCCTCAACGGGCCGGCGACTCGGTCCAAATCACGGTAACCCTGCGAGCGTCCGGCAATGTGGCGCCGCAACAAATCGAAAGGAATGTGTCAGATGTACGAGATCGACCTTAACCTCCCTAAGCAGATCGTCGCTGACGTCCTGTCCAACCACGAGATCCACAGCGTCGCTTTCGTCGGCTGCGGTGCTTCCATGTCCGACCTTTACCCCGCCAAGTACTTCCTGGCCAACAACACGGACAAGCTGAACGTTCAGATCTTCACCGCTAACGAGTTCAACTACGACACGCCTTCCTGGGTCAACGAGCACACCTTCGTGATCACCTGCTCCCTGGGTGGCTCCACGCCCGAGACCGTCGAGGCCAACAAGACCGCCAAGAAGCACAACTGCCCGGTCGTCTCCCTCACCAACAAGGCTGGCTCCGCTCTGACCGTCGACGCCGACCACGTCATCGTTCACGGCTTCCACGCCAACTACGCTGCCAAGTGCGAGAAGCCCGGCTACGCCATCGCTCTTGCTGTCGAGATCCTTCAGCAGACCGAGGGCTATGACCACTACGAGGACATGATCACCGGCCTCACCAACGTCTTCGAGCTCTGCGAGAACGCCGCTCAGTCCGCCAAGGGCCTTGCCAAGCAGTTCGCCCAGGACTTCAAGGACGACGAGATGATCTACTTCATGGCCTCCGGTGCCTCCGAGAAGATGGCTTATTCTCACGCCGCCTTCCTGTTCACCGAGATGCAGTGGATCGACGCCGCCGCTTACAACACCGGTGAGTACTTCCACGGCCCGTTCGAGGTTTCCACCGAGGGTAAGCCCTACGTCTTCTTCATGTCCGATGGTGCCACCCGTCCGATGGACGCCCGCGCCCTCACCTTCCTTAAGCGCATGGGCGCCAAGGTCGCTCTGATCGACTCCAAGGACTACGGTCTGGCCGACGCCGTGCCGGCAAGCGTCGTCACCTACTTCAACCCGCTGCTGCACCTCGCCGTTATGCGCGAGTACGGCAACCAGATCGCCGAGGCCCGTCAGCACCCGCTGACCATGCGTCGCTACATGTGGAAGCTTTCCTACTAATCACAAGTAAGTAGACCTTACAGGTTGATTGAGAGGGGATGGGGTTTGCGCCCCGTCCCCTTTTTTGCTCTGGGGAGGGCGCGCCCGTCGCGCCGCAAAACCCCAGATAAAACCTACCAAAATAAACCTGTCCCTTTTTGGCAGGTGGGAGGAGATGCGTATGATCAAGGCAGTGCTGTTTGATATGGACGGCGTGCTGGTCGATACCGAGTGGTTCTATAACCGTCGCCGCGTGGCGTTTATGGAGGAGAAGGGGTTCCACTTTGACGAGATCCCCGATCTTTCGGGGTCTAACGAGCCTGCCATTTGGGAGGCGCTGGTGCCCGACGATATTGAGCTGCGCGAGCGTCTGCGCGTGGAGTACAAGCAGGTCTACAGCCCGGACCACCCCGTTCCGTATGCCGAGCTGCTCAACGAGCAGACGGAGCCGGTGATGCGCGAGCTGCACGAGTGCGGCGTGAAGTGTGCCATCGCGAGCTCGTCGTATCGTGAGTTGATTGACGAGCTGGTGGAGATTGCGGGTATCGCCGATGTGCTGGATTACACCATCAGCGGTCACGAGTGCAGTGCGTTTAAGCCCGACCCCGAGATCTACCTGCGTGCCATGGAGGCGCTGGGTATGGAGCCTGCCGAGTGCCTGGTTATCGAGGACTCGCCTTTGGGTATCGAGGCCGGTAAGCGCTCCGGCGCCCGCGTCCTGGCACTGCGTCCGCACGAGGGCGTCAACCTGGATCAGTCCGCCGCTGATGCCATCATCGATAGCCTCGCCGACATTCTGACCGCTTTATAGCGTCAATTCGCTACGAGAAGTACCGATTCACGCGTCTTTTGCGGCAGATCGGCTCATTTTGGCTTCGATTTGATCCGTTTGGCTCCGACTCAGACTAAGTGAGTAGACTTTTCGGCTCAGGCAGAGCACAAAGCGAATCTGCCTTAGTAAAACTGCAGGTCACAGAGGTGGCTGTTTTGGGTGTGCTCGACAGGTCGCGAAAAGTCTACTCACTTGGAATTTGGGCCTTTGGTCGTGGGGGTTGCAGGTCCCTTTTGGTCCCGTTTTTGGGTCCGTTTTGGTCCGTTTGACCTCGTTTTGGTTGTCGAGAGCGGGTGAATTGAAGCGCCCTTTCGCGCTCCATGCTACAATCGCCGACATGCCCCACAACTACATCTGCCTTCGAAAGGAGCCTACGTGGCGAACGCCATCGATCAGCTCACGGACCGCGTGCTTGTGCTCGGCCGCCTCACCATCGTTCGTCGCGCCATTACTGCCGTGGCGGTCACGATTTCCGCCGTTCTTCAGACATTTTTGATCCAGGCGTTCATTCAGCCCGCTGACCTGCTTCCGAGCGGCCTCACCGGCGTCGCGGTCCTGCTCGATCGCGTTACCTCGCTGGGCGGCGTTCACATCAACATCTCGCTCGGTATGCTTGCGCTCAACATCCCCGTGGCGCTTCTGTGTTGGAGCGGCATCAGCAGGCGCTTCGTCATCTTCTCGATGATGCAGGTCGTGCTTTCGTCGCTGTTTCTCAATATCTTTCACTTCGCCCCGTTTTTGGGCGACAAGATCATGCTCATCATTTTTGGCGGCGTGGTCTCGGGTCTGGGCGCTGCCATTGCGCTTAAGTCCGGCGCATCCACCGGCGGTACCGACTTTATCGCGCTGTGGGTTTCCAACCACACGGGCAAGACCATTTGGGGCGTCATCTTTGGCTTTAACTGTTTTATCCTGGCGATCTTCGGCTTTATGTTTGGCTGGGACAATGCGGCGTATTCTATCGTGTTCCAGTTTATTTCGACCAAGACCATCGACAGCTTCTACCGCCGCTATGACCGCGTAACGCTGCAGATCACGACGCGCAAGGCCGACGAGGTCATGAACGCCTATATCGACCATTTTCAGCACGGCATCAGCTGCGCCGAGGTCGTTGGCGGATACAGCCGCGAAAAGATGTACCTGCTGCACACCGTTGTCTCGACCTACGAGAGCCAGGACATCATCAAGTTGGTGTGCGACATTGATCCCGGCGCCGTGATCAATGTGTTCCACACGCTCAACTTTGTGGGCGGCTGGTGGGGCGGACATGTCGACGAGCCTATGCCTACGGCCGTACCCGATCCCGACAAGCCCGCGCGCATGGCCAGCAGGCAGGCCCGTCTGCACGATCAGGAAAGCTTGCAGCAGGACGACGGCAAGTAAAGATTTGCTGTATGCGGTGTATCGTTTTATCAAACTAAGGTAACATATAAAAAGACGTTATATACGTATTAGTTATTTCGATATTTTGATAAGAGTGATCAGATATGCCAGCGCCCAAAAATGCACCGCTTTACCAGCAGATTTACGACGAGATCAAGGAAGCGATCGAGAAAGGTGTTTATGCACCTAAGGAGCGCATCCCGTCCGAGCTTGAGCTTGCCGAGCAGTATGAGGTGAGCCGCATTACGGTGCGTCGCGCCGTCGAGGAGCTGTGCTCCGATGGCTACCTGGTTAAGCAGCAGGGCCGCGGCACCTTTGTCTCCACGCCGCACATCAACCGTCAGTTTCACGCCTCGACGCTGCAGACGTTTACTGCGTTGTGTGCCGACAATGGCATGAAGGCCGGCGCGCACGTGGTCGATCGCCAGATTGTGCCGGCGCGCCAAAACGAGATGGAATTCTTTGGTCTGCAGAAGGATGCGCTGCTGCTGCATATTAAGCGCGTGCGCACGGCCGACGGCGAGCCCATCTTTGAGGAAAACATCTTTGTGCCGTTTGATGCATACCGCGAGCTGTTGACGGCCGATCTTGAGGACAAGTCGATTTTTGCCGAGGTCGAGCGTGTTGGCGGAACACCGATCGTCTCTGTTGGCTACCGTACGGTCGAGGCCGTTCGTGCCAACGCCGAGCAGGCCACCGAGCTGGGCATTGCCCCGCACGATCCGCTGCTCAACCTGCGTGCCGGCTTTATCGGCCCCAATGGCGAGCCGGTTTTGATGGGTAAGCAGTACTACGTGGGATCGCGCTACGTTATGGTCATGTAAGTTACGCGGTTTTACCAAACCGCGTAACGGCTCGACGCTGCGCCTTTGGTTCCGCCGTTCTAACGAACGGCGGACCGGTCGACGCTGCAAACGCCCCTAAGCGGCAATCTGACGTTCAATCGTCGGTCGCGTACCGAAGTACGCTTCCCTCCTCTTTCACGTCACCTTGCTCGCTTAGGGGCGTTTTCGCTGACTTATGCGCAACCAGCGACGTTTCCACGCTCATCCGGAAAGTGTCCGAAAATCCACGCTCGTTCCCTTCGGATTGCATCGCCCGTGGCCGGCAGCCGTGCGGCACCGGTCCGCGTGGCGGCGTATAATCGGCGGCAGATGACTTGGACGTTAGGAAACCATGACCGATAGCATGCAGCAGACGGCGCTCGACACGCTCGGCGCCTATTTTGGCTACACCTCGTTTCGCCCGGGGCAGGACCGTATGGTCGATGCGATCCTTGCCGGCTGCGACGCGCTGGGCGTTATGCCCACGGGCGCCGGCAAGTCCATTTGCTACCAGGTGCCCGCGCTCATGCTGCCCGGTATCACCTTTGTGGTGAGCCCGCTGCTGTCGCTTATGGAGGACCAGACCCGTGCGTTGCTCGCGGCGGGTGCGCGGCCCAGCTATCTCAACTCCAGCCTTACTCCGGCCCAGCAAAACACCGTGCTCAAGCGGGCGCGCGAGGGCCGCTACCAACTTATGTACGTGGCGCCCGAGCGCCTGCTCGAGCCGCGCTTTTTGGCCTTTGCGCAGGAGGCCGCAGCGGACGGCGGCATTGGCGTGCCGCTCGTGGCCATTGACGAGGCCCACTGCGTGAGCCAATGGGGACAGGATTTCCGCCCCGCCTACCTGCAGATTCGCGAGTTTATCGATTCCCTGCCGCAGCGCCCCATCGTGGCGGCCTTTACCGCTACGGCAACCGAGCGCGTGCGTGCGGACATTCATCAGATGCTCGGCCTGCAAAACCCCGCGACGGTAGTGACGGGCTTCGATCGCAAGAACCTCTACTTTGGTTGCGAGGAGATGGGCGACAAGGCCAAGGCCGCGTGGGTGCGCGATTATGTGATCGCGCATTCGGGCGAGAGCGGCATCGTGTATTGCTCGACCCGCAAGACGGTCGATGCGCTGGCAGGCGAGCTTGCCGAAGCGCTGGGCCCCAGCGGCATTCGCGTTGGTCGTTACCATGCCGGCATGGGCAATGACGCCCGCCGCCAAAGCCAGCGCGCCTTTATCGACGACGACATCCAGGTGATGGTTGCCACCAACGCCTTTGGTATGGGCATCGACAAGCCCAACGTGCGCTACGTGATTCACAACAACGTGCCCGAGAGCATCGAGGCCTACTACCAGGAGGCGGGCCGCGCCGGCCGCGATGGCGACCCGGCCAGCTGCCACCTGCTGTGGAACGGCAACGATTTTCGCATGCGCCGCTTTTTGATCGACCGCGGAGATGCTGCCGACGAGGCACTTGACGACGAGCAACGCGCGTGGGCGCTCCAGAATCGATATCGTCTGCTCAGCCAGATGGAGGGCTACTGCAATACCACCGGCTGCCTGCGCGAATACATGTTGCGCTACTTTGGCGACGAGGCCGCGGCCGAGCATGCGGCAGCCGCCGCGGGCGGCACCGCCACGGACGAAGCCGAGGGCTGCGGCAACTGCAGCAACTGCCTCACGCAGTTCGAGGTCGAGGACGTCACCGATATGGCCCGCGCTGCCGTGCGCTATGTGGCCACGCGTCCCATGCGTTTTGGCAAGTCGCTGATCGCCGACGTGCTCCACGGCGGCAACACCGAGCGCATTCGCCAGATGCATCTGGACGAGGACCGCGGCTACGGTGAGCTGTCGAGCGAATCGGTCGGGCGCATCAAGGACATCATCGGTCAGCTGTGCGGCCGCGGTTATTTGGCCACCTCGCAGGGGCAGTACCCGGTCGTTGGGCTGGGCCCGCGTGCCGGCGAGGTCGAGGACGAGGCGTTCGCCTTTACCGTTAAGCGTCGCGCGTCCAAGCGCAAGGCCTCGGCCCGCGCCCGCCGCGCGGTGGATCTGCTGCGCGAGGAGGCTGAGCTGGATCAGCGCCCGCGCGTGGGCGACGATGCCGAGCTGTTCGAGCGCCTGCGTGCCTTGCGCAAGGAGATCTCGACCGAGCTGGAGATGGCGCCGTACATGGTCTTCTCCGACAAGGCCCTGCGCGGCCTATGCCGCCTGCGCCCGCAGACGCGCGACGAGCTGATCCAGGTCAACGGCATCGGCGAGAAAAAGGCCGACGCCTTTGGCGAGCAGTTTATGGCGGCGATTGAAGAATTTGAGTCCGAGCATGCGCGGGATGGAGCGTAACGATGGCAACCGACGATAAAACCGGCCGCGCTGGCGCGTCCGCCGTGCCGCTGTACCAGCAGGTCATGGACGACCTAAAGGGCGAGATCGCGCTCGGCGTGTACCCTGCCGGTTCGCGCATTCCTGCCGAGATGGAGCTCGCGAAGTCCTACGGCGTGGGGCGCATCACCGTGCGCCGTGCCATCGAGGAGCTGTCGCGCGCGGGTTATCTCCACCGACAGCAGGGGAGGGGCACCTTTGTGTGCGCTCCCAAGCTCAAGCGCAAGATTGTCCAGAAAGGCGACGTCCAGAGCTTTTCCGAGGGTTGCGCCGCCAACGACATGGTGGCCGGAGCGCGCCTGGTGTCGCGCACGGTGGTTGCGGCGACGCACGAGGACGCGGCATTTTTTGGCGTGGAACCCGGCTGCGAGCTCATTGTGGTCGAGCGCGTGCGCACGGCAGACGGCGTGCCCGTCATGCTCGAGAACAACGCCTTTGTGCTCGCCGACCATCCCTACCTGCAGACGCTTGCCGATAAGGACCTCGCCGACAACTCGATCTTCTCGCTCGTTGCCGAGCATTCGGGTCGCGCGCCGCTCAAGTCCGACCCCTGCACCGTGGAGATTGCGCTGGCGGATGCCCAGGCGGCCCCGCTGCTGGAGGTGCCGGTCGGCGAGCCGCTCTTCTATATGGAGGCCTACTTTACCGACGCCGGCGGGCGCCCTCTACTGCTCGGGCGTCAAAAGATCGTGGGCTCGCGCTACGTGTTCGACATCTAACGTCCACAGATAGAACAACATAGAACAAATTTGCCGGGATGACTTCACGGGCGTTATTACACGTGTTATAAATAGGACAACATAGAACGACCGCAGGTACGAGCTGCCGTCGTTCAAAGCCGCCACACAAGGAGGAGCGTCACCGTGAACGCACACGATCTGATTCAGGAAATTATCGAGCGCAAGGGTAAGATCGAGAACGTCTTTTGGATCGCCTGCGGCGGTTCGATGATCGACCTGATGCCGGCTAACGAGCTGCTCAAGCGCGAGGCCACCACGTTTGCCTCGACGGTCTACACGGCACGCGAGTTTTGCCTGATGGCGCCCAAGAGCCTGGGGCCGAAGTCGCTCGTCGTCGCCTGCAGTCACAGCGGCAATACGCAGGAGGTTGTCGATGCCTGCGAGATGGCGCTCGCCGCCGGCGCCGAGGTCGTGACTATGACCGACTACGCGGGCTCCAAGATCGACAACGGCAAGTGGACCACCTGGGTCTATCCGTGGGGCAAGGGCGAGTCGCAGGCCGAGGTCCCGCAGGGCATTGGCGTGCTAATGGCTGCCGAGCTGCTCGACCAGCAGGAGGGCTACGAGGCGCTCGCCAACATGTATGCCGGCCTTAAGCAGATGGACACGCTGCTGCCCGCCGCCCGCGAGAAGGTCAACGCCGAGCTGGGCGATCGCTTTGCCGAGCTCTGCCAGCAGCACAAGTTCTTCTATATTCTGGGCTCCGGCCCCAACTTTAGCCAGACCTATGCCATGGCCATCTGCTCGCTCATGGAGATGCAGTGGCAGCACTGCTGCTACATCCACTCCGGCGAGTACTTCCACGGCCCGTTCGAAGCCACCGAGCCCGGCGTGTTCTACTTTGTGCAGCTCGGATCGGGCGAGTGCCGCCCCATGGAGGAGCGCGCGCTGGCGTTCCTCAACACGCACACCGATACGGTCATGGTGCTCGACGCACTCGAGTACGGCGTGGGCGACGTGCCTGCCAGCGTGCGTTCGTACCTGGAGCCGATCTTCTTCTACAACATGAGCTGCGAGCTGCGCGCCGCCCGCGGCAAGGTGTTCGACCACAGCCCCGAGGTTCGTCGCTACATGGGCATCGAGCAGTACTAAGTAACGGGAAAACCATTCACCTTCGATTCGCAAGGGCGCAGCGCGAGTCAAAAAAGCGGGCCGCGCCGGGGATTTCCGGCGCGGCCCGCTTGGTATCGCGCTTAGATTCGCGAGGTGTCGCGGCAACCGACGCTTACTTGGCGTCGTAGGCCTCGGCATCCCACCAGTCGAGTTGGGCGATGTTGTCGCGGATGTGCTGGCAGCTCTTGTGGAAGCCCTCGAGCTCGTGCTCGGAAAGGTCGAGCGTGTAGACCTCCTCGACGCCCTCGGCGCCGATCACGCACGGCAGGGAGGTGAAGATGCCCTCCTCGCCATACTGGCCGGTCATAAGCGTAGAGGCCGAAAGCACGGCGTGCTCGTTGTGCAGCACGGCGGCACAGACGCGCGCGGCGGAGTTGGCGACGGCGTACTCGGTGCACTGCTTGCCCTGGTAGGTTACGTAGCCGCCCTTGCGTGCGAGCTCCTCGACCTCCATGTGGTCGAAGGCGTACTTGTCGGGATTCTCGGCCTGAAGCTCGTTAAGGCTCTTGCCGGCGATGGTCGCGGCCTTAAAGGCGGCAAGCTGGCTAAAGCCGTGCTCGCCGATCATGTAGGCGTCGATGGACTTGGGGCTCACGCCGACCTTCTTGGAGATCTCGGTGCGCAGGCGGGCCGAATCTAGGCCGCAGCCCGAGCCGATGATCTTCTTGGGATCGTAGCCGGTCAGGTGCCACAGCTCGGTGCACACGACGTCGCAGGGGTTGGAGATGCTCACGAAGATGCCGTCGAAGCCGGCGTCGACAATGCGCTTGGCAAAGGTGCGCGCGGCGTCGGTGGTAAAGAACAGCTCGCCGTCGCGGTTACCAGCGGCCAGCGCGACCTTGCCGGCGGCGTTGACGATGACGTCGCAGCAGGCCAGCTCCTCGTAGTGGTCGTAGCAGTTGACGATCTTGGTGTTGTACGGGACAAACGAAAGGGAGTCGCGCAGGTCCTGGACCTCGGATGTCACCTTGGCCTCATTGATATCGCACAGGTACAGCTCATCGGCAATGCCCTGCATGAGCAGGCTGTTGGCGACATGTGCTCCTACGTGGCCCTGGCCGACCACACCGATCTTACGCGTCTGGTACATATATGTATCCTTTCGGCCGAGTTTTTCGCGTCGAACCATTGTAGCGTCCTGCCGCCACTTTGCTAGGCTAAAGCGCCGTAGGTTTTTGGGACATGCCTTAATCTCTACTTTTGGAGTGATTTGGGCCGCTGGCGGCATCACTGGGCGATGTGCTCGCGCGGATGGGGCCGCTCGTTGTACCATAGCTGCAACTGACTCGTAAGGAGCATCCATGCCCATTCGCATCCCCGACGCCCTCCCTGCCGCCGCGCAGCTCGAGAGCGAGAACATCTTTGTCATGACCGAGTACCGCGCGCTGCACCAGGACATCCGTCCGCTGCGCGTGCTCATCCTCAACCTCATGCCCACCAAGATCGCCACCGAGACGCAGATCATGCGCAAGCTCTCCAACACGCCGCTGCAGGTGGAGGTGGACCTGCTGCGCACCAAAACGCACGAGGCCACGCACGTGAGCGCCGGCCACCTGGAGACGTTTTACCGCACGTTCGACGACATCCGCGACATCCACTACGACGGCCTGATCATCACGGGCGCGCCGGTGGAGCAGATGCCGTTCGAGGAGGTCGACTACTGGCCCGAGCTCTGCCAGATCATGGATTGGTCCACCACGCACGTGCACTCTACGTTGCATATTTGTTGGGGCGCACAGGCGGGCCTGTATCACCACTACGGTATTCAGAAGTACGACCTGCCGGCAAAGGCGAGCGGCGTGTTCGAGCATTATCTGGTGAAGCCGCAAAGCCCGCTGGTCCGCGGCTTTGACGACCGTTTTTATGCCGTGCATTCGCGCAACACCGATGTGCGCCGCGAGGACGTGGAGGCCGAGCCGCAGCTTGAGGTCGTGGCCGTGTCCGACGAGGTTGGCCTGTACATTGTCAAGTCGACCGACAGCCGTCGCTTTTTTGTATTTGGCCACCCCGAGTACGATACCGACACGCTGCGCCTGGAGTACGAGCGCGACGTGAAGCGCGGGCTCAACCCTCAGGTGCCGGCGCATTACTTTCCGGGCGACGACCCCACCGCCGAGCCGCGAAACGTCTGGCGCAGCCAGGCTCAGCTGTTCTACACCAACTGGCTCAACTACTACGTCTATCAAACCACGCCCTACGACCTAGCACGCGCCGGCGAGGAGCACTAGGCTGCGATGATGCCGCTGTAGCCGTGGCTGATGTGGCAGCGGTTAGGCGCTGATGATGTGGGGCAGCGGCAGATCGTGGGCGTCGGTGGGGATGTGGTCGACGCGCTGTTCGTCAAAGGCGATGCCGACGATTTGACATACGGGCGAGAGCATGGGCAGGTAGCGGTCATAGCAGCCGCCGCCGTAGCCTAGGCGCGTGCCGGTGCGGTCGAATGCTACGAGCGGCGCGACGATCATGTCGAGAGCTTCGGCAGGCACGATAGGGAAGCGGCTGCTGTCGATGTCCGTGGCCGCAAAGGCCCGCGTGGGGTGGGCGATAAACGTAGCCGCGTCCGCGTCGCCGGCAGCAACTGCCCGCATACACATGCGCTGGCCACAAGCTGCGGCGTCTGTTGCCGAGAGCATGCACGGATAGGCCACGCGCCAGCCACGTTTGGCGGCAGCTGCGGCAAACGCGGCTGAGTCGACTTCGGAACCCATCGCGGCATAGACGGCAACGGTGTGCGGCGCCGCGGCATCCAAGCGGCCCAGCAGCTCAACCAGCCGCGCACAGATATCAGCAGACTTC
Organism: uncultured Collinsella sp.; assembly: GCA_958371715.1. Lineage (GTDB taxonomy): Bacteria > Actinomycetota > Coriobacteriia > Coriobacteriales > Coriobacteriaceae > Collinsella. Next base: position 45,682 of record CATXLW010000017.1, read on the forward strand.
GCCGCCCGCAAGTCCAAATCAAGAGCATCGCGCCGAGCAATCACCGCCCGCCGCAACTCAGCCTTGTCCATCCCGGCTTCCTCTCCCAAACCTACCAAAAAGGGCAGGTTTATTTTGGCAGGTTTTATCTGGGCAAATGTCGAAACCACCACAAATGAACTGCATCCCATTTCTTGGACTTTGAAATTAAGGTTCGA
>CATXLW010000018.1:0-42975 GCA_958371715.1 uncultured Collinsella sp.
TCCGTACATGTACGGATGAATATGGGAGGTGTTCGGATGAAGTTGCCAATCAAGGTTTTGTTTCAAGATTGAGAAATGCAATCGCACGCGAGAAAAATTGCGGACGGTCCGCGGCGCGAGTATTACAATGAAGACCCGTAAGATGTGGATAAACAACTTCTACGGGAAGCGCAGGTAACTCAATATGACCAAGCATGTGTTCGTAACCGGTGGCGTGGTTTCGTCCCTGGGCAAGGGTATCACCGCGGCCTCGCTGGGCCGTCTGCTCAAGTCGCGTGGCTACAAAGTAACGATGCAGAAGGCCGACCCGTATCTGAACGTCGACCCCGGTACCATGAGCCCGTTCCAGCATGGTGAGGTCTTTGTAACCGAGGATGGTTACGAGTCCGACCTGGACCTGGGTCATTACGAGCGCTTTATTGATGAGAACCTGACCCGCGATTCCAACTTTACGACCGGTGCCATCTACAAAAGCCTCATCGCCCGCGAGCGTCGCGGCGACTTTTTGGGCGGTACCGTGCAGGTGATTCCTCACGTCACCAATGCCATTAAGGATAAGTTCCGCCGCATCGAGGAGCAGACCGGCTCCGATGTAGTCATCACCGAGCTGGGCGGCACGATCGGCGACATCGAGTCCCAACCGTTTGTCGAGGCCATTCGTCAGTACCGCAAGGAGGCCGGCCCCGAGAACGTCTGCTACATCCACGTGTCGCTCGTTCCCTATATCGCCGCCGCCCACGAGGTCAAGACCAAGCCCACGCAGCATTCCGTCAAGGAGCTCCGCAGCTTTGGCATCCAGCCCGATATTATCGTGTTGCGCTCCGACCACCATATCGATGACGCTATCCGCGGGAAGATCGCAAGCTTCTGCGACGTCGACACCGATTGCGTCTTTACCAACGAGGACTGCGCGAGCATTTACGATGTTCCGCAGCTGCTTGCCGAGCAGGACTTTGACCTGCGCATTTGCGAGCGCCTGGGTCTGGACCCGCGTGAGCGCGACATGAGCGAGTGGAATGAGTTCCTGCGCAAACAGAATCACGCCAACCATCACGCCGACAAGGTGAAGATCGCCGTCGTGGGCAAGTACACGCAGCTGCCCGATGCGTACCTGTCGGTTATCGAGGCCCTGCACCATGCGGGCGTCTTCTACGATCGCCATGTGGACGTCCAACTGGTCGACGGCGAGAGCCTCGACGAGCAGAATGTCTCCGAGGTTCTGGGCGACGCCTCGGGCATCCTGGTCCCCGGCGGCTTTGGCAAGCGCGCCCTGGAGGGCAAGATCCTCGCGGCCGAGTTTGCCCGTGAGCACAAGATTCCGTATCTGGGCATTTGCCTGGGTATGCAGGTGGCCGTGTGCGAGTTCGCCCGCAACGTCGTCGGCCTTGCCGGCGCCAGCTCCTCCGAGTTCGATCCGGACGGCCCATTTAGCGTCATCGATCTGATGAGCTCGCAGGAGGACGTGACCGAGAAGGGCGGCACCATGCGCCTGGGCGCCTATCCGTGCAAGCTCGCCGCCGATACCCTTGCTCGCGAGGCATATGGCGAGGAGCTCGTCTACGAGCGTCACCGTCACCGCTTTGAGTTCAACAACGCCTTCCGCGACCAGCTTGAGGACGCCGGTTTGGTTATCTCGGGTCTGTCGCCCGACGAGCGCCTGGTCGAGATGGTCGAGCTGCCGCGCGACGTGCATCCTTGGTATGTGGCAACCCAGGCTCACCCCGAGTTCAAGAGCCGTCCGACCAACCCGCAGCCGCTGTTCCGAGAGTTCGTGCGTGCCTCGATCGGTCAGCACGAGGGCGTCGATCGCCTGCAGGTGACGCCCATGAACCTCGCTACGGACTAAGGGTGCCGGCGAACAAAGAACATACCGAAGCTACTCCCTCGTCGCTCGCCGTGGCGGCGGGGGAGTATCTCGATTACCTCGCGGTCGAGCGGGGTTTGGCGCGCAACACGATTGCGGCTTATCGTCGTGACCTGACGACGTACTGCGCGTATCTGGAGCGGGCGGGCATCATGTCTTTTGATGAGGTGACTCGTCAGGTCGTGGAGGGCTTTGTCGCCGACCGTCGCGATGGGGGCTATTCCGATGCCTCGGTGGAGCGTGCGCTTGCGGCCGTGAAGGGCCTGCATGCCTTTTTGGTGCGCGATGGGATTGTGGCCCAAAATCCAACGGCGGCGTTGCGCCTGCCTAAAAAGGCTGAGCGTTTGCCGGAGTATCTATCGGTGGAGGATGTCTCGGCGCTGCTCGATCAAGACTTCCCCGAGGGCGAGATGGGCTTGCGCGACCATGCCATCTTGGAAGTGCTCTACGGATGCGGCTTGCGTGTGAGTGAGTTGGTGGGGCTCGATGTTGGCGATATCCATATCGACGATGGCTTTGTGCTCGTTCGCGGTAAGGGCTCAAAGGAACGCCTGTCCCCGTTGGTGGGAAGTGCGGCGCGAGCTCTGACGCGCTATATAACTAAGGGGCGTTCTCGCTTGGCGGCCCATGCCCACGGAACCGAGACCTCAGCGGTCTTTTTAAATAAGAACGGCCGCCGTCTGTCGCGCCAGGGCATCCATGCCATCTGTGAGCGCTACGGGCGCCAGGTGGGGCTGGTGGGACTCCATCCCCATACGCTGCGTCACTCCTTTGCCACCCATATGCTTGCGGGCGGTGCAGACCTCCGTGTGCTACAGGAGATCTTGGGACATGCCGATATATCGACCACGCAGGTCTACACGCATGTCGATCGTACGCAACTGACCGAGGTCTATCTGGCGGCGCACCCGCTGGCACATCGTTAACACATCGCTGGCCTGCATATCTATAGGTATTTGGGGACGGGCCCCAGATTGCCGCGACGTGCTTTTGCGCGCGCATGGGCAATCTGGGGCCCGTCCCATTTTTGCCACTTGTCGTCGCGGTGGCGGGCCGCATGTGCCTTGGGTGGGGGAGTTTGGGGGCGATGTGAACGGCATGTAAAGGGACGCAAAAATCGCCTCAAGGTCAACTTGAAGGTTGAGGTTGAAAGGCGGGGTGCCACAGGTGGCATCCCGCCGTTGCTGTAAACACAACATATTGTGTTTTCGAACATATGATTGGGGGTGTTTTGCAATATATGGTGGGTGGAGTGGTGGGGCGGGGTGGGGGAAGGGGTGGGGAAAGGTGTTGAAAAATGGGGCGGTTCCCCATATTATTAATGACGTCGACAGGCGGGGTGGTTCCCCGCGTACGTGCCATCTGAGTAACCGAGGGGAGGGCGCACATGGGAATGACTGGTGCATACGAGCGCAATCTCGATGCAAAAGGTCGTCTGTCCCTGCCTGCACCCCTTCGCGAGGAGCTTGGAGAGCACGTTCGCGTGTTTAAAGCCCTGGATGTCGATGCTCTGTACGTGTTCTCTGCCGAGGCCTTCGATAAGTGGGTCGAAGGACTCTTCGCGGGTCGTGAGGGCCACGAGGGTTTTAACCCGCGTGACATTAACGACCAGAAGCTCATGAGGGCGATCAACAAGCGCACCACGTCGATGGACGTGGACAGCGCCGGTCGTATCGGTCTTTCCGAGTCTCTCCGCAAGCAGGCGAACCTCGACCGCGAGGTCACGGTTGTGGGCAACTACGACCACCTTGAGGTTTGGGATCGCGCCGCGGCCGATGAGGACGATGACGATGAGGCCCTGCTGGACCTCTTCTTCTCGTAAGGGCAAGGCACGGGTAACGGATGGAGCGTGGGATCTTGACACAAGAATATCGGCATGAACCTGTCATGCTCGGCGAAGTGCTTGAGTCGCTGCGGCTAAAGAGCGGCTCCGTTGTCTGCGATTGCACCCTTGGCGGTGCCGGCCATTCGGTAAAGATGGCCGCGCAGGTGGGGGAGACGGGCCTTTTGCTCGGCGTCGATCAGGACGACATGGCCCTCGAGGCCGCTGGCGCCCGTCTGGACCGCGAGGTTCCCGGCGTTCCGCACCAGCTGCTGAAGGGCAACTTCGGCGACTTGGACGAGCTGCTTTGCTCGGCCGAGGTGCCCGGGGTCGATGGCTTCCTGTTCGATTTGGGCGTTTCGTCACCGCAACTCGATATCCCTGGCAGGGGCTTTTCGTATAACGAGGACGCCCCATTGGACATGCGGATGGATCCGGGTAATAACACCTTAAACGCAGCTGAGGTCATCAACACCTATAACGAACACGACCTCGCCCGGATTCTACGCGTCTACGGCGAAGAGAAGTTCGCCTCGCAGATCGCGCGCGAGATCGTGCGCCGCCGCGAGCAAGAACCGATCGAAACCACCGGCCAATTTGTCGAGATCATCAAGGCGGGTATCCCGGCTGCCGCTCGTCGGCATGGCGGACACCCGGCCAAGAAAAGTTTCCAGGCCATTCGCATCGAGGTCAATCACGAGCTCGATGTGCTCGAACGAGGGCTTGATGCCGCCACCAGGTGGCTCAACCCGGGCGGACGTATCTGCGTCATCTCGTATCACTCGCTCGAGGACCGTATCGTAAAGAACCACTTTAAGGAGATGAGCCAGGGGTGCACGTGTCCGCCGGAGATTCCGGTGTGCGTGTGCGGCAACGTGCCGATACTCAAGGTCATCACCCGCAAACCCTTGGTTGCCCAGCCTGATGAGGTTGAGCGCAACCCTCGGGCGAGATCAGCCAAAATCCGCGTGGCGCAGCGTCTGTAGGCGCGACCGCGCGATATTGGACCTCCCGCTCGCACCATAAACGAAGCTTAAACACACTACCAACGTACTCGGGATGGGAGGCGGCATATCATGGGCTACAACACTTCAAGCGCAGCACTCGCCTATGATATGAACGCCATGCCCGCCTATCGTGAGACGCCGCAGGCCCCCGTTGCTCCCCGTGAGCAGCGCACGCCGCGCTTTGATGTCTACACGGGCGCGGGCCGTCAGGCAAACCAGGCGGTAAGCCCGGTTTTCATGAGCGTTCTTAAAACGTTTTGCATCATTGCGGCTATCTTCATGACGATCGGCGTCGCCCGCGTGGCGCTCGCCGGCGTTACGGCCCAGGTGCTCAACAGCAACGCCGAGCTTACCAACACGCTCGAAAAGGCGACCGATGAGAGCTCCGACCTGGAGGTCATGCATTCGGTCTATGGCGCCGACACGCGCATTCGCGACCTTGCGGGCGCTTATGGCATGGTGGAGCCCAGCGAGAGCGTTACACTTGACTTTTCGCAGGATGCAGCCGCGGGCGCCAACGCGACCGCGACCGCTCAGTAGCAAGACGGTAGCTGAGTATGACAAATGACTATCGCCGCGGTTCCGATGGGGGCCGCGGTTCTGGACGTCCCTCGTCGCGGGGACGTTCTGGTTATCAAGGAACGGGTCGGCAATCTTACAACGCCGGGCAGTCCCGTGGCAACGACCCGGCGTCGCGACTTCGCGGCTCGGGCGGCCCTCAAGTGCATAACAACAGGTCGCGCAAGAGCTCGTCGACCGAATGGCTCACAGGCGCGCCTCTGCCTCGCCGCAAAGCCGTCATGGGATTCATTGGGTTTGGCTTGGGCTTGGGCGTCTTTCGCCTTGCCGACTATCAAATTGTCGAAGCCGATAAACTGCGCGAGCGTGCCGATGCGCGCCGCCTGCTTGCGCAGACCCTCTATGCCAAACGCGGCACCATCTACGACCGCAACGGTAACGTGCTAGCGTCGTCGGTCGAATGTCGCAACATCGCCGTGAACCCGCAGCTTGTCGAGGATGTTGACAAGACGGTGTCGGCGCTGGTCAAGGCAACTGGGATCGATAAAAAGACCTGCCGCAAGCTCGTCGAGTCCGATGGCACCTGGGTGTATATCAAGCGCCAGGTGGACGAAGACGATGCTGCGGCGCTGGAGAAGAAGAACCTGCCCGGCGTGCTTTTTGAGCAGGCCATGAAGCGCGTATATCCATACGGCAATCTGGCATCGCAGGTGCTGGGTGTAGTGAATGTAGACAACGACGGCTTGACGGGTCTCGAGAAGCAATACAACAAGCTTCTGACCGGTACGAACGGTTCTCTTGTGCGCGAGCGCGCGAGGGACGGCAGCTATATCGCGGGCGGTGCCTATAAAAAGGTGGCTGCGGTCGACGGCGTTGATATCGTGACGACGCTCGACGTCAATATCCAGCGTGCGGCCGAGGATGCCCTGGCAGAGGCAGTTGAGAAGACTAAGGCCAAGAACGGCTCGGCGCTGGTCACCGATCCTACGACAGGCGAGATCTTGGCAGCCTGCTCGTATCCGACTTACGACCAGACCGATCTGGAAAACGCCAAGACCGAGGATATGAACTTGCGCCTGGTCACCGACGCCTACGAGCCCGGCTCGGTCTTTAAGACGCTCGTGGCGGGCGCCGGCTTCGACTTGGGCGTCGTGCGATCGAGTACGTCGTTTGAGGTGCCGGCGAGCATCAAGGTGGGTGACGATACCGTCACCGATGCCGACAAGCGCGACTATGCCATGACCATGGATGTGCGCGAGATGATGCGCCGTTCGTCCAACGTGGGCTTTGTCCTGGTGGGGCGCAAGATCGGTGCGGACGACTTTGCCGCCTATGTGGACAAGTGGGGCATCGGTCACAGCTCCGGTGTCGATTTTCCGGGCGAGAGCCTGGGCATCGTCAAGGAGCGTGACCAGTATGACGGCGCCACGCTGGGATCGATGAGCTTTGGACAGGCGCTGTCCGTCTCGCCGATTGAGATCGCACGTGCCGTGGGCGGCATCGCCAACGGCGGCGTGATGATGACCCCGCACTTCTATAAGTCCAGCAAAGGCGACGAGAAGGACTGGGGCGAAGGCGAGCGCGCGATTTCTGAGGACGCCGCATCCCAGGTGACATCGTGCATGCAGACGGTCGTGTCCGAGGGAACGGGCGTTGGCGGCGCGGTTGACGGCTGTGACGTGGCGGGTAAGACCGGTACGGCCGAACGAGCCGACGAGAACGGCGGCTACCTCAAGGAGAACTACATGTCGTCCTTTATGGGCTTTGCGCCGGCACAATCGCCCAAGGTGCTGTGCTATATCACGCTCGACGGAACGCCGAGCGGCTCAGATGCCGCTGCGGTGCCGTTCCAGTCCATTATGGCCAACGCGCTCGACGTGCTGGGTATCCCGCACACGAAGTAGGGGGTTACAATCTTTGGGGCGTGGTTTGTTGTCCCATATGAGGGGTGTTCACATGCCCTGCACCACGCATGCGCGGCGCTGGGATACAATACGCCGATAGCATTATTAGGTTTACAGGGGAGCTGCAATGATAGAGATCGCCGTCAACAACCTCGCGGCCGCAACAGGGGCCCGAACCGTGACGGGAGAAGCCGATCGGGTATGCCGCGGGTGCGTTATCGACTCGCGCCAGGTCGAGGAAGGGACGATTTTCGTCGCCTTTCCCGGTGAAAACGTCGACGGCAATGATTTTGCTTCCCGTGCCGTCCAGTCGGGCGCCGGCGCCGTCGTGATGACGCGTGAGCCCGAGGCCGAGCTGGTCTCGCTGGCGCAGGACAAGGGCTGTGCCATCTTGCTGACCGATGATCCCGAGGAGTTTCTGCTGCGTTTGGCGCACACGTACCGTCTGGAGCTTGGCTGCCTGGTCGTTGGCATTACCGGTTCTATCGGCAAGACGACGACCAAGGACGTGCTCGCCGCCGTGCTCGCCAAGCGCTATCGTGTCTGGGCCACCAAGGGCAATTTCAATAACCTGATCGGCATGCCGCTCACGGTGCTTTCCGCTCCGGCCGATACCGAGGTCCTGGTGCTCGAGATGGGCATGAACCATTTCCACGAGATCGAGCGCCTGTCCCAGTCCGCCAATCCCAACCTTGCCATCGTGAGCAAGATTGGTACCTCTCATATCGGCATTTTGGGTAGCCGCGAGAACATCGCCCGCGCTAAGGCCGAGATTGTCCAGGGTATGTGCGCCGCCGGCGACTTCTTGCCGCTGCTGGTTTTGGGCGGCGAGGACGACTTTACGCCGTTCATTCGCGATACGTTCGCCCAGCCTGCTGGTATCGACGTGATGCTGGCCGGCGTCTCGGACGATGATGAGGTCCGTGCCCGCGACATTCGCGTTGATGACGAGGGCCGTCCGGTCTTTACGCTCGATTTTGGTCAGGGCGAGACAATCGATACCATGCTTGCCATCCCCGGCGTGCAGTCCGTCCCAAATGCCGTTAAGGCCGCCGCGGTTGCCTATCGCCTGGGCGTGACGCCCGAGCAGATCGATGCTGCCTTTAGGGGCCTCACGATTACCGGTCATCGCCAGGAGATCAAGCGCGCCAAGAGCGGTGCCCGCGTCATCGACGATTCCTATAACGCCAGCGCCGAATCCATGGCTGCTGGCCTCGATCTACTGTGCTCGCTTTCGTGCACGGGGTCTCGCATGGCGATCTTGGGCGAGATGGGCGAGATGGGCGATGAGGCCCCTCGCATGCATGAACTCGTGGGCGCCTATGCCGCCGCCAAGAAGCTCGACATGCTGGCGTGCGTGGGTGGTGAGCTGGCCCAGCTTATGGCCGATGCCGCGCGCATGATGGGCATGGACGAGGACCGCATCCAGGTGTTCTCCGATTATCAGCAGGTGCTCGACCGCATGGGCGGCGCGCTTGAAAAACATGATGTTGTACTGGTCAAGGGTTCCCGCTTTGTTGAGCTCGACCGCTTTGTGGAAGGTGTGTGCTAGCCCATGTTCGGCAATCCCTCGTATCCAACGTATCAGGCTTTTTTGGGGCTTGGCATCGCCGCTGCCATTGCGCTGCTGCTCATGCCGTGGTGGATCAAGCTGCTCAAGGTCGAGGGTATCGGCCAGCAGGTTCGTGCCGACGGCCCCAAGCGTCATTTGGTTAAGCAGGGAACGCCCACCATGGGTGGTGTTGTCATCCTCGTCGCGATCTCGCTGACCTGCCTGCTGATGGGCAAGCTCACCACCGAGCTCGTGCTCGTGCTGCTCGCCACGCTGGCGACCGGCGTGCTGGGCCTGATCGACGACCTGACCTCCGTTACGCATGGGCGCTCGCTCGGTCTGACGCCTCATGCCAAGATGATCGGCCTAACCATTATCTGTGTCACCTTTACGGTACTTGCCGTCAACTGGTGCGGCGTCGCCCCCGAGATTCGTTTTCCCGGCGGCCTGACGATTGACCTCGGTGTTCTTTCGACCACCATCTGCGGCCTTTCGTTCCCGTGGCTCTACATTGTCTTTTGCTGGCTGATGATCGCCGGTCTTTCTAATGCCGTGAACCTGACCGATGGCCTTGACGGTCTTGCTGGTGGCACCTCCATGATTGCCATGCTCGCCATGGCTGCCATGGCGTTTTTGCACGGAGACGTGAACCTGTCCATCTTCTGCACCGCGTGTGCCGGTGCCTGCTTGGGCTTTCTGTGGTTCAACTGCTATCCGGCGAGCATCTTTATGGGCGATACCGGCTCGCTTGCCCTGGGCGCCGCGTTTGCCTGCACGTCCATCATGACCAACACCGAGGTCGTCTCCCTCATCATCGGCGGCCTGTTTATCGTTGAGACCCTGTCGGTAATGATTCAGGTTGTCTACTTCCACTTTACGCACAAGCGCGTCTTCCTTATGGCGCCCATCCATCATCATTTCGAAAAGAAGGGCTGGGCCGAGACCAAGGTCGTCATCCGTTTTTGGATTATCGCTGCGGCCTTTGGTGCCGTTGGCCTTGCTTTGTTCTTCCAGTTGGGATAGTGGTCTTTCATGCCTCTTGCTGATGTCTTTAGCCTGCTCGTTTTGGGTCAGGGCAAATCCGGTCTCGATGTCGCCCGCTGGGCGCTGGCACATCCCGAGCGCGTAAGCGCCGTTACCGTGTATGGCGGCGGCACCTCTGAGCCCAATGACGCCACGCGTGCGCTTGAGGCTGCTGGTGCGTCGTTTGTCTATGGGACCGAACAGGTCGAGGGCGCCTATGACGTATGCGTGACGTGCCCGGGCATCTCGGAGTTCTCGGGCTTCTTTAAGGCCGGGCGCGAGCATGCCGCCCAGATTATGGGTGAGCCCGAGTTTGCCTATCGCCTGTCGCCCGATAACTGGATTGCCATCACGGGTACCAACGGCAAGACGACCACCACGTCGTTGACTGATTATCTGCTCAAGGCTGCCGGCGAGGTCAGCGTAGCTGTCGGCAACATCGGCGAGCCGCCGGTCAACGAGATTGACGGCCGAGCCCACAACGAGTGGTTTGTGGCCGAGCTCTCGAGCTACCAGATTGCTACGACCGCCGAGCTTCATCCTCGCGTGGCGGTGCTGCTCAACATCACTCCCGACCACTTGGGCTGGCATAAGAGCCATAAGAACTATGCGCTTGCCAAGATCAAACTGTTTGACAATATGGTCGATGACGATCTGGCGGTTGTCGACGTCGAAGACGCCGGCATTCACGAGTTCGATGAGTACATCTACACGCCGGGTCGTCGCATCTGCAAGGTTGCCTTTGACGAGCCTGAGGGTGAGGATGCCGCCTTTGTACGCGATGGCAAGATGATCGTGCGCCTGAAGGGCGTCGAGACCCCGCTCATCGCTACATCCGAGCTCAAGATTTCGGGCCATCACAATGCTATCAATGCCCTGTGCGCTGCCACGGCTGCCCTGGCAGTCGGTGCCGATGTCGATGGCGTCTGCCGCGGTCTGGCCTCGTTCCAGCCGCTCGAGCACCGCGTGGAGCCGTGTGGCGAGATTGACGGCGTGCGCTACGTCAACGATTCCAAGGCGACCAACACCGATGCGGTCGAGAAGGCACTGACGGCATTTCCCGATGACGACGTGATCTTGCTGCTCGGCGGCCACGATAAGGGCACGCCGCTCACGGACTTCGCGCGCGTTGTTATGGATAACGTACGCTCGGTCGTCTGCTTTGGCGATGCGCGCGAGCGTTTCACCGCCGCTATGGACGAGGCCGATGTCGATGGCGATGTGGATATCGCCCAGGCGGATGACCTGCGCGATGCCGTGGACGTCGCCCGTTCGCTGTCGAGCCGTGGCGATGTGATCTTACTTTCTCCTGCCTGCTCTTCGTTCGATGAGTTCTCGGGCTATGAGGAGCGCGGCCGCGTGTTTAAGGACTATGTGGCCCAGCTTGCCGCTGCGGCGAAATCGCAAATGGAATAGGGGTTGCCGGTGAGAGAGGAGAGCCCCCGACAAGGTATGAGGAGGCCCGACTCGGACCGTGCTTCCTCGCGGCGCAGCACACCGCGTTCCGGTCGCGGCGGGCAGACGTTTAGCGAACGCTATATTGCCGGCGTTCCCGCCCGTATCATGCGCCCCCGTTTGATATTCATGGCCTGCCTGTTTACCTTGGTGTGCTTTGGCCTGCTGATGGTGTACTCGGCGTCTTCGGTCGAGGCGCTGCACGAGAATGGCTCGGCGACGTTTTTTCTGTTTCGACAAGCCGCGTTTGCCGGAGTTGGCGTGCTGGCTATGGTTGCCATCGTGCGCATCTTGCCGGACAGTTGGTTTGGGGAAGACGTGCTCAGGATCTTCCTCATCGGCATGATGGGGCTACTGCTTCTGGTGTTCTTGGTGGGCAGCGGCAGCCGTGGCGCCACGCGCTGGCTCAACATCGCCGGTATTCAGTTCCAGCCTTCCGAGTTTTTAAAGCCATTTGCCATTGCGTATTCGGCCATCATGCTTGATCGTTTCTTTTCGCCCGGTGGCAACATCAACGAATTCCTTCGCAAGATGGGCATCTACTTGGGCATTTCGCTCTTTCTGATCTTTATCCAGCCCGATTTCGGTACTGTCCTGATCATCCTGTTGACCCTCATGTGCATGGCGTTGTTTGCGGGTCTCGACCCCAGATTTATCATCGGCGTGCTAATCTTCGGCATTCTCGTGATCGTGATTGCGCTTGTTGCAGAGCCGTACCGTATGGTGCGTATTCAGGTTGCCTTGAACCCTTGGGCCGACGAGTATGGTGACGGCTATCAGGCCACGCTTGCCATCATGGCCTTTGCCTCGGGCGGTCTGTTCGGCCGTGGCATCGGCAACTCAACCATGAAGTACTCGTATCTGCCCGAGGCGCACAATGACTACATCCTGGCCATCATTGGCGAGGAAGTCGGTTTTGTCGGAACCGTGCTGTTCTTCTTGGTGTTTGCGATGCTGATCTATTCGGCGTTTCGCATTGCCGAGCAGGCGACCGATCGTCGGGGCGCGCTTATGGCGTCTGGCTCCGCGGTCATTCTCGCGGTGCAGTTTTTGATTAACGCGTTGGGCATCCTCAACGTGTTTCCCATGACGGGCAAACCGTTGCCGTTTATTAGCTACGGCGGTTCGTCGATTATTGTGTCGCTTATGCTCGCCGGTCTGATCCTGCGCGTTTCGTACGAGAGCGCCCGTCGCGATGAGTACGACCGTCGCCGCGAGAGCTTTGCCGTTATGGATGAGAGTACCGCCGGCGTAGCCCATGTGCGCGGTGAACGACCTTCGCGTAGCGGCTTTACCGTTCTGGATGGTTCTGCATCCGAGCCGGCAGCTCGTCCACGCCCGCGAATGGCTCCGCAAGGTCGTCCGCAGCGCCCCAGCCCTCGCAACGCGGGCGGCGGATATAATCGAATCGATTTGAACTTGGACCCGTCGGCGCGTCTGCGTACCGACGACCAGGGACCGCGTGTACGAAGGGACTACCATGACCGATAAAATGACCGTTGCTATTGCAGCCGGCGGCACGGCAGGACACATCAACCCCGCGCTCGCCTTGGCCGAAGAACTGCGTGACCGTGGCCACCACGTTGTGTTCGTGGGTCAGTCGCGCAAGCTCGAGGGTCGTCTGGTCCCCGAGGCTGGGTTTGATTTTGTGCCCATTACGGTCACGGGCTTCGACCGCTCCCGTCCTTGGACGGCGCTGACCTCGCTGTGGCGTGTCAACAAGGCCAAACGTGCGCTCGCCAGTCATTTCTCAAAGGTCGGCAAGCCCGATGCCGCCATTGGTTTTGGTGCCTATGTCGAGGTTCCGCTGCTGGGGTGGTGCAAGGGCGCGGGCGTTCCGTATCTGCTGCATGAGCAGAACTCTGTTCCGGGCCTGGCCAACAAGATGATGAACTCCCACGCCGCCCGCGTGTGCATCTCGGTGCCGGCAGCGCGTTCGGTCTTTGAGCGCGAAGGTGACCCTGGCCACGTGCTCATGACCGGCAACCCCGTACGTCGCTCGGTAATCGAGGGCGATCGCGCTCGCGGCCGCAAGGCACTTGGCGTTCCCGAGGACGCTACGCTGTTGCTCGTCTTTGGCGGTTCACTTGGCGCCCAGCACCTCAACGAGCGCGTGGCTTCGCTCAAAAACGAGCTGCTTTCGCGCAAGAACCTCTATGTGTTGCATTCGACGGGTGCCGACGGCTTTGAGGAGACCGAGCGCGCTTTGGCGCTGACGCCCGAGGAGGCGAAGCGTTACCGCGTCCAGCCTTACATCGACAACATGGGCGATATGCTGGCTGCTGCCGATTTGGTGCTCTCGCGTTCGGGTGCATCGAGCGTGGCCGAGATTGCTGCGCTCGCCGTGCCCTCGGTGCTCGTGCCGTATCCGCATGCGACGGCCGACCACCAAACCACCAATGCCCGTTATCTGGTCGACGCCGGGGCCGGTGTGCTCTGCGCCGATGCCGATATCGACGGTTCTGCCTTTGCCGATGAACTGCTGCACCTGGTCGATGACGCGGCGGCGCGCGACGCCATGCGTCAGGCGGCGCGTGGTCTGGCTCAGGATAGGGCCGCCGCTCTTCTGGCCGATGCGGTAGAGGGTTTGCGTTAGTTAGACGGGATATCGTCGGTCGCCCTCGCGCTGATGCGGTAGGTGCGGTACAGTTAACGGGTTACAGGCAGTGTTTACGCAAGGAGTACACGAGCACATGGCTGATTCCCAGACTGCAACCTCCGCGCCCGAGTTTAAGAGCGCCCACTTTATCGGTATCGGCGGCGCCGGCATGAGCGGCATCGCCCTCGTTCTTCACGAGCGCGGTTATGCCGTTACCGGCTCCGACCTTAAGACGTCACGTTATATCCGCCAGCTTACCCGCGCTGGTGTGAAGGTGCATGTGGGCCATGAGGCCGCCACGATCGACGAGGTCAAGCCCGACGTGGTTGTTGTCTCCACCGCTATTCCGGAGTCCAACCCTGAACTCGTGCGCGCTCGCGAGCTTGGTATTCCCGTGTGGCCCCGTGCCAAGATGCTCTCTGCTTTGGGCCACGGCTACACCACCGTCGCTGTTGCCGGCACGCATGGCAAGACCACCACGTCTTCGATGTGCGCCACCATGCTCGACCGCATGGGTCTGGATCCGAGCTTCTTGATCGGTGGCATCGTCGAGGGCTATGACACGAACGGCAAGAACGGCTCGGGCGACTACTTTGTCGCCGAGGCCGACGAGTCCGACAGCTCCTTCCTGTTCCTGAACCCCAACGTGGTCATCGTGACCAACGTCGAGGCCGACCACCTCGATCACTACTCGGGTATCGAGGAGATCGAGGCAACTTTCGCCAAATTCATGAGCCTGGTGGGCGAGGACGGCACCGTCATCGTCTGCGGTGAGGACCCGCATCTGGTCGAGCTCGCCAAGTCGACGGGTCGTCACGTGCTTTCCTACGGCTTTGCCGAGAGCAACGACATCGTCTGCATGCACCCGGATGTCAAGGGCATCCAGAGCGACTTTATCGTTCGCTTTGAGGACGGCACTGAGCACGCTGTGGAGATCAAGAGCAATCCCGGTCGCCACAACATGCTCAACGCCACGGCGGTGCTCACCGTCGCCCATGTCCTGGGCCTTGACATCGACGCCGCCGCCAAGGCGCTCTCGAGCTTTGAGGGCGTCCGCCGTCGCTTTACCCACGTGGGCGATATCGATGGCATCACCGTGGTCGATGATTACGGCCATCACCCCACCGAGATCAAGGCGACGCTTGCCGCCGCTTCGTCGCTGGGCTACAAGCACGTCGACGTCGTGTTCCAGCCGCACCGCTATTCGCGCCTGCAGGCCCTGTGCGACGACTTTGCCGATGCATTTGCCAATGCCGATAAACTGCTGCTGATTGATGTGTTCTCGGCTGGCGAGATGCCCATTCCGGGTGTCACCTCTAAGATGCTCGCCGATACCGTGCGCGCCAAGCATCCTGGCAAGGAGGTCGTGTACTGCTCCAGCCGTCTTGAGCTCAATCAGGAGCTCGAGCAGATGGTGGGCGAGGGCGACCTGCTGCTCACTATGGGTGCCGGTGACGTTACGACCGTCGGCCCCGAGTTTATCGAGTATCTGACTGCCAAGAAAGACGCTTAAGTCTAATGGGTCTGTTTAACGCCGTCATGGCGCTTTCGGGCATGATCGACACGGATGTGATCGAGGACGAGCGCCTTGCGCGTCATACGAGCTATCGTATCGGCGGCAAGGCCGACCTCTTTGTAACGTGTCATAGCTATCATGCCCTCCGCCGCGCCGTGGCGGTGCTCGATCGCGAGCAGGTGCCGTGGGTCATCATCGGCAAGGGCTCCAATCTGCTGGTTGCCGATGGCGGTTATCGCGGTGCCGTCATTTCGCTCGGACGTGAGTTTCAGCGCACGGTTGTTGCCGATGACGGTTGTACGCTGACGGTCGGTGCGGGCGTGATGTTTGCGCGCCTGGTCAACGATGCCCTGTCGCGTAGCCTCTCGGGCCTTGAGTTTGCCGTTGGCATCCCTGGTTCGGTCGGCGGTGCGATATCTATGAATGCCGGCACACGGACCGAGTGGATTGGCTCGCTGGTTGAGGATGTCGTAACGTTTGACCCGGCATCCGGTATCAAGCATTATGCGGGGTCCGAGATCACTTGGGGCTACCGCGAATGTAGCCTTCCCCGCAATGAGATCATCCTCGAGTGCGTGCTCAAGCTTAAACCGGCGCCCAAGGCCGACATTCGCGAGCGCATGGAGCGGTACCTGACGAGGCGCAAGCGTACGCAGCCCATGGGTCGCGCATCCTGCGGGTCGGTCTTTCGCAATCCGCCCGATGCGAGTGTGGGCAAGCTTATCGAGGATTGTGGATTAAAGGGTTTTTCAATTGGCGGCGCGGAAGTTTCGCCCGTTCACGCTAATTTTATCGTTAATAACGGAACTGCCTCGGCCGATGACGTTGCCGCGGTTATCAGACATGTGCACGGAAAGGTGAGGGAGGCGTATGGCATCGAGCTCAGACCGGAAGTTAAATTCCTCGGCTTCTAGAGCATCGAAACCCACCTTCCGCCGCGCCGGAGGGCGTTCCGGCGCGCCTGCCAAACCTCAACGCAATACCGTCGCGCATTCTAAGTCTGTCGGGCATGCTCGACAGACCAGTCGTCCGGTCGTCGGCTCGCAGCTCGGTAATCGTCCGGCCGCAAAAAAGTCCTCGCGTCCCTCGGTGACGTCAAAGCCTGTTATGGGCGCCAAACCTGCCCGTCCCATGGCAACTCCTAAGCCCTCGACGGGAACTAAAGCGCCGCGTCCAGGTCGCACGCTGGGCGCATCGAAACCGCGCTCGCTGACATCGGTCCCGGTTACCGTCAAGAAGCCTTCGGGTAAAAAAAGCGTCAACCCGTTGTCTTCACTTGGGGCGATGGTAAATAAAACATCAGACGCCGCTTCTGTCGTTACAGGCAAAGGCAAAATCGTGGGCGGCGTTCTGGCCGTCTTGGCCGTGCTCGTCGTCGTTGCCATCGTGGTGATTAACTCTGGATTGTTTACCGCCACTGATATTCAGATTCAAGGCAGCGAGCATGTGACGAAGCACGATGCTATCCAGCTGATCGATTTGCCCGAGGGAACGTCGCTTTTTAACGTCGATCCCGACCAGATTACCGAGGATCTCAAGCAGAACCCGTGGGTCTCGGGCGTGGATGTCCAGCGTCAGTTCCCGCATACGCTCATCATTACGCCTATGGAGCGCAAGGTCATCGCAATTGCCTATATCAGCTCCGATGACCTTGCCTGGGCCATCGGGGATGATGACACCTGGATCGCCCCACTGTCGACGTCGGTCGAAGTGGACGACCAGGGCAACGTCATCACGACAGGGCAGGGCTCAAATACCTTGACCGGAATCGATGCCGCGCTGGCGCTCGCTAAGCATTATGGCGCGGTGCTGTTGACTGATGTCTCGGCGGATGTCGCTCCGGTTTCCGGCCAGGCGGTGAACTCCAAAGCCGTTAAGGCCGGCCTGGATTATGTGCGTGGTTTTTCGAGCGAGTTCTTGGGACAAGTCAAGGATATTTCCACGCCTTCGGTCGAAGCCATCTCGGCAAACCTCAATAACGGCATTGAGGTGTCGCTGGGCGATTCGAACGATATCGCCAAGAAAGAACGCGTAGTCACCAAGTTGCTTTCGCAGGTAGAGGGCGTAACGTATATCAATGTGCGCTCTCCGGGCAACTACACATTTAGGAATGCTCCGACCTCGTAGCGCTGGTTGTTACTTTGTTGAGGGGCCATACCACGCCGTTTATCTGGTTTGTTTGGTTTTCACGGTCAATTATTTGACTGATACGTTCATAATGTGCAAACATAATACGGTTTACCTTTGCATTTACTTTCAACCTGAAGGTTAATGTGCGCAGGGGTCGACCCATGCTATGGCTATAACCTTTGTTCGGAGGACCGACATGCACGAGACAGAGATCAACAACTACCTTGCCGTCATTAAGGTGGTCGGCGTCGGCGGCGGCGGTACCAACGCGGTCAATCGAATGATCGAAGAGGGCATCCGCGGCGTCGAGTTTGTTGCCATCAACACCGATGCTCAGGCACTCGCGATCTCTGATGCCGATATCAAGGTGCACATCGGCACCGACCTTACCCGCGGCCTGGGCGCCGGCGCCAACCCCGAGGTTGGCCGCAAGGCTGCCGATGAGTCCCGCGACGACATTGCCGAGGCGCTTGCTGGTGCCGACATGGTGTTCATCACCTGCGGCGAGGGCGGTGGCACCGGTACCGGCGCTGCTCCCATCGTTGCCGATATCGCGATGAACGAGGTCGGTGCACTGACCGTCGCCGTCGTGACCAAGCCCTTCACCTTCGAGGGCCGCAAGCGCAAGAAGAGCGCCGAGGAGGGCATTAAGACCCTCTCCGATTGCGTCGACACCATGATTGTCATCCCTAACGATAAGCTGCTCGACATCGCCGAGAAGAAGACCACCATGCTCGAGGCCTTCGCGATTGCTGATGGCGTCCTTTCCCAGGGCACCCAGGGCATCACCGACCTCATCACCGTCCCCGGTATCATCAACCTGGACTTCGCCGATGTTAAGACCATCATGAAGCAGGCCGGTACCGCCATGATGGGTATCGGTACCTCTTCTGGGGATACCCGTGCCGTCGACGCAGCCCAGCAGGCCATCTCCAGCCCGCTGCTCGAGAGCTCCATCGATGGTGCCACACGCGTGCTGCTCTCCATCGCCGGTTCCAAGGACCTGGGCATCCAGGAGATCAGCGACGCCGCCGACGTTGTCGCCAACGCCGTCGACCCCGAGGCCAACATCATCTTCGGTACCGTTGTCGACGAGTCCCTGGGCGATCAGGTGCGTATCACCGTCATCGCTACGGGCTTCTCCGACTCCAACGTCAACCGTCAGGACGAGCTCTTTGCTGCTCAGCAGTCTCAGAGCAAGGCCGCTGCCTCCGCTGAGCCGCAGCGCACCGCTCCGGCCACCAGCCCGGCTCAGGCCGCTCCGACCCGCAACGTCGGTGGCACCGAGCTGCCCAACTTTGGCAACGACCAGTTCGAGCTTCCCGACTTCCTGAAGCGCGGCAGCTTCTAAGTCGTTCTTTGCATTGTTGTGCACAGGGGCGTGTCCGTATGGACGCGCCCTTTTTATTTCGACTTTGTAAACTAGAACCTCCAATCTCTTTACGTTCCCTTTACGATTGCCTCCAGCGCAGCAGGTATCCTTTTAGAGAAGTATGACAGCCGTATAAACGCTGGCTGTAGCGGCGATGCCGCGGTACTTGTGTTATTAGGAGGCTTTAGTATGGCAGCACGTGCGGACAAAGTTTCGCGTGTCGACCATGATGGAGTTACGTTGGTGGAAGGCGCGACATCCGATGTTCGCTTTGCCTTCACCGAGCGCGCCGGTGGTGTTTCCGAAGATGCGTACTCCTCACTCAACTTGGGCTCGCATGTTGGCGATGATCCCTTTGCTGTTCAAGAAAATCGTCGTCGCGCGCTCGAGGCTATGGGTGCCGCCGAGTGCGAGCACAACCTGCTCGTTCCCAATCAGGTCCATGGTGACCATATCGTTGCGGTGACCTCGAACGGCGCCGATGACCTTGAGGACGTCCGCGAGCAGATTGCCGAGGGCTGCGATGCCATCGTCTGTACGGCGCATAACGTACCCGTGCTGCTCTGCTTTGCCGACTGCGTTCCCGTGGTGCTGGTGGCCCCTGGCGGATTTGCCGTGGTGCACTCCGGTTGGAAGGGCACGATTGCACGCATTTCCGCCAAGGCGTGCCAGGCGCTTTGCGATGCTGCCGGTTGCGATGCGAGCGGCGTTTCCGCCTATATCGGCCCCCATATCTTGGGTGACGAATATGAGGTATCCCAGGAACTCATGGATCGCTTTGCCGCCGAGTTCTCTTGCATCGATGCGAGTACCTCTCGCATGCTCGATCTTTCCGCTGCCATTCGCGAGGCGCTGGTAGATGTCGGTGTCGACGCGGATAATATCGTGGATACCCAGCTTTCGACCGTGCGTCAGAACGACCGCTTTTATTCCTACCGTAACGAGGGCGGCACCTGTGGGCGCCATGCTGCGATCGGCGTGATGCTATGAGAAAGATCGTATCGGTCCTGAGCGCCGCTGTGCTTACGCTTACGCTGTGCGCCTGTTCTTCGGGATCTTCTACCTCTTCCATTACCGTCGCTGGCTCCACGACCTGCCTTCCTATCGCCGAGATTGCGGCCGAGGGCTTTAAGGAGGAGACCGGCATCGACGTGCTCGTTTCCGGTTTGGGTTCTTCTGCTGGCATCGAGGCCGTCAGCGCCGGCACGGCCGCTATCGCCAGCTCCTCCCGTGGACTCAATGCCGACGAACAGGATCTGGGCCTGACTCCCATCGTCATTGCCCACGACGGTATCGCGGTCATCGTGAACGACGATAACCCGGTCGATAACCTCTCGACCGAGCAGCTCCGCGATATTTACGCCGGCAAGATCACCAACTGGAAAGAAGTCGGTGGCGAGGACCTGAGGATTCAGGTTATCAACCGAGATGAGGCGTCCGGCACGCGTGAGGCCTTCCGTACCATCGTGATGGACGGCACGCCGTTCGATCGCCGCTCGGCCGTTCTTTCGGGCACGGGCCAGGTACGCGATGTCGTGTCTCGCTCTCGCGGTGCTATTGGCTACATCTCGCTGGGTTTTGTCGAGAGCCTCAACGCCAAGACTTCGGTCAAGGCCGTCTCGGTTAATCACGTCGAGGCGTCCGAGAAGACAGTCGCGAGTGGCGGTTATCCCATCTCCCGCGACCTCTATTTCTTTGTGAAGGGAACGCCTTCGCAGCAAGCGCAGGATTACATCGACTACGTGACGTCCGAAAAGATGGACAAGCAGATTCGCGAGGCGGGCTTTATTCCCGTCACCAACGACGAGAAGGGGAGTGAGTAGCATGGAAGCACAGGAAAACTCCCAGACTGAGCAGAATGTTCAGACGCCCAAGAAGCGCGAGCTGGCGCTCGTATCGCGCAGTACCTATATCAAGGAGAAGGCGCTGCAGTGGATCTTCTTTGCCTGCGCGTTCTTGGCGGTCGTTACCGTCATCCTGATTTTTGTCTTTACCACGTACTCGGCGCTGCCCGTCTTTACTGACATCGGTCTGGCTGACTTCTTTAGCTTTACGTGGGCGCCTTCCGAGGGCCACTACGGCATCTTGTCGCTGCTTGCTGGCTCGGGTCTGGTGACCGTCGGTGCGCTCGCCATGGGCGTGCCGCTGGGCGTGGGTACGGCCGTTTACCTGGTCGAGATTGCCAGCAAGCGCGTGCGCAAGCTCATCAGCCCCGCCGTTGACCTGCTGGCGGGCATACCCTCCATCATCTACGGCTTCTTTGGCATGATCATCATCCGCCCGTTTATCGCACAACTGACCGGCGGCCTTGGTTTTGGTGCGCTGACGGCGTGGTTTGTGCTCGCCATCATGATCGTCCCTACCATCACCACGCTCACCATCGATGCTCTCAATTCCATTCCCATGGGCATTCGCGAGGCATCGTATGCCATGGGCGCCACAAAGTGGCAGACCATCTATAAGGTCGTGCTACCTGCCGCGAAGCTGGGTATCGTTGATGCCATCGTGCTGGGTATGGGCCGTGCCATCGGCGAGACCATGGCCGTGCTCATGGTCGTAGGTAACGCCCCGGTTATTCCCGACAGCATTGCGAGCCCCATCTCGACGCTCACGAGCCAGATTGCGCTCGACATGAGCTATTCCTCGGGTCTGCACCGCTCGGCGCTGTTCGGCATGGGTGTGGTCCTGTTTATCATCTCCGCCACGCTGGTGGGTATCGTTCGTCTGATTTCCAAGAAGAAGAGGGGGTAGGCTATGTCCGATTCCGTTGACACGACGGTCGATACGACCTCGTCGCGCGAGCGCATCAAGCGTGCCCTTTCCCACGGCAAGAAGGGCCGCATCAACAAGGACCTGTCCAACAAGATCATGCTTGGCGTGTTTCGTGCCGCTGCCTACATCACCACGCTGGTGCTGGTCGCTATCATCGCCTACGTGGTCATCAACGGCCTGCCACACATCTCGCTCGACTTTATCTTCGGTTGGCCCCAGGGCGTCAACGCCGAGGGCGGAATTTGGCCCACGATCGTCTCGACCGTCTACGTGACGGCGCTCGCCATGCTTATCTGCACGCCGATCGCTGTGCTGGCAGCCGTCTATCTGGCCGAGTACGCCAAGCAGGGCAAGGTCGTCGAGCTCATTCGCTACGCTGCTGACGCTTTGGCCTCGGTGCCCTCCATCGTTATGGGCCTGTTTGGCTACGCCTTGTTTGTCGAGGCTATGGGCCTGGGCCTTTCGATGGTCTCGGCCGCTCTGGCGCTCGCGCTCTTGATGCTTCCCATCGTCATGCGCACCACCGAAGAAGCCATTCGCGCCGTTCCGCGCTATATCCGTTGGGGCGCGTACGGCCTGGGCGCTACCAAGTGGCAGGTCGTCTCCAAGATCGTGCTTCCTTCGGCCTTTGGCCGCATTGCCACGGGCATCGTCCTTGCCATCGGCCGTGCCATCGGCGAGACCGCCGTGGTGCTCTACACCATGGGCCAGGCCATCAATCTACCTATTTCGCCGCTCGATTCCGGCCGTCCCATGACCGTTCACCTGTACCTGCTTGCCAACGACGGCATCAACATGAACGCAGCCTACGGCACCGCGCTCTTGCTGATGGTGATCATTTTGGCCTTCAACCTGTTTGCGCGCTTCCTGTCGCGCAAGCGTCGCTAGTTAAGGAGTCCCATGTCCGTTTATCAGTCCGCTCCCGCGTTGGAGCAAGCGGCCATTACGGCCAAGGATTTCAACTTTTGGTACGGTGACTTTCATGCGCTGACGGGGCTTGACCTCAACATCGCCAAAAACGCCATCACCTCCTTCATTGGCCCTTCGGGCTGCGGCAAGTCGACGTTTTTGCGCTGCATCAACCGCATGAATGACCTGATTGAGGGCACGCGCGTCGAGGGCACCATGACGCTCGACGGCAACGGTATCTATGCCGAGGGTGTCGATCCGGTCGATCTCCGTCGTCGCGTGGGCATGATCTTTCAGCAGCCCAACCCGTTTCCCAAATCCATCTACGAGAATGTCGCCTTTGGCCCTCGTCTGCAGGGCGTGACTAGCAAAAGTGACCTCGATGACATCGTGGAAGAATCGCTCAAGCGCGCCAACCTCTGGAAAGAGGTATCCAATCAGCTCAACAAGGATGGTTTGGCGCTCTCGGGCGGTCAGCAGCAGCGTCTGTGCATCGCGCGCGTGCTTGCGGTGCAACCCGATGTCCTTCTGATGGACGAGCCCTGCTCCGCCATCGACCCCACGTCCGTCTCTAAGGTCGAGGATCTGATGGCCGAGCTGGCGCCCGAGATGACGATCATCATCGTCACGCATTCAATGCAGCAGGCAGCTCGCATTAGCGACTACACCGCATTCTTCTTGCAGGAAGTTGCCGGCGAGCCCGCTACGCTCATCGAGTATGGTCAAACCGACGCGATCTTCACCAGCCCGGTGGACTCGCGGACGGAAGACTATATCACCGGCCGCTTTGGCTGATCGGTGCGACTAGTCCCAAGCCGATCGGATCTGGTCCGGTGCGTATTCACTGTGCGGGCGGCATGACCGCACCCAACTGATTGGAGTGAACCATGCGCAAACTGTTTTCCCGTCAGCTCATCGAGGCCCGTCACGAGATGCTGAGCATCTACGAGGCCGTCGATCTGGCCCTCCACGATGCCGTGAAGGCCTATGTGACCGACGACCGCAAGCTCGCCACCAAGACCAAGAAGCGCACGCTTTCGATTGACGCACGCTGCGCCAACCTGGAGGCCGTCTGCTACAACCTGATTGCCACGCAGTCACCGGTCGCCTCCGACTTCCGCTTGCTGCAGACGATCATCTACGTCGACTTTAACCTGCAGCGCATGACCGATAAGGTTCGCCAGATTTGCCGCGCCACGCGTCATATGATCAAGGCCGACATCTCGCTGCCCAAGGAGCTTGTCGGCACGGTCGAGGCCGAGGCTGAGGCCGTCTACCAGGTGCTGGGCTCTTCGCTTTCTGCGCTCGTCACCAACGACATGTCCATCATCTGCAACTTGGCCGTCGAGGACGAGCCAGTGCACGCCGCCTACGAGAAGTTCTTCCGCACCTTTAACCGCATGGACACGGGCGATTTTATGGACGACGACAGCAACTATGACGACCTGCGCCGCGCCATCATGGTATCGCGCTATCTCGATCGCATCGCCTCGATTTCCATCGATGCCGCCTGCCGTCTGACCTTCCTGTTGACCGGACAGCGTATGACTGCCGGTGATATCGCCTGCACTGATGAGGATGAGCTCGAGAGCATGCGCGTGCCTTCGGGCGAGGGTGTTATCATGAGGCCCGCCGTCGATGCACGCTACGTTGCCAAGGTGCCCGTTAACGAGGTCAGCGAGGGTCTTCGCTACCTGCTCGATCATCTTGAGGATGAGGACGATGGCGAGGACGACGAGGAGTAAGTAACCCCGTTCGTCGAAAGATTGTAAATACCTAAGTGAGCGCGGCCTTGCACATGCGGGGCCGCGCTCTTGCGTTAGCATGGGACTACTTGTTTGGCTGTCAGCGGAGGCGATTGGCAATGGATAACTATTTGGACTTGATGCGCGCTCGCCGCGAGCAGATTCTGGAACGTTTTTATGCGGCGCTCGATCGCGCGGGCCGCCCCCACGACGCCGCGCGCCTCATTGCCGTGTCCAAGACCGTTGGTGTCGATGAGACTGTTGCTGCCATCCAGGCGGGGTATCGCCATTTTGCCGAGAACCGCCCGCAGGAGCTGGTTCGCAAGCTCACGGGTCTGGCGGAGCATCCGGAGCTGCCCGAGGTGCGCTTCGATATGATCGGCAACCTGCAGACCAATAAGATCAATGCGGTGCTGGGCTCAGCCGAGCTGATTCACTCGGTGGGTTCGCTGCATCTGGCACAGGCGATCTCGAGCCGTGCTGTCCGCAAGATTGAGGCAGGCGAGCTCGCCGGCCCCCAGCGCGTGCTCATTGAGGTCAATGTGAGTGGTGAGGAGTCGAAGGGAGGCTTTTCGCCCGATGAGATTCGCGCCGCCGCGGGTGAGCTTGCGGAGCTCGAGGGAATTTGCGTGCAGGGGCTTATGACTATGGCGCCCCGGGGGAATAAGGATGTGGCACGCCGCACCTTTGCGGGGCTTCGTGAGCTGAGGGATGAGCTGGAGGCGGCGCATCCCGATTTGAACCTGCCTGAGCTTTCCTGCGGCATGAGCGAGGACTTTGAGCCTGCCCTTGAGGAGGGCTCTACGCTCGTTCGCCTGGGCAGGGTAGTATTTAGCCCGGAGTTTGCAGTAAAATAAGGCTCTGAAGTGCGCACTGATTATCGGGGCGCCTGCACTAAACCGCGAGAGGACACAACCATGGGCTTCCTTGACGAGATTAAAAATAAGATGCACCTGGGCGGCCAGCAGGGTTACGACCAGGGTTATGGCCAGGACGACGACTACGGCTACGATGACGGCTATGACGATGGTTATCAGGGCAACGGCTACAGCGGTGCTTCGGGCGAGGGCTTCTACACCCAAGACGAGCCGAGCAACGGCCTGCTTGGTCAGACGCGCCGTGGTGAAGCTGAGTCGGTTGCCGTGTATACGCGCTCCGGTCAGCTGGTCGGCGATGACTCCCGCCATGCCACGACGTATAACCCGCCTTCGCGCTCGCAGGACAGTGTTGCGAGCGGTTATCGTCCTGGTGCCTATGACACG
Organism: uncultured Collinsella sp.; assembly: GCA_958371715.1. Classification (GTDB taxonomy): domain Bacteria; phylum Actinomycetota; class Coriobacteriia; order Coriobacteriales; family Coriobacteriaceae; genus Collinsella. The sequence goes on from CATXLW010000018.1 coordinate 25,452, forward strand.
CCGTCGAGCTACGCCGAGAACACCCGCGCCCGTGCCGCCGCTGCACCCGCGCCTGCACCGAGCGATGCCTCGGCCTATGCGAGCAATATCATCAACGCCACGCCGCAGCTGCCGGCCTATGTCCTGCGCCCCGAGAGCTATGACGACGTGGAGACCGTGGTGCGCCGCGTTCGCACCAAGCAGCCTGTCGCACTGATTTTTGTGGGCGTACGCACCGAAGTTGCCAAGCGCGTCTTGGACTTCTCTTACGGCTTTGCCTGCGGTCTGGGCGCCACGGTCAAGGAGGTAGGCGACCGCGTGTTCATGGTGCTGCCCGCCGGTTGCGAGGTCAAAGATTCCGATCTCAAGAAGCTTCGTGCCGACGGCTACCTTAAGTAAAGACAAGACGAGGAGATTCCCATCAACATCTACACTATCGTCCAGCTGGTCAACACGCTGTTCAACTTCTATTCCACGCTCATTGTCGTCTACTGCTTTATGACGTGGATTCCCATGAAGCAGGGTGGTTTGCTTCAGGATATTGCTGCGGTGCTCGATAGCGTGTGCGGTCCGTGGCTCAACCTGTTCCGTCGTTTCATCCCGCCGATGGGCGGTATCGATTTTTCGCCGGTCGTTGCGATTATTGCGTTGCAGTTGGTGCAGAGGCTGGTTCTGCAGCTTCTTATAGGTATACTCGTATAGAACTGACTTAGTAACTTACGTCGGGCGTGTAGCGCCGAGGCGATGAAAAAGGAGACTTGTTATGGCTATTACCCCTGCAGACATCCAGGCTCAGACTTTCTCTGAGGCCAAGCGTGGCTACGATCCCGCCGAGGTCGACGTCTTCTTGGAGACGCTGTCCTCCGAGGTTGACGCTATGCTCGCTAAGATCGTCGACCTTAAGGGTCGCCTGACTGCTACCGAGCAGCAGCTTGCCGATGCGCAGGCTCAGCTTGCCCAGGCTCAGGATGCCACCGCCCAAGCCGTTCCTGCCGCCCCCGTGGCTGCTCCCGCCCCTGACTTCTCCGCTCAGGAGCGCCAGATTTCCGCTGCCCTGATCGCTGCCCAGCAGACCGCTGAGACCATCGTCAACGATGCCAACGAGAACGCTGAGCGTATCCGCAACGAGGCTGACGCTAAGGCACGCGAGGTTATCCGCCAGGCTCTGACCGAGAAGCAGGCCGAGCTCGAGGAAATCGATCGTCTCAAGGCTTCCCGCGAGGAGTTCAAGGCCGAGTACCTCAAGCTCATCCAGCACTTCATGGACGATGCCCAGAACTCCTTCCCGGCCGACCTCATGGCCTCCACGCCGGTCGGTTCTGCCGCTTCTCCTGCGGTGACTGTTCCCGCCGAGCCGCTGCCCGTCGCTGACCCGGTTGTCCCCGTGGCCGATCCCTTCGCCCCGATCGACAACTTTGCCGCCGACGACCTGGACTAGCATCAGAGCTACAATCTAGTGTCCTTAAGAGGAGCTCGCACCTGCGGGCTCCTTTTTTGTGGCTGTATACGGGTTGGGAAACAAAACGCCGAGCTCTGCATGCGATAGGACAGAACTCGGCGAAGGGCGCGTGGTAAAAGGTAGATTTTAAGGTATGTCTAAAAACTACTTGAGGAGAAAGTTGGAGAGGGGAATAGTGCGGGCCTCGCGATGCTCGGGATCGGCGATGTGGTCGGCGGGATAGCCACAGACGAGCATGTGATAGGGATAGACGCCCTTGGGCAGATTGAACTGCTCCTGTGCCACCTCAGGCTTAAAATGGCATACCCAGCACGTTCCCAGGCCCTGCTCGGTGGCCTCCATCATCATCTGGTCGCACACGATGGACGTATCGATTTCACTGGAATTCATCTGGTCATACGGGCGCACCCAAGCATCATCGGTAACGCTGCAAATAAGGAAGACAAGCGGAGCTCCAAAGATAGACCCATCACGAGCAAACCGAGGCTGACAAGCAGCAGCCTTCTCCAACAACTCGGGCGTATCCAACACCATCACACGGGTTGGATGATTATTACAAGCAGAAGGGGCAATACGCCCAGCCTCAACAACGGCATCCACCACAGCCCGCTCAACAGAACGATCCTCAAACTCGCGACAAGAATACCGAGACCGAGCCAGATCCAAATACGACATAACCAAACCCTCCAAAGTCAGCGAATCAATCCAAAGTAAACCAAAGGGTACCCAAAGCCCTGCCCAACCAAACGTTTAAGGCGGTCCCAAAGTTTCCAATCGGGCCCCAAGGTCCTGTCAACAAAGGCCCCATCGCTTTCAAAGTATCAGCCAAGGTTCCCAATGGTGGTACGTAAGGCGAAGGGCCGGCCACGGTTTACTTTCGAACGACTCTGCTACGCAGCCGGAGTGAGAAAGCAAACCGTGGCCGGCCCTTCGCCGCCGGGACACGTACCCCTAATTAACTGTTCTTCATGACAATCGAATCCACGACATCGGCCACATTCTCGCAGCAGTCGGCGCAGTACTCCAGGAAGGCGTACACGTCACGCCAAGCGATGACCTCGAGCGGGTCCTTGCCGTTAACGTGCAGGTTACGCATGGCGTTGATATAGAGCTCGTCGGCCTCGGACTCGATGGTGTTGATCTGGATGACGAGCTCGCGCAGCGTTTTGGACTTGCGGTAGTTAGGCAGTTCGACCATCAGGTCTTTCATGGCGCGGCAGGCGTCGGTCACCTTGTGGGCGATCACGATGGCATCGGGATGGATGCTCTGGATGTTGGTGAAGTAGACGCGCTGCACGACGCCCTCGATGCGGTCGAGCACGGTGTCGAGCGAGCAGCTCATCAGGTCCAGATCCTCGCGCTCAAGCGGGGTGATAAAGGCGGTGAGCAGGGCGTCCTCAAGCTCATGGTGCTTCTTGTCGGCCGCATGCTCGATCGCATGCATCTTGTCGAGCATATCGTGAATCTTTGCGGGATCGAAGTTCTCGAAAATCTTGGTAAGCAGCTCGGCGGCCTGGACGGCGAGGTCGGCGCAGGCGACGTAGTTGTCAAAGTAGAACGAATCGGGTTTCTTTGCCATGAGTGGGTCCTTTCGAGGCGAAGACGGGTGGGCGAGGTGTTACGGTCCGGATGGACGTTCGGTTTGACTAGAGGAACATCATGAACAGCTTGGCCATGACAAAGCTGATGAGTCCGCAGGCGGGGAAGGTGAAGAACCAGGTGAACATCATGTCCTTGACGACGCCGAAGTTGATGGCCGAGAGGCGTTTGACGGCACCGACGCCCATGATGGCGCAGGTCTTGATGTGCGTGGAGGACACGGGGATGCCGGTAAGGGTGGCAAGCAGCAGGTTCGCGGCGCCCGCCAGGTCGGCGGAGAAGCCCTGGTACTTTTCGAGCTTGACCATGCTCTGGCCAACGGACTTGATGATGCGCTCGCCGCCCACGCTGGTGCCGATGCCCATGGTGGCCGAGCATAGCAGCATAATCCAGATGGGGATGCCGGCATCGCCGACGCTCGTCTGGCCGCTGGCAAAGGCCACGCCTAAAAAGAGCACGCCGATGAACTTCTGTCCATCCTGCGCGCCGTGCATAAAGCTCATGGCCGCAGCGCTCGCGATCTGAGCGTATTTAAAGAAGACATTGGCACGTCGCCTGTTGGCGGCGGCGAAAAGAATCGAGACGAGCTTGCACAGGACCCAGCCCATGACAAAGCCCAGACCGATGGAGAGCGCCAGGCCGTAGATGACCTTCATCCACTCGTGGACGTTGACGCTGCTCGCACCGCCGAGGGCGATGGCGGCACCGGTCAGGCCGGCGATAAGGCTGTGGCTTTGCGAGGTGGGGATGCCAAAACGCGACGCTGTGGCGCCGTAGACGACGATGGAGAACAGCGCCGCGCACAGACAGGCGAGCGCCATGGTGCTGTTTCCGCCAAAGTCGACAATATGGGAGATGGTGTTGGCGACGCTCGCGTTAAAGTGCGTCATGATGAGCACGCCAAGGAAGTTGAATGCGGCACTCATGAGAATAGCGGCGCGGGCGGGCATGCAACGCGTAGTGACGCAGGTCGCGATGGCGTTGGGTGCGTCGGTCCATCCATTGACGAAGATGGCGCCGAGCGCGAGGATCACGGTGACGGCAAGGACTGGGTTCGACACAAGTTGGCCGAGGAAGGTTGAGAACGTTACGTCCATATATGGGCTTTCTCGAAGTTTGCAGGCACGTTACAGAAACATGATAAATCGTATCACCTCCTGCGGGTTTCTTTACCGAGTTCTGATGGGAGCAGTGAATTTTTTGGCACTAAAAATGAATATTAGCCCTGTTGACCGTGGGTGTTCTTTTTGCTAACACACCATGCGGACACATGCGATCGCTCCGACACCCCAAAACCACAGCCTGTTCGCTTTACAACATGCAAACATGCGTTCGATAATAGGAGGCATGGAATATCGACAGACAGATGGCAAAACTCGGCGCGTGCACAAGCAGTATGTGGACGTCGTGGCTCGCATCCTCGCGGGCGGACAGGTCGTGCCGGTCACCGTCTGCTGGGTCGACGGTCGTTGCTTTACGATTGACGAGATTGTCTCGACCACTGGGTTTGGCCTGACGGTTCACGGCATTCGTACGGCAACCTATAAGGTGCGTTTTGGCGGGCACGCGACCGAGTTGTATCTGGAGGACCAGACGCGCGAGCGGGCGGACGGCTCGCAGGCACACGTGATGCGTTGGTGGGTGTGGGCGTTCGACCGAACACTCGAGAGCGAGCGCCGCAGGTAAGAACGCGTGGCGTTCGGGTACAATGGCAGGAAACTTGTCAGCTACGGCGCCGTCGCGGTGCTTTTTGAAAGGACGAAATTATGAACGATATCCAGGGCTATCAGAATGGCCCCATCGAGACCGGCGCAAGCCGTGCCAAGGAGATGTCGCCGCGCGCGTACAACCTTGTCATGTCTGCTCTGATCTTTTTGGGCTTTTGCGCCATGGGCGCCGGTGCTTACTTTACGAGCACCATGTCGTTTGCGCGCATGATGATGAGCGGCGCCGCTTTGCCGCTGGTCTTTGGCTCATTTATTTTGACCATCGTCGGCATGGTCATGATGTCGGCTGCTGCCAGCAAACAGTCCGTGGGCCTGTCACTCGTGGGCTACGTGGTCTTTGCGAGCACCTTTGGCCTGACGGCGTCGTTTGGTCTTGCCAACTACGACCTGCCTACCATTAACACCGCCTTTATCGCCACGGCCGCCATCACCTTTGTCTTTGGTGCGCTGGGCGTGACCTTCCCCAAGTTCTTCCAGCGTGTGTATGGCATTGGTTTTGGCATCCTGCTTGCCACGATTCTGGTCGAGATCGTGCTGATGTTCATGGGCGTTTCGCAGTCCATCACCGACCTGATCGTGATCGTGGTGTTCGCCGGCTTCATCGGCTACGACACCTATGTGGCAACGACGGTGCCGCCCACGCTGCCCAACGCCGTGCTCATGGCATCCAACCTGTTCGTGGACATCATCAACGTGTTCCTGCGCATTCTGAACATCCTCGGCCGTCGCGATTAAAGCGCGGCATTGCGATGCTTCCTGCCGGACACGGTAAAACGATGCGAAAGGCGGTCCTTCGGGGCCGTCTTTTTTGTGCGCGGCGGGGTATCATGGATGGGAAAAGCCGATAGCGGCAGCGACAGGAAAGGTGACCACTTATGGCAGACGTCGACAACAGGAACCGTAACCGCAGGTCCAACCGAGCGGGTCAGCCCAATCCCAAGCGCGAGGCCCGTGCCAAGGCCGCCGAGCGCCATGTGATGACTGTGTCCGAGGCCTGCGCCAAGGATATCGAGCGTTCGCTTGCTGGTGTTCGCGAGTTTGACGGCATGCCTGCCGGCTTTGTCGCGGCGATGAAGGCCAAGGTTCAGACTGCTGTGGCCCCCGAAGAGCAGGTCGCCGAGGACGTCGAGAACGCGGAGACTGCAGAGGTCGAGGCAGCGCCCGAGACCGAGGCGGCGCCCGAGCCCGTCGAGGAGCCTGCCGAGGAAATCGCCGAAGCTGAGTCCGCGCCTGCTGAGGAGCCCGCTCCGGTCCTGCCCGAGGTCACTGTGCTTGATGCCTCCGCCACGCAGGCAATCCTCGATAACGGTCGCGGCTATGCGCAGTTCTGCGACATGGCCGTGCTCGCCTTTGCCTCGTTTACCAATCCGGGCGGTGGATATATTCAGGGTTATCTGGGCCAGGAGGCCACGCTGTGCGCCGATTCGTATCTGTACAACGTTCTCGATAGGCAGCGTAAGTGGTACGGCGAGAACCGTCGCCGCAACATCAACTGCGAGCTCTATCGTAACCGTGCCCTAGTGGTGCCTGCGGTGCGCTTCGACCGCAACCACGTGCATGCATACGCCGACGTGATCGTGGCCGCCGCGCCCAACGTTAGGCGCGCCCGCCAGGAGTATCGCGTGAGCGACGATGCTCTGCTGGATGCCCTGCACGACCGCATCCGCTTTGTGCTCGCCATCTGCGACGAGTTGGGTCGCGAGAAGCTCGTGCTGGGCGCATGGGGCTGCGACAACAACGGCTTTGATGCCGAGGCCGCGGCCGAGCTCTTCCGCAAGGAGCTCGCATCGGGCGACTTCAAGGTCAAGCAGGTCTTCTTTGCCGTGCCCTCTACGCGCTGGGACGAGGACTTCGCCAAATTCGAGCACGTGCTGGCAAACTTCCCCGAGCGAAACGAGGAGTCCTATGCTCAGGTTGCCGCCCGCGCCGCAGCCGCCCGTGCCGCCGAGCAGGCTCAGGCCGCTGCCGAGGATGACGAGGATGACGACGACTGGCGCAAGTACCTGTAAACGGTGCTCGTGATGCGATATACCGAGCCGACGGGAGAGGCTGCTCCTGTCGGCTTTTTATTGAGTGGGGAGCTTACGATGAAAAACGTTCTGTGCTTTGGTGACAGCAACACCTATGGTTACGATCCGGCGGGCATGCGCGACGGTACCGCGGTGCGCTATGCGCAGGATGTGCGCTGGTGTGGCGTGGTCCAACGTGACTTAGGCGAGGGCTGGCATGTAATTGAAGAAGGCCTCAACGGCCGCACGACGGTACGCGACGACATGTGCCATCTGGACACTAACCTCAACGGCATTCGCGCGCTTCCGATGCTGCTCGAGGCTCATAAGCCGCTGGACGCCATTGTGATCATGCTGGGCACCAACGACTGTAAGACGGTCTTTAACGTGACAGCTTCCGATATCGCCCGTGGCGCCATGGCGCTGATTCGCGCCGTCCGCGCGTTTCCGTGGACCGACGCTGCGCCTTGCCCGCGCATCCTGCTGATGGCTCCTATCAAGATCAAGACGCAGATCGCCGATGTATATATGACCGATTTTGACGAGCGTTCCGTCGAGGCATCTGAACATTTTGGCGAGTACTATGCGCACGTGGCCGAGCAGTTTGGCTGCGACTTTTTGAATGCCGCCGAGTTTGCCGAGCCGGGCGATATCGACTATCTGCATATGATGCCCGAAAGCCACGAGAGCTTGGGACATGCCGTGGCAGCCAAGCTCCAAGAGATGCTCGGTGAGTAGCGCGACCCCAAGCCACCGCAAAGGGGACGGGCACCTTTGTGGTGGTTTTGCCCGGGTAAACGAACGGATTGGCTGCCATATGGGCATGGACGAGCTCATCGACCTCTTTGCCGAGGGCGATGAGCTCGTCTCCAATACCGCTTTTGAGGATTTGGATCTTGCCTACGACGTGGCGAACGGCGCGACCTTCGATGGCGTTGTGTTCCGATCTTGCGAGTTCGATAGCGTTGACTGGAGCGGCTCGACGTTTCGCGACGTGGTGTTTCGCGGTTGCCGCTTTATCCGCTGCAACATGGAAGGCTGCTGGCTCAGCCGCTGTGACTTCGTTGACTGCTCGGCACCGGGACTCAACTTGCTCAAGGCGCGCCTGTCGAGCGTGTCGTTTGGATCGTGCGATTTGAGCTATGCGAACCTTTCGGAGGGACGCATTGGCCCTATGACAGCATGCGATACACGTCTGAGAGAGGCTGCGTTTCAGGGTGCCAAGCTGGGTCAGATACGCCTGGATGGCTGTGACCTGACGCGTGTTGATGTGTTCAAGACGTCGCTTTCCGGCGTTGATGTGTCGCGCTGTACATTTGCAGCGCCCGTTGTTTCGGGCGATTACCATGAGTTGCGTGGCTTGACGGTCAATGCCGAGCAGGCGCTGGCACTCTCGGGTTTGTTGGGAATTCAACTCGCCGACGAATAGGCGCTCTGGTCCTTTGCTCGACCGCTATCTAAAATCAAACCGTCGCAACATTTAATGATTTTTCGCGTTTGCACGATTTTCATCGAATGTTGCGACGGTTTTTGGTGCAAGATAGCCTGTCTCTTTTTGGCAGGTTACTGGCTATTTAGTACTGCCACATGTGGTTGACAGGGCCGGAGCCTTTGCCCATGTTCAGGCCGGCGGCCAGAGCGCCTGTCAGGTATGCCTTGCCCGCATTGACGGCATCGGCAAGATCCATGCCCTGGGCCAGCGCGCAGGCGATGGCGGACGAAAGCGTGCAGCCGGTGCCGTGTGTGTTGTCGGTCTCGATGCGCTTGTGGCGGAACCACGTGGTGAGCGGATCGCCCAGATGGTTGCCCTCGTCATCGAGTGGCGCGGGTTCGGCCAATACATCGTTGGCCTCGTTGACAAGATGCCCACCCTTAACGAGGGATGCGCAACCAAAGCGGCGGGTGAGGAGCATGGCAGCATTTTGCTGTGTGCGCTCGGAGTCGACCTCGTAGTCAAGCAGGGCCATGGCCTCGGGAATATTGGGCGTGATGACGGTTGCTAGTGGGAACAGGCGGCGGGTGAGCGCCTCGGCGGCATCTTCGGCAATCAGCCGTGCGCCCGAGGTGGCTACCATGACGGGGTCGACGACCACGTTTGTCGCGTTCCAGGCGCTCAGGCGGTCGGCGATAACCTCGATAATCTCGGCAGAGGAAACCATGCCGATCTTGACGGCGCTGGGGCGGATATCGTCAAATACGGCGTCGATCTGCGCAGCGACGATATCAGGGGAGATATTCTGCACGGCGGTGACACCGAGCGTGTTTTGTGCGGTGATGGCGGTGATGGCCGTCTCGGCATACAGACGGTGCGCCGTGATGGTCTTGATGTCGGCCTGAATGCCGGCGCCACCGCTGGAATCGGATCCTGCGATGGACAGGACGGCAGGTACCTTACTGCGATCCATGTTTGCTCCCTTGTTCGGTCGGAATCAAATGGGTCTTTAAGCCAGCATTATAAAGATGCCCGGGCCGACTCTATGTCGAACCCGGGCGGGCGATGCAATCTTTACGTAAATATAAGCAAATGTTCACACGTCAACAATTGACGAGCACCTTGTGTTCGATTGCGGCTCCGATGACGCGTTAGTCCTCCATGCCGAGGTCGATTGTCGTGCCTTCGAACACCTTGTTGACGGTGCGAACGGCGCACATCTTGCCGCACATGGTGCAGGTGCCCTCGGTGGCGGCGGGGGATTCCTCGTAGCGCTTGCGGCTCGTGACCGGGTCGAGGGCGCACTTCCACATGGCGTCCCAGTCGAGTTTGCGGCGTGCCTGGCCCATCTTGTCGTCCATGTCACGGGCGTGCGGTACCTTCTTGGCGATGTCGGCGGCGTGCGCGGCGATCTTGGTGGCCATGAGGCCATCGAGCACGTCCTGCGCGTTGGGCAGGCACAGGTGCTCGGCCGGCGTTACGTAGCACAGGAAGTCGGCTCCAGAGCTGGCAGAGATAGCGCCACCGATCGCGGCGGTGATGTGGTCGTAGCCCACGCCGATATCGGTCACCAGCGGCCCGAGCACATAGAACGGGGCGTTGTGGCACAGGCGCTTCTGCAGTTTCATGTTGGCGGCGATCTCGTCGAGCGCCATGTGACCCGGGCCCTCGACCATGACTTGGACGCCGGCGGCCCAAGCGCGCTTGCACAGCTTGCCCAGCTCGATCATCTCGGCGGTCTCGGTGGCGTCGTTGGAGTCGTAGAGGCAGCCCGGGCGGCAGGAGTCGCCGAGCGAAATCGTCACGTCGTACTCGTGGCAGATCTCGAGCAGCTCGTCAAAGTACTCGTAGAAGGGGTTTTCGTTGCCGGTGACCTCCATCCAGCCAAACAGCAGCGAGCCGCCGCGGCTCACGATGTTCATCAAGCGGCCGGTCTCCTTAAAGGTCTTGGTGACCGACTTGTTGATGCCGCAGTGGATGGTCATAAAGTCCACGCCGTCCTCGGCGTGCGCGCGCACGACCTCGAACAGGTCATCCTTGGTAAGCTTGACCAGCGGCTTTTCCATGTAGCCGATGGCGTCGTACATGGGGACGGTGCCCACCATGAGCGGCGTCTCGTCGATGAGCTGCTGGCGGAACTGGCGCGTCTTGCCCGAGTTGGAAAGGTCCATGATGGCGTCGGCGCCAAAGTCCTCGGCGATCTTGACCTTCTTCCATTCCTCGGCGGCATCGGCTTTATCGCCCGAGATGCCCAGGTTGACGTTGACCTTAGTAGACAGGCCCTCGCCGACACCAAAGGCGCGCATGCCTTTTTTGATGTGCACGATGTTGGCGGGAATGGCGATGCGGCCGTCGGCCACGCGCTCGCGGATGTACTCGGGGTCGCGATGCTCGCGCTCGGCGACTTCCTTCATCTGCGGCGTGATCTGCCCGGCGCGGGCGAAGTCGATTTGCGTGACGAGCTTGGGCTCGGTCTGTGTGCTCATTGGCACGGCTCCCTTCGTTGGCATTACCCATATCAGGTTTGCGGGTCAGGGCGGGCGCGCCCAGTCTCAGCCTGCCGTCCTGTCCTGCAAGCTCCCCGTTTATGTAATGGGCTCAAGTATAGCTCGAATGGGTACGATTGGCCTAACGAGCGTGCCTGTGGGGAGGCGAACATGGAAGACAAGCATCTATATCGAGAGACGCAATGGGATGTATCGGCCGAGGAAAGCCGTGCGCACCATGGCCTTGTCGCGATCGGTTTTGCGGTGCTTGCCGTGCTGGTGATTGCCTTTTGTATCTGGACGTTTGGCGGTCACGGCGGCGCTGCATGGGAGTTCGAGGCCGACGATGCCCTGCCGATCATGACAGTGAAGGTTACGGGCGGCAATACCGTTGCCGCGCCGGGCGACTATTGGTATTCGCGCGATGGATTTGTCCAGCTTCAGCTGAGCGGTGGGTCTATTCCTGGTGAGGAAATCGAACGCGTGACGTATGATGCGGCGCTCAAAACGCTGACGGTGAAGCTCAAGAATCAGGGCGACGTGCCTACGACTATGGATATCGCGCTGACGGAATGGCGCTTGGAGCCCCCGACGGGTGTTGCGGTGTCCGAGGTGGAGCATGTCAAGATTACCTATCAGGACGGCTCGACAAACGAAGTTGCCAAAGCCGACGGCTTGGCGGAATAGACGCCGTGCCTGGGCAGCACATTCAAAAGTAGCGGTGGTCCTACAAGGTCTGTTCGTTCAGGAAGACCAAAGTGTTCTTATTTGAAAGCTCGGGAAAGTGACGATAACCAACGTCAAACGCGGTGAGCCCGCTTACATCCTCGAGCTTGTTTTCTGCCATCCAGCGCACCATGGAACCACGTGCCTTTTTGCTGGCGGTCGAGCGCTGGATGGGCTTGCCGTTGCGGATGCCTTCGCCAAAGAGGCACGTGACGACCGTGGCGTCGCCCGCGAGATGGGGCAGAACGGCTTTGGCGTACTCTACGCTGGCGAGGTTGACGATCGTGGTGTTTGAGCCTGCCGGGGCGATAGCCCGCGCGAGCTTGTCGCTCCAAAACGCGTAGAGGTCTGGGGCATCGTCAACGGCGAGCTTCGCGCCCATTTCCAGCCGATATGGTTCCACGGCATGAAAGGGGCGAACGCACCCGTAGAGGCCAGAGAGGATCCACAGGTGGCTTTGCAGCCATGCGAGCTGCGCGGAATCCATCACCTCGGGCGCCATGCTCTGGTATTGAATGCCGTGGTAGGACATGACGGCAGGGGAGAGGTGACAGGCGAGTGCGGGATTGTCGAGATCGCCGTTTTTCAGGATGGGCCCGAACTCATGCAGGGTGTTGAGGCAAGGCCCCAGCAGTTTGTCACTCACGTTCCATAGCGCCTGCAGGCTGTCGCTGCCTTCATTCCGCTCGATATCTAGCAGTGCGCGGTGGAGGCGAGCCGTCTCGCGCGCAAAGGGTGGGATGCCCAGGACTTCAAAAGCATCTTGGGCCGCGCGCATCTGCTTGGCGGGCGAAATGACGACCTGCAGCATGGACTCTCCTCTGCCAAAAAGGAAGTTGCGGTGGAATACGGTCTGTTTTGGCCGTTTATGGGCCAGGTTAGTCTGTATTTCACCGCAACTGATGAAGGGTTGGTTACGCGCGCTCGATGAAGGCCTTGTAGCCGCGATAGGCCTCGTAGATATCGGCCTTGTTGGCGACCTCCCACAGGGCGTGCATGGACAGGACGGCAACGCCGGAGTCGATGACGTTCATGCCGTACTTGGCCATGATGTAGGCGATGGTGCCGCCGCCGCCCGCGTTGACGCGACCGAGCTCGCAGGTCTGGAAGTCCACGCCCGCCTCGTCCATGATGTCGCGGACGAGGGCCACGTACTCGGCGTCGGCGTCGTTGGAGCCACCCTTGCCGCGGCTGCCCGTGTACTTGTTAAAGCACAGGCCGCGGCCCATGAAGGCGGCGTTCTTGGTCTCGAACTTGCCGGCATAGCCCGGGTCGAAGCCGGCGGACACGTCGGAGGAGAGCATACGACTGCGGGCGAGTGCACGGCGCAGGGCAAGCGGGCTGTCTTCGCCGGCGAGCATCATGATCTCGGCGACGGTGTTCTCGAAGAAGCGGCTCGTCATGCCGGTGGCACCCACGGAACCGATCTCCTCCTTGTCGACGATGAGTGTGATGCTCGTGCGCTCCACGTTGGCGACGTTGATCTGGGCGAGCATGGAGGGGTAGGCGCAGACGCGGTCGTCGTGGCCATAGCCCAGAATCATGGAGCGGTCGAGGCCCATGTCGCGGGCGGGGCCGGCGGGCACGACCTCGATCTCGGCGGAGAGGAAGTCCTCCTCCTCGACGTCGTACTGCTCCTTGAGGATGTCCAGGAACATCTGCTTGACGGGCTCCTTGGGGGCGTCCTTGTCGTCCTCGTCAAACTTGACGGGACGGCCGCCCACGATCACGTCAAGGATCTCGGCGTCGACGGCGTCCTTGGCGGGCTTGGACATCTGCTCGCTCGAGAGGTGGATCAGCAGGTCGGAGATGGTAAAGACCGGGTCGTCCGCCTTGTCGCCGATGTTGATGTCGACGGTGGTGCCGTCCTTTTTGCAGATGACGCCTACAAGTGCAAGCGGGGAGGCCACCCAGTGGTAGCTCTTGACGCCGCCGTAGTAGTGCGTGTCGAGGTAGGCCATGTCGCCGGCCTCGAAGGCGGGATTCTGCTTAAGGTCCAGGCGCGGCGAGTCCACGTGGGCGCCCAGGATGTTAAAGCCCTGCTCGAGCGGGGTGGTGCCCAGGTTGACGAGCATAAGGTCCTTGCCGTGGTTGGCGGCGTACACCTTGTCGCCGGCCTTGAGCGCGCGGCCCTCGGCGATCACGGTCTCCAGATTGACGTAGCCCGCCTCCTCGGCCATCTTGATACCGGTCTTGACGCACAGGCGCTCGGTCTTGTTCTCGCTCAAAAACTGCTTATAGCCACGGCAAAGCTCCTCGAGCTCCTCGACTTGCTGAGGCGTGTACTTTTTCCATGCGCAGGGACGCTCCATGACGCAGGCTCCTTTCGGATCGATCGTGCTGGTTGATGTACCGTGAGCCATCGTATCACGCGCGGGCTCGCGGCGGCAGGGGAGCTTGATGTGCGGTGGTCGCGGGGCGGGGAGCGTGTAAACTGGTGTGAGCAAACCGTGCCCAGCCCAAAGCGAGGTATTCAATATGTCTGACAAGCGCCGCACCTTTGCCGTTATTGACGGCAACTCGCTCATGCACCGCGCCTTCCACGCCGTGCCGCCGACCATGAACGCGCCGGACGGTCGCCCCACCAACGCGATCTTTGGTTTTCTGAACATGTTTCTCAAGATGATCGATGCCTTTAACCCCGACGGTGTGGTCGTGGCGTTTGATAAGGGCAAGCCGCGCGTGCGCATGGAGATGCTGCCGCAGTATAAGGCGCAGCGCCCGCCCATGGACCCCGATCTGCACGCGCAGTTCCCCATGATTAAGGAGCTGCTCACCGCGCTCAACGTGCCGATTCTGCAGTCCGAGGGCTGGGAAGGCGACGATATCCTGGGCACCATGGCGCGCCTGGGTGAGGAGGCAGGCTGCGACATGCTGCTGGTGACCGGCGACCGCGACATGTATCAGCTTGTGACCGAGCACGTCAACGTGGTCTCGACCCGCAAGGGCCTGTCCGACGTAGCGATTATGACGCCCGAGAGCGTGGATGACCTGTATCACGGCATTACGCCGGCGCTCGTGCCCGATTTTTACGGCCTGAAGGGCGACACGTCGGACAACATTCCCGGCGTACCGGGCATCGGTCCCAAAAAGGCAAGCGCGCTCATCGCACAGTACGGCAGCTTGGACGAGGTCATCGCGCATGCCGACGAGGTCAAGGGCAAGATGGGCGAGAACCTGCGTGCGCACATCGACGATGCCCTGCTGAGCCGCAAGGTGGCGACCATCCGCACCGATGCGCCCGTTGAGCTCGATTTTGAGGCGACGTCCTTCCCGGCGTTTTCTGCCGATGAGGTTTCCGCGGCGCTGGGTACGCTTGGTATCACCGCCATGCAGAACCGTTTCTTGGCGCTGATTGGCGGCGAGGGTGGGGCTGCGGCCACCGCCAGCACGTTTGAGATGCCTGCTGTTTTGCGTGCCGCCGCCGGCGATGCCGAGGCGCTTGCTGCTGCCGCCGCCGAGGTCGCTCGCGCGATTGATGCGGGCGAGTGGATTGCCGCCGTGGTGGACGACGATAAGGAAGAGGGCGCGCTCTTTGGACTGACCCGCACGCTGTGGCTGGCGACGCCCAAGGGGTTGCTTGCGCTCGAGGAGGGCGACGGCGGTGCGTCTGCCGTGGTCGATGGCTTCAACGTTGCCCACGGCGTGATCGCCGGCGTGCTCGCGCGCCTGTTTATGGAGGGCCGCGTGGCGAGCCCGGACATGAAGGCGCTGCTGCACGAGCTTTCGCCTATCGATTCTTCTGAGCCTGAGCTCATGGACCCGCTGTCCGCTGATTCCACGCGTATCTTCGATACCGTGGTCGCTGCCTATCTGCTGGATTCCGATCGCTCCGAGTTCGATGAGGCATATCTGGCCGATACGTATCTGCAGATGGCGCTGCCTGCGGCGCGCGGCGCGGAGGGTGCTGGCGAGGACGCTCCTGCCCCTGCTGCCCGCACTGCGGCCCTGACGCTGGCGCTCGTGGCGCCGCTGCGCGACCGCATGGCCCGCGAAAATGCCGCCAACGTGTTCGATGGCATCGAGATGCCGCTCGTGCCGGTGCTTGCCAAGATGGAGCGCGCGGGCATGCTCGTGGACCCCGATCGCCTGCATAGTCTGTCCGAGGGTCTGGCGACCCAGATTGCCGAGGTCGAGCGGAGCATTCGCGATCTGGCCGGCGACGAGACCTTTAACATCGGCAGTCCCATGCAGCTCTCGCACGTGCTCTTTGACGTGATGGGCCTTCCAACCAAGGGCCTCAAAAAGACCAAGCGCGGTTATTATTCGACCAACGCCAAGGTGCTGAGCGACCTTGCCCGTGACCACGAAATCGTGCGTCTGATCTTGGACTGGCGTGAGAAGTCCAAGATCAAGTCCACCTATCTGGACACGCTGGGCCCGTTGCGTCGTGGTGACGGTCGCGTGCACACCACCTACAACCAGACCATCACGGCGACGGGTCGTCTGTCCTCGAGTGACCCGAACCTTCAGAACATCCCGACGCGCTCGGAGCTGGGCCGTACTGTCAAGACGGCGTTTTCGGTAGGCGAGGGAAGCGTCTTTTTGGCGGTGGACTACTCGCAGATCGAGCTGCGTCTGCTGGCGCATCTCTCAGGTGACGAGCATCTGGTGCGTGCCTTTAACGAGGGCGAGGACTTCCATGCCGAGACGGCCGCGCGCGTGTTTGGCGTGCCGGTGTCCGAGGTGACGCCCGACCTGCGCAGCCGCGCCAAGGCCGTGAACTTTGGCATCGTGTATGGTCAGCAGGCTTACGGCCTATCGCAGTCGCTGCATATCTCGATGGCCGAGGCACGCGACATGATCGACCGCTACTACGAGGCATACCCGGGCGTGCGTACGTTCCTCGACAACGTGGTGGCGCGTGCCAAGCAGACGGGCTATGCTGAGACCATGTACGGCCGCCGTCGCCATATCCCGGAGCTTAAGGCCAAAAATCCGCAGCTCCGCGGCTTTGGCGAGCGCACGGCCATGAACCACCCCATGCAGGGCACCGCGGCCGACATCATCAAGATCGCGATGGCCCGCGTGAGTCGCCGTCTGGAAGAAGAGGGCTTTGCCGCCCACATGATCCTGCAGGTACACGACGAACTGGACTTTGAGTGCCCAGTCGATGAAGTCGAGCGCCTAACCACCATGGTCCGCGACGTCATGGAACACGTAGTAGACCTCCGCGTACCGTTGATCGCCGAAGCCAGCACCGGCATAACCTGGGCCGACGCGAAATAGGGAAGCACTCCGTAAGGCAAGCTCGCCCAAGACGCAAGCCCCCACATACTTAAGATTTGGGACAAACACTACTGATTAATTTGTCCCACAGTAACCAAAACAGAGGGGAGCCCCTTCCAACAAGGGGCTCCCCTCTGCTCAAATCATTTCAGCTAAGTATCTAGACACTCAAGACGCCATCTTGGCGGCAGGAAAGTAAACCTAGGACCTGGCCGGGCGGCGCGGATTAGTTTTTCGTAGATTCCGCACGAGCCGGAAAGCACTTAATGTGCTTTCCGAGCGAGCCCAGGACCTGACCGAACGAAAAACTAATCCGCGCCGCCCGGCCGGGTCCGACGAGCCCCGTTAACGAGCCGCCAAGATGGCGTCGATGAGCGTCAGTACGCCCCCGTCGTTGTTGCTCGGAATGCGCCACTTGGCATGCGCGTTCATGTGCTCCTCGGCATTGTCCACGATAAAGCTATGCCCGACGCGCTCGAGCATGGGAATATCGTTGTAGGTGTCGCCCACGGCGGCGGCGTCGGCGATATCGATGCCCAGGTGGTCGCACAGGTGCGCGACGCCCGACCCCTTGTCGACGCCCAGGTTCATGAAGTCGATCCACTCGCGCCCGGCGTTGGTGACGTAGAGCTTGTCCGAGAACTCGGGGCTGTAGTCCTCGCGAAACGCTGGCTCGGCATCGTAGGCGGGGAAGAAGATCGAAATCTTGTTGGACTCGATATCAAGGCACTCAAAGCTATCGACGTAGTTGATCGTGTTGTAGTACACGCTGATCTCGTCGTGGTACTGATGGTCGCGGGCGAGCACATAGAACTCGTCGTAGCAGCACAAGACGGGAACGGCACGCGGGTCCTCCGAGGCACGGGCGAGCACCTGCT
>CATXLW010000019.1:0-42009 GCA_958371715.1 uncultured Collinsella sp.
TCATGGAGCGTTTCATGGAAAATCCCCCTAATCTAGCAACGGTTTAGAGTCTACTAGATTGGGGGGGGACGGGGCCAAGCCGGGTGGACTATTTAATCAGGCAAACGAAGGAGGGGTCCTTCTAAAATCTGCCGCTACCTATGATCGTTTTGAAGCCAGAAATTTCAATGTCAATCAAGCTGTTCCCAACCGCATAAACAAGATCTTTTATCTCGTCTTTTGAGAAGCAGCCAATGTCTTCCATTTGCTTCAGTTGCTCATAAATACTGTCAAGAAATTCCCTCTTCGTTAGGCTTTTATCGAAATACAGATCTTCATTCTCTTCTCGTACCGCTGGATTTTCAGAGCTTCTAATGAAATAAAAACAGTTACGAATATTGTTCCCGTGAAGAAAGACGTCGATAAAATCAGCATCCTGCATGTTCTGCAACGGGCCCGGATCTCGCACGTTAAAATACGACACAGCCCCTGCTGCAACAAACCTATCAGAAGATTCACAATACTCGCCGCGAAATAAACCCGGTCGCATTGTCAAATGATGAATACACGGCATTAATTTCTTGATAAACTCCGGCCCGGAATCATTCGACGTGACATTCATGGACGACCTCTCAATCCTTCACCTATCTAACATTTCTAATAACATCAGCAACCGGCGTCACTAAACAAATAGCTAAATAAGACCGCAGAAGCCATTGCCAAGAACACGCTTGCCAATGAGCCCAGCAAATAAACCTCAGCAAAATCCTTATCGCTTTCCAACTGCTTAAAGCGTGCGATACTTTTTGCGGTGAAAATAAATGCTATAGCCGAATATTGGCTCATCAGAGAAAGCGCCGCGACAATCAGCCTTTCAAATATTCCAATCCACTTGCCTGAATGTGCGGTTGTCGTATCCGCCGACTGCTCAACACCCGGGTTTCGAAGAAATTGGAGCACCTTTGCAATAACAATGCTACAAGGGCGTCCACAAAAACACAGTGTCGAAATCCAAGAGAGCTCCGCTCCACGGGCGCCCAAGAGATTCAAAGCAATTGGCCGCATGGCCCACAAATGGCAACACAGAACGCTCAATATGAGCAGAATTATAATGTGCAGCACTTGATCGGCCAGAAAACTACCGACCGGCGAAAGGTCAAGTCCTGCAAACGCTCTTCTCAGGCTGCCATCGATAATCCAATGTGAAAGGGCAAATACTGTAAAGGACGCAGCAATGGCGGTTGCACTCGCCTCAAACAGAAGAGCTACTGTTGCTGCGGCGCCGGCCGCGTAAATTAAACAGTGCAGACCAAGGGCAATTCTATTGCTTTCCTTCTTATCTGCCATCTTATTCGTCTGAAAATAAAAATCGAACAGCATGTGGAATAGAAGGAAACACCCGAACACCCTCATGACGGCTCCATTTCATTAAGGAAATGAACGGCGAAAGCAGCCAGCTCTCTTTCTCTTACAACGTTCGCGAGCCTAAGGCTTTTCTCGAGCCCCTGCCTCGTCTTCCCCATCGCAACACCCATTTGTCCCGCAAGCCCTACATGGCTAGCCCTGATGCTATCTACGTTGAGGTTGAGCGAGCTGCCCAACGCCACTGGCGCGCAATCGCTCGGATTGCTTTTAGCGCCGTACTTTTTGCCTATACGCGCCTCGATTAGCTCAGCATACCTTTTGCTCAAAGTCGCGTCTCTGTCATCATGCAGCATAAGCGGTCGCAGTAATTCAACAACCTCACAGTAATTACGCTGCGACTCGTTTCTGCGATCAATTATTTCTAGACAACCCGCCGCGCACAGTTCCTTCTCGCGCGAAACGCCCGAAACATCAATGATCTTTAAATCGCTGTACTTATCCTTTTCAGACTCAGCAATTGCTCTACGCGCACGATGGTATGCTGACCCGTCTTGTTCCGTCGACAATGCGGACTGCATCCGAGTTTTCCATTCTCCCACTCCAATACCGCCCCTAAGATCAACCGTCTGGACGAGTATCTTAATAAATCTGTATGCCAAGAATGCGCCAGCCGTACTACGGAAAAGGCCCTGCAATTCATCGCCCGCACTAAACATTAGCGGCATTTCGAGCTCAGTTTTGAACAGCTCGTTTGTGCATTCCATTGCGTTTGCAAGATCCTCCTGCGCGCTTTGCCTTCTACTGTCCGAAAGACATCTCGAATGCCTCATGTCGACCATGAGAGCCGAATAGCTATTGTTCATCAGGCTTCCTTTCCTCATGGCGATTATAGCAACTAATTTAGTTGCTTTCATTCATTTGCAACGGTTTTAGTTTCTTCAGAGCATATGCAACCAAAATCGTTGCTTTGCAATAGGGTATAATTCTTCCAAGTCGCCTAGAGAAAGTGTTTGAATGCTGACCGTAATCGTGCCTACTTACAATGCCGAGCCGTATCTTTCTCAGGCTATAGGCAGCCTATTAAACGAAAAAAATATCGAACTGGAAATCCTCGCCATCAACGACGGATCCACCGACAACTCGCGCGCCATTATGGAAGATTTCGCTGCGCGCGACTCACGCGTTCGAGTGATTGATAAGGCAAACCAGGGTTACGGCGCAACCTGCAATCTGGGCATTCGCGAGGCAAAGGGCGACTGGATTGCCATCCTCGAGCCCGATGACTGGATCGAGCCCGGAATGTACTCCGACATGTTTGCCTTTGCCAAGCGCGAATTTGGCGATCCGAACAAGCTCGATATTATTGAGACCCCGTATTGGATCATTCGCAACCCCGATACCCCCCAAGAGGTCAAACTACATTGCGCATATCGCGGTCGCATTAAACCGCCTCGGCAACCGTTCACCATTCACGACGCTCCACACCTGCTGGCCCACCATCCGTCCATTTGGACGGCAATCTATCGTCGCGACTTCCTGATGCAAAACAATATCTGGTTTAAGGAAATCCCCGGTGCGGGCTGGGCCGACAATCCATTCCTCGTCGAAACGCTCTGCCAGGCAAAGGCCATCGCTTACTGGCCCAAGCCGTATTATTGCTACCGCGAGGAAACACCCGAAAAGGCGGCCGCCCTGGCAAAGCGTGACCCCTTGATGCCGTTTAATCGCTGGAACGACATGGTCGATATTCTTGAGCGGCTCAACGTCACCGACCCCGCCGTCTGGACACCGCAAATCACACGCGGCTTCACCTATATGGGCATCATGATTGAGCACACAGGAATTGACGGTCACCCCGAAATTGAGCGGGCCATCCACAAGATGTTCGAACGCATGCCGCAAGAGCTGGTATTTGCCAATCCTCGCGTTACCCCTGCGGCCAAAAGGCTCTATGCCGAGTATATGGGCATTGCCAATCCTAAAATCAGCTACTGCGCATACGCCAAGGACCTCGTGGGAGAGGGCTTGTATAACGTATGGAACAAGGGGCCCAAGCAAACTCTAAAAATGATCACATCGCACTTTGGTTCGTACAACGCACGCGCTGGAAAATAGTCTGATGGGCAGCAAAGCAAGCAGAAATACCTCCATCGAGGCGCTGCGCTTGGTCGCGGTCGCCGGGATTGCGATATTCCACACGTTTCAATGGACCTTCCAAGCCGTCTGCACCGGCGTGCCGGAATACGCATCGCTTGCGGCTTTCCCCTATTCGGGACTACCGGGATTCATTAACCTGCTGGACTGTTGGGCCAACGAGATCTTTTTTATGATCTCGGGGTACTTCCTTATTCCCTCGGCGGCACGCGCCCTCCAAAACGGTTCGTCCGCGCGGGGCCTCACGCTCAAATCACTTGAGCGCCTCAAGAAGATCGTCTTGCCCACGCTCTTTTATTGCGCAGCTTGTCTGTTTGTCTCGATGTACGTCTATCCCCTGCCCGAAATCTCACTGCACGAGATTGGCTGGCTTACGCTGGGCATCGAGTTTATCTGGGTCTACGCGGCATCTGTATTACTCGTCCCGGTTATTGCGTTGTTACGACAGCAAATCGGCAGCATAAGGGCCCCGTTTGTCGTAGCACTCCTCGTGCTCACAACATTTGGAATCAACTGCTACATCGCGGCGACGGCAAACAAAGCGGCCGGCATCGTTTTGTGGCGCAAGCTCATGAGCGCCGTTACTTACCTGGTCGCGTTTATTGCAGCCGGAGAAATGCGCTTTGTCCTCGAATGCCACGGCAACGCATCCGGCGCTCAAAAATCCAAGATCGCACTCATCGGACTCGTTGCCGTCACCATCGCGCTCGAGCTTCTGCTATCGGCAAACAGCCAATACGACGCGCTCTGGAAGCTCTCCTACAAGTCCACTTCCGTCATATCCTTTATCTTGGCCGCCGCATCCGTTGCCGCCGCAGCGCTCCATCAGCCGCGCCACGAAGTCTCAGCTGCAGACAAGACAATCATGTCCCTCGCCGCAGGAACGCTCGCTTTCTACGCCGTACAGTCGTTTACCTGCAATGTCTGGCGACCCATCTTTGACAAAGCAATCTACACCATGGCAACAGGCATCCAAACGGGAGAGCCTCATCCAGCCGGCGCCATTTTGCTCGGAATCCTTATGAGCCTTTGCCTCGCGCTTGCCCTGCTCCTCATGGATATCGTACGCAGAGCCGTAGTCGAGGCCATCAAGGCCCGCATGAGCAGCTAGGCGGCCTTCCGACTCCGCAAGCCACGAAGTGCACTTACACCCGAAGCAAATAGAATCGCAAAGACAATCGCCCAGTTCTTGCAGCCAAATACCGGAATATGAACGATCGCATGGTCATGCATAACAACGAAATAACCCAGAACAACCACCAGAGGCAGTACCATGAGCAGCGACTGGATCAACACCTTATGACGGCGACCGTCTTGCGCGCCACCCCGTATTGAGCATACGAATACGGCAATCCAGATCACCAATACGGCAGCAAACGAAACAAGACAAACGACGTTCGAGATCATCGCATAACCAGCAGTTGAGCAAATGGCGAACAGCTGCGGGCTCATGCAATAAAACTCCTTCAAAATCTGAGGCCAGTCAGCTTGGGGCAACAGTGACGACGCCCCGTGCGCAGACCAAAGGCCCATCTCGCCCAGAACGTTCGAAAAGACCTCGTCCCAGCCCAGCACAAATGCCGCGACAACCCATTTCATCGCCCAGGTAAACACAAACGAAAGCCCAAACCCAAAGAGCGCCTGCAGCATCGTGACGACGCAGCGCTTGGGGCGCTCACCCTCGGGGAGCGCAATGAAGGCGAAAAAACAATGCAGGGCGACAACTGCGGCAGGAATCGTAAGGAAGTCCAAAAACGAAAATGCCGCGCCGGTCGCTATGGACCACAGGACAAGGCGGCTCGTGAACGCACGCTCACTCGATGCAGAACTCAAACGAAGGCTCATGCAAGACATCATGATGAGCGCCACAAAGAACGAGATGCACAGCAGTAGATCACCGATATAATTGAAAAACAGATTGGTCGAGAACAACAGGATTGCAAGGAAACCCAACGTCACTGACATTGAAAACCGCTTCCGCAAGGCAACGTAAGCGCAAGCGGAGCCGGCAATCGCCAGGGCAGCCGCGGGCACCATGACAACATCGATACCGCCAATAAACAGGCAGACATTCGTAAGTAGCTGCCATCCATGCCAATACCGGTAGTACTGCTGATGCGTAATCTCGCCGGCTTTCGTAACGTCATCAATCTCGGCAACAGCCATCGTCTTAAACGGAGAACCTTGGTCCTTTTGCCGTGCGACTTCAATGATAAAGCGATTGTTATCAAAGCAAACAGGGCCAGCTGCAACACGGTGGTCGTAGACATACATGTCAGACAACAGGGCCGAGGACTCCGAACCCTGCGCATGCGACTCGATAACGGGCCTCGGCAGGCAATTCGCCGCGGTATTGCTCAGGACAAATGCGACCTGAAGAACCAAAAACAGAAACATGACCTTGAAGGGAAGGCTATCTGCAAAGGAGGTTAAACGAGTTTTATTCACAGGGCATCCAAACACAAAGATCGCGTCCACAGGAATCGGCACCTATGTAATACCACAATATGCGCGTGCAACCTCGCCACGCCCGCACGTCGACAAGGCTTGTAGCAAACGTTCTTGGTGATTAGCGGAACATTACCCGCGGGCGCCCGCCTACGCTTACAATAGTCGTGTCCCATGGGACACATTGTTTATTCCGCAGGGCCGATACGCTGCCCACGCGAAAGGATATTCTCGTTCATGACTTCCACCCTTCCCGCCCCCATCGACAAGCTCGCCATCGTTGTCGTTACGTACAAACGCCAGGAGCTCTTGGCCAACCTGTTCGACTCTATGACCGAGCTCACGGCCGCACCTTGGCGCATCGTGATCGTCGATAACGAGAATTCGCGCGAGACCGAGGTCATGTGCACCGCATTTAACGAGCGCTTGGCCAACCTGTGGGGCATCGACACTGAGCAGCCCGATGCAAAGGGTGGCACCGACCGTGTCATCTACGCGCCGCAACTCGAAAACGGCGGCGGCGCGGGCGGCTTCTCCGCCGGCACCAAATGCGCCTACGACCTAGGCGTCCAGTGGTTCTGGGTGATGGACGACGACGTGCTCGTCATTCCCGAGGGCATCGAGCGCCTTGCCAAGTGGACCGACCGCTACGACGTCATCCAGGGCTCACGCCTAGACTTCGACGGTGGCGCGTTCTTTTGGCAGTACCAGCTGATCCTTTCGCTTGGTATCCCCAATCCCATCGCCAAGTGGGACTTGGGCCCCGAGGGCTATCGTCCTATGAACCAGTTGTGCTTTGAGGGCGGCCTGTTCTCGCGTCGCGTTGTCGACAAGATCGGCCTGCCCGATGCGCGCTTCTTCATCTATGGCGACGACGCCTGCTACGGCTATGTCGCCAGCCAGCACTTCCCCGCCGCCGTGGTCGCCGACGTGGTGCTCAAGCGCGCCCGCGCCGTCTCCAACTGGGACATCGCCGGCAAGCGCCAACTCAACTCCACGAGCGACACCAACCGCTACTACATCATGCGCAACCGCGGTTATCTGGCACGCTACATGCAGATCTACGGCGACTACCACCCAGTGCTGTTCCGTCTGGGCAACGCCGCGACCTTCTGCAAGGAATTCATTCGCCTGGCCGCCGTTGACAAGTGCTTTAAGACCGGCATTCCGGCGCTGCGCCGCGGCATGAAGGACGCCCGCAAGATCATCAAGGACCCCAACTGGAAGCCCATGCCGCCCCTGAAGGACACCGAGTAGCAAAGGGCTTTCGCCATCCCCTATAACCGCTGGCACACCACGGACACGCGCTGCCCGTCAAATCCAAAGCCCCAGCGCATACGCCCGACGGCAGGGCGTGGCACGCGAATATCATCGATGCCGTCGCGCTCTATGTCGAGTAGCGACTGCACGGCCAGCAATTCCAACCCCACCGCATCCACATCGGGGTCATACATCAAGTTGATCGTTATCAGCGGGCGCTCGTCCAGCATGCCGATCGTGTCTGCCATGTCGAGCACGACGCCCGTAGGAAAAATCTGGATGTCCCAGCGATCCGTGCCACACTTTCGCCTCGAGGCAGGATTGGCATAGCCCGGCAATCCAAAGCAGAGTCCTTGCAAGAGTAGGTGATATGGCAGCGGCGCTTCTGGGTCGATCGTACCGATTCCCGCATCTCCCAGGATGCGGCTTAGCGCCCGCCTCACCGCAACCTCGTCCCCACGGCACAACCCGTCGCGAAACGCATCGACGTCTCGAATGTCTTCGGCAGCGCACTCAAACCACTCAATAATCACCAGACGCAAGGCCTGGCAAAGCTCGTTATTAGGCAGCCGCAGAGCACGGAGACGCCTGCCATGCTCTGGCTCCTCAGTCATATCAGTCGTGAGAAAACCGGACAGGTACAGCGCTGTCCACATGCCATCATCAGGTGAGACATCTGGCCCCACAGCGCCCAAACAAAGCGGGACCTCAACGCACCCATGAGCCTCGAGCAAATCGAACAGGGCCGAAAGGCGGTCGAGATTCCACCCGGCAACTACCCTACTCAGGCAATCGGCATATCCATACAGATCGGCACGCACAGGCGCCGTGCAGCCTCGGTCCAGAAAACCGATCACGCGCGCCGGACTCGAGCAATAGGCCCTGCCAAACCGATACCCCTCGAGCCATTCACGCGCATCATCCAGGTATTCCTCGCGCCCAGCATGATTCAACAGAGCCTCGACCTCGGCATCCGAAAAGCCGAACCAACGGTCACACCAGGTCGAAAGCGGCGTCGAAAGACAATACGAGCAGCCATGCAAAGAAAGCGCCGCTTCGGCAGGACCGGGATACTCCCCCATCAGACACGTCAGCCGCAACGAATCGCGCGCAGTGGCAATGGCTTCGAACAGCACACGGTCAAGCAGCTCTGCCGGATCGGCGCCGGAAGCGCCCCTCGTGCTCGCACGGCCCAACCACGCCGCGTCGTACCCATCAACAAGCAATACAACCTGCTCATCGCAGGCCATCTCCAGCAGCTCAATGAGCACGCCAAGCACCGAGGCGACCTCGTCCTCGCTCGCCGCGCCACGCGCAACGCGTTCGATATGACGCACCTTGTCTCGAGCTAAATCCGGAGCCTCCAAGAGCGGCAACAAGCGAGCGCATTCGCCAGAAAGAGCATCGCGAACGACGCCGGCAACAGCGGCGCCACGCCTCGCAGTACCAGAAAAATACAGCGATATCACCGGATAGCAAGCGTACTCATCCCGATAGCGCCCGCCGTCCGCATCCCAAATCTGAGCATCGGCAAACGAGCTCCGACCGGCGCGACCGACCGCGGGACGCTCCAGAAATGCCTTGAGCATCGACAAGTTCATGCTCTTGCCAAAACCCTCGGGTCGACAGCACACCACAACGGACGCGTCGCAGTCCAACACATCGGCAATAAACATGGTCTTATCGATCAGCATGCAACGACCAATGGCATCGGCAAAATCATGCACTCCGACCGGCAAAACCGCATCGTCGACATGGTTGACAAGCCGTACGCCAAAAGTATCGGCACTGTTGCAATACCCCTGTTCAGACACCGTAACTTCTCCCTAAAACGTAGCACGAGGCCCATTGTAGCGAGCAGTTCAAGCGCAACGCTGGATCCACGCAAAGGCATCGGGCAACGGTAGGAACAAAGGCCTTGAGGGGGCATAACAAATCGTTGTGCAACAAAATGAGGCCAGATGCAACTGCACCGGCCCCCATTGCGAATCTTTAGTTGTCGGGCAACCGAAAGGGACTACTCCTCGGAGTCGTTCTGCCCAGCAGCCTTCTTTTGCTGATCGAGTTTATGCTTGCCGCTCACGATGGACGTGGCACCAAGCGTAGCCAGGCTCGCGCTGGCCAGGCTCGCCATCACGATAAGGTCGCCCGTCTTGGGCATATTGCCGCCATTAGTGCCAGCATTACCATTGCCGGAACCAGAATCGTTCTTGCCGCCGCTATTGTTGTCCTTGTTATCACCAGCGCCATCTTTGTTGTCGCCGGTATTTTCCTTGTTGTCTCCAGCGCTGTCGGTGCGGTCGCCATTGTTCTTGCCACCGCCGGACTTGTTGCCCTTCTCCTCGGAGTCGTCCTTCTGCTCCTCAGAACCAGAACCCTTATCCGTTTCGGGCTTCTCAGATGTATCCTCGGATTTATTGTCCTTGGAGTCGGCCTGCGTGGCGTCGGTTTTCGTCACGGAGTTCTGACCGACATTGTTCTTGTTCGACGACAAGCTGCTGTTTGCACCGGTCACCAAAGACCCCACCATGGAGCCAAAGCCGGCTCCGGCAGAGGAACCGCTCGAACCGTTGGAAGGTTTAGAAGAGCCATTGCCGGTCGAGCCGTTGGAGGACTCGGGAGAGCCGGTGTTGTTGCTACCGCCACCGGTAGCAGGCTTGTTCATCTCGCCCCCATTGCTCTCGTTGTTATCAGCATCGGACTTCTGCGGGGGCTGAGACTCCTCAGGAGTCTGGCTTGTACCAGGCGTCTGAGTGGCCTCAGAATCAGCAGGCTTCTTATCAGCCGCCTCATTCTTATCAGCTGCAGTGTTCTTATCAGCAGCTTCGTTCTTATCGGCCGTCTCGTTCTTATTAGCCGCTTCCTCCTCGTCCTCGGCAATATAGACCAGACAGTCCTTGAGTTCGTTGCTGTAGCGATTTCTCCAGCCGGGGTGATACTTGGACTGGTTCGGATACTTTTTCGCCACGTTATTGACCACACTGTTGGAAAGCGCCGTCACAAACTCGCGATCAGTCATACTGTTAGAAAGGTTTGCCCAACGGAAGAAGTCCCTGCAACCACCGGTGCCGCACATGTTGGTGATGCTCCACACCATGCCCTTAACGCAATCGGCACGGCCCGAAATATCAATGCCCAGGCCGCTCTTGAGCCACGCCTCGGTCACCGCATAGTACGAGTTGTACGCATACGCATCCTGCAGAGCCGAGAACTCAACAGGGTCGGTGTTATAAGCACCTTGGAAAGCCTCCTGCGCAATACGGCCCAACTCGGTGAGCTGGCCGTTCTCGTACATGGCATTGCTCGTGTTGGAAATCTCGCTGCCGCGATCAATCGCATCCTTGAGCATGCTGTATTTTTCGGGGTTGTAGTTGTAGGCCTGCTTCATAAACGGAATGAGCGACCATCGACGGTCGAACTGGTAATAACCCAGCGCGTTATAGCCGTCGCCATACGAAAAGCCCTGGTTATAGTTGCCATGGCTCTCGTACTTGGTAAAGTACTTCATCTCGGGGGTCACGTTAACAAACGAAACGCCCTGGACCGACCTCAGCACGCCCGAGAAGGACTGCTGGGTATAGAGACCCTTATCGATATCGGTCGCATCCGAGGCAACGCCCGGTGTGGGCTCCTCGGCGGCAGCGGGTGCGGGTGCGGTAACGGCGCCAAACGAAAGCGCCAGCGTCAGGCCCGCGACAATAGCAGAATGCTTGGGCTGCATAAGATCCTCCCTGCATTGGTGTAGTTAAAGTGCAGTTTGCAAAGATAAGAGTAAGTATTGCAGCTCGCCCGTTGTTGCACAACAACCCCTCGGTAAACGGCAACAACCCTCCGCGAAATCCGCGAAATCTAAAGGAATTAAACAAACTGGTCGTCGGGCACCAGAAGAAGATCGCCGTAGCGTCCCATCAGCCCGTCTCTCAACTGACAGAAAGCGGGGATATAGACGTTCAAAATACGCTGAATCAAATCTTGAGCGAGCTTGTTGTCATAGATATGGACGTTCGTATTGCGGTCTCTGAGCATATCTAGCCATGCCGCCTCATCAATAAAGTCGTAGAATCGGTAGGCTTCCTTCAAGATGGCACGAGGAGACCCCGATGCAGCAAGCGTGGCGCCCTCATACTCGAGCAGACGCTTAAGGAGCGTAATTGAGATACCGAAAACCTGCTCATAGACATACGCACATCCGGAGACAACATAATCGTTGTCGAAATCTTGGAATCGAGCTGTCTCTAGCAGTGCCAGACGCGAATCAAAGACTTCGTATGCCTTCACGAAAGCCAGCTCCTACAGATTGATGTCAAAGTTAATCTCGGGGACGGCAGCAAGGTCGGCTAACGACACGCCGTCGACGTACTTTTCGATCACGTCGTCCAGACCGCGCCAGAATTTGACGGTCGAGCAAAGATCGCTGCGGGCGCAGCTGTTGTCGATGCCATCGCACGCCACCGGAGCCGTGCTGCCCTCGACGGCGCGCAGGATGTCGCCGGCACGCACCTCGGCCGGGTCCTTGGCCATCATGTAGCCGCCGCCCTTGCCGCGCACGCTCTTAAGTAGGCCCGCCTTCATGAGCGGACGAACCAGCTGCTCCAGATACTTTTGCGAGATACGCTCGCGGTCGGCGACCTCGCGCAGAGCGATCTTGCCCTCGGCGTCGCCCAGCGCTGCGATATAGATCATCAGTCGGAGGGCATAGCGGCCCTTAGAAGAAATGAGCATACCTACCCTCCCATCGCATCTTGGACAACATAACCAGGTTTGTTTGTCCCAAATCTTAAGTAAGTGGGACAAACACAACAGGTTATTTTGTCCCACATCTAGAAAAGTCGAGTGGATTAGTCGGGTTTTCCCTTGACTAACGCCGAACCCATAGTAACTTTATTCCGAGAAGATTCCTAGGGTTTCGTACACCCATGAGTACACCATATACAGAGAGGGACAGCATGAGCGCAAATCCGCTGCTTTCCATCGAAGGTCTGACCGCCTCCGTGGACGAGAAGACCATCCTCCACAACGTCAACCTTAACGTCGCTGCCGGCGAGACCCACGTGTTGATGGGACCCAACGGCGCCGGCAAGTCCACCCTTGGCCACCTGGTCATGGGCGACCCCGTCTACACGGTCAACGACGGCCGCATCGTCTTTGACGGCCAGGACATCACCGAGCTCACCACCGACAAGCGCTCGCGCGCCGGCCTGTTCTTGAGCTTCCAGGCCCCGGTCGAGATCCCAGGCGTGCCGCTGTCGAGCTTTCTGCGCGCCAGCATCGCCGGCCGCCCCGGCCTGGAGATGAAGGGCAAGGAGTTCCGCCGTCGCGTCAAGGAGCTCGCGGCCGAGCTCAACATGGATACCGCCTACCTCAACCGCGAGCTGGGCGTGGGCTTCTCGGGCGGCGAGAAGAAGAAGGTAGAAATGCTCCAGCTTCTGCTGTTGCAGCCCAAGCTCGCCATCCTGGACGAGACCGACTCGGGCCTGGACGTCGACGCCCTGTCCACCGTCAGCCACGGCATGGACGCCTACCGCAAGAGCTGCGACGGCTCCATGCTTATCATCACGCACAACACGCGCATCCTGGAGCACCTTGATGTCGACCGCGTCCACGTGATGGTAAAGGGCCACATCGCGCGCGAGGACGACGCCTCACTCATCCCCTGGATCGACAAGAACGGCTTTGAAACCTTCGAGCGCGAGGCAGCCGAGCAGCGCGCCCAGGCCGAGGCCGCCGCTGCCGAGCAGCAGGCATAAAGGGGCGACGCAATGACCAAGAACCGCACCGAGGTCGCGGACATCGACCGCAGCCTCTACGACTTTACCTATGGCGAGGAGGGATTCGAGCGCCTCGACGCCGGTATTACGCCCGACATTGTGCGCGAGATCAGCGCCAAGAAGGACGAGCCGCAGTGGATGCTCGACCTGCGCTTAAAATCCCTCGAGATCTTCAATCGTTTCCCCGACCCGACGTGGGGCCCCTCCATCGAGGGCCTGGACATGGACAACATCGTCACCTACGTCAAGCCCAACACCGACCAAAAGCACGACTGGGAGTCGGTGCCCGACGACATCAAGAACACCTTTGAGCGCCTGGGTATCCCCGAGGCCGAGCGCAGCTACCTGGCAGGCGTCGGCGCGCAGTACGACTCCGAGCTGGTCTACCACAACATGCAGGACACGGCGTCCAAGATGGGCATCGTGTACTCCGGCATCGAGGAGGCTCTGCACGATCCGCAGTGGGAGCCGCTCATCCACGAGAAGTTTATGACGCTCATCCCGCCCACCGACCACAAATTTGCGGCCCTGCACGGCGCCGTATGGTCGGGCGGCTCGTTTGTCTACGTGCCCAAGGGCACCAAGCTCGACTTCCCGCTGCAGAGCTACTTCCGCCTCAATGCCAAGGGTGCCGGCCAGTTTGAGCACACGCTCATCATCGTCGAGGACGATGCCGACCTGCACTTCATTGAGGGTTGCTCCGCGCCCAAGTACAACGTGGCCAACCTCCACGCCGGCGCCGTCGAGCTCTTTGTGGGCAAGCGTGCGCACCTGCGCTACTCGACCATCGAGAACTGGTCCAAGAACATGTACAACCTCAACACCAAGCGTGCGCGCGTGGACGAGGACGGCGACATCGAGTGGATCAGCGGCTCCTTCGGCAGCCACGTGGGCTACCTCTACCCCATGAGCGTGCTCAACGGCCGCCGCGCCCGGTCGAGCTTTACCGGCATCACCTTTGCCGGCGCCGGCCAGAACCTCGATACCGGCTGCAAGGTCGTGCTCAACGCGCCCGATACCTCGGCAACCGTCGAGACCAAGGGCATCTCCAAGAGCGGCGGCATCCAGACCTTCCGCAGCTCCATCGTGGCCACGCCCAAGGCCGAGGGCTCCAAGGCAACCGTGAGCTGCCAGTCGCTCATGCTCGACGATCAGAGCCGCTCCGACACCATCCCCGCCATGGACATCCGCGCCAAGAACGTCGACATCGGCCACGAGGCCACCATCGGCCGCATCGGTGACGACAAGGTGTTCTACCTGATGAGCCGCGGCATCTCGGAGGAAGAGGCCCGCACCATGATCGTCAACGGCTTTGCCAACCCGGTCTCCAAGGAGCTGCCGCTGGAGTACGCCGTCGAGATGAACAACCTGATCAAGCTCGAGATGGAAGGAGCGATCGGATAATGAAACAGACCACGAACACCGCTGCTACCACCCTTGAGCAGGTCAATGCGATGCCGGCTGCCACTTGGGGTTGGCTCAAGATGAACCAGACCAAGCTCGAGCTCTCTGACGAGCTTGCCGCCGCTCCCACCGAGACCATTGAGGTCGAGGGCTTGGACGAGCAGTTTACCGGCGTGGCAGACGCATTCGACGCCGCCATGGACGCCATGGCCGAGCGCTTCCCCGAGCGCCGTGCCTCCGCCCCCGGTGATGCCGCCGACCGCGCC
Source organism: uncultured Collinsella sp. (assembly GCA_958371715.1). GTDB lineage: Bacteria > Actinomycetota > Coriobacteriia > Coriobacteriales > Coriobacteriaceae > Collinsella. The sequence goes on from CATXLW010000019.1 coordinate 14,645, forward strand.
CGCATCACGCCCGAGACCGAGCCCGACGCGCCCGCCACCTCCGTCTACCAGGCCGGTGCCATTAAGCTGGAGGAGGAGCTCTCCCCCGCTGGGGCCTTCGAAACCGGCATGGGCGAGGCTGCCTACGCCTACTTGGCCGAGCACGCCACCAAGCGCGTCGTCATCGATGTGCCCGCATACAAGCACGCGACGGTTGCCGTGCGTGTGAGCGGTGTCGATGCCGCCACGGCCATCGCCGCCGTCGACGTCGTCGCTCGTCCCCAGTCGACGCTCGACCTGCAGATCGCCCTGGACTCCCCCGTTGCCGGCGAGGGCGTCGTGGGCTCCGTGCTACGCGTGTGCGCCCACGAGTACGCCACCGTCAACGTGGCCTGCACGCAGACGCTCGACGATAGCTGGATCGCGCTCGACGACACCGGCCTGTTCCTGGACGAGGGCGCGCGCGTCAACGTGCAGCACACCGTCTTGGGTGCTGGCGCCAGCGCCACCGGCCTTGCCGGCGACCTGCTGGGCGATACCGCCAAGGTCACCATCGATACCGATTACCTGGGCGCCCGCGAGCAGGTGCGCGACTTTAACTACGAGCTGCGCCACCGCGGTCGCAAGACCGAGTGCGAGATCGACGCCAACGGCGTGCTGACCGGCACGTCCAAGAAGGTCTACCGCGGCACCATCGACCTCGTGCACGGCTGCAAGGGTGCAACCGGCACCGAGCGCGAAACGGTGCTTTTGGCCAACAAGGGCGTCGACAACAAGACCGTCCCCGTCATCCTCTGCGACGAGGACGACGTCGCCGGCAACCACGGCGCCACCATCGGTCACGTCCGCGACGAGCAGCTGTTCTATCTCGCCTGCCGCGGTCTTGACCAAAACGCCGCCGAGGACCTGTTCATCCGCGCCAAGCTGGAGGACGCTGCGCTTTCCGCGACCGACGAGCGCACCCGCGCCGCCGTCGTCCGCTTGGGCAACAACCTGATCGACAACTTTGAGGAGGAGCTCGCATGATTGACACCGAGCACGTTAAATGCGACACCTGTACCGCACCGGAGCCTATGGAGCTCGACGCCAGCGACGAGGCCTCACGCGGCTGGCCTACTGTCGACATCGAGACCAATCCCTACAAGGCGCAGTTCCCGCTGTTCCAGCAGCACCCCGAGATCGCCTTCCTCGATAGCGCCGCCACCGCGCAGCGCCCCGCCTGCGTGCTCGACGCCGAGCGCGACTTCTATCAGCGCATGAATGCCAACCCCCTGCGCGGCCTGTACTCGCTGTCCGTCGAGGCCACCGACGCCATCGCGAAGGTCCGCCAGCAGATTGCCGACGTCATCGGCGCTCCCCAGGCCAACGAGGTCGTCTTCACCCGCAACACGAGCGAGTCGCTCAACCTGGTCGCCAAGAGCTTTGCGTCCACAGTGCTCGAGCCCGGTGACGAGGTCGTCATCACCATCATGGAGCACCACTCCAACCTGATCCCGTGGCAGCAGGTCTGCCGCGAGACCGGCGCCAAGCTCGTCTACCTCTACCCCACCAAGACCGGCCAGCTCACCACCGAGGAGGTTCTTGCCAAGGTGGGTCCCAAGACCAAGATCCTGGCCGTGGGACAGGTCTCCAACGTACTGGGCGTCGAGAACCCGGTCAAGAACCTCGGCAAACTCGTGCACAAGTACGGCGGCTACCTGGTCGTCGACGGTGCGCAGTCGCTACCGCACATGCCGGTCGATGTGGCCGACCTGGGCGCCGACTTCTTTGCCTTTAGCGCGCACAAGGCCATGGGCCCCATGGGCATCGGCGTGCTGTGGGGCAAAATGGACCTGCTCAACGCCATGCCGCCCATGCTCACCGGCGGCGAGATGATCGACTCGGTCACCGAGCAGGACGCCATCTGGGCGCCCGTTCCCGAGAAATTCGAGGCCGGCACGCAGGACGCCGCCGGCATCTTCGCCACGGGTGCGGCACTCGACTACCTGATCAACACGGTGGGTTACGAGAACATCCAGGCACGCGAGCAGGCACTCGTCCACTACCTGATGGGCGAACTCATGCAGCTCGACTTTGTCCAAATCATCGGCTCCATCTATTGGGACAACCACCACGGTGTCGTGAGCTTTAATGTCAAGGGCATCCACCCGCACGATGTCGCGAGCATCATGGACATGGACGGCGTCTGCATCCGCGCCGGTCACCACTGCGCGCAGCCGCTGCTCACCTGGCTGGGCGTCGAGAACCTTGCCTGCTGCCGCGCCAGCGTAGCCTTCTACAACGACAAGGCCGACATCGACAAGTTCATCGCCGGCCTGCATCACGTTTGGAGCACGTTCAATGGGTAATCTGTACACCTCCACCACATTTATGGAGCACAACTCGCACCCCGACTACAAGTACGAGATGGACGCCCCCACGCACGAGCACAACGGCATCAACCCCAGCTGCGGAGACGAGCTCACCTTGCAGCTGCGTGTCGAGAACGGCGTGATCGAGGAGGCCTCCTTTACCGGCCACGGCTGCGCCATCAGTCAGGCCAGCGCCGACATCATGGCCGACCTCATCACCGGCGAGACGGTCGAGGAAGCGCGTCGCTTGGCAGGGCTCTTCCTCGCCATGATCCGCGGCGAACAGCTCTCCGAGGAGGACCTGGAAGATCTGGACGAGGCCGCCCAGCTCCAGGACATCTCGCACATGCCCGCCCGCGTCAAATGCGCCGAGCTCGCCTGGCGCACCCTCGACGGCATGCTCGAGGGGCAAGCAAACCAGTAGCGTATGCCCCGAATCCAAGGTTTTTGATTGCCGAGCCGCCCGATACGGGCGGCTCTGTTTTTTCTAATGAGCGCGAACGCACAAAGTCCGCGCGTCCGGCACCCCGTCTGTCATTTACCACACAGCCAGACGCGAACACGGGCGTTTTCCACAGCACCAAAGGCCTGCGGCAGGGCCACGAGCACGCCTAGCATCGTCCCATGCCCCATCCAGCTGGGCTCCGATTCGCTTCGCGCCTGCTGCAGACGGGTCCCATAGGGAGCGGCGTGCATTTTTGCGAGTATTCAGCACGCCAAGCTGTGTGTATACGCATCGAAAGCGTTAATCAACGTCTCCAGGCGCATATATAGTGCGTTTTAGAACAAGCATCGTGGTCTCAGGGGCGCAAACATGAGCTTCGGGAGCGCATCGGCAGGCATAAATAGCTTCGGGGCCCGTATGTTGCAAAATTGCGACGGTAGTGGCAGTACCGCGATGCTGAAAACTCCATTTTTTGCACGGCGCAGATGGGGGTAGGCACGGGCAAACCCGGACTGAGCCCTTATTTTATGCAAGATGGCGATTGTTCTATGCATATTAAGAAGTGCAGTTGCCGCACCAAGCTTTTGAACGCTTGTTGCGGCGTATGGACGACCCCATCTGCGGCGCACAGGCGACCCTACATCACGTTTCCGCCAGTCCGCATCGCCGTCCGCGCGCGGGCACGCACAATACGAGAGACGGTACTTTTGCCAATCCCGGTATAGCGCTCAATCTGGCGCACCGTGAAACCGGCATCGTGCAATCCAAAAATAACGGTATCGCGCTGCGCCGGCGGTGCGGCTTTAACCCCGCGAAGCGGAACCCCGAGTTCCTTAGCCATCTTGCCGGCAAAGGCGTGGCGTTCCCACTCCGTCTCTTTCATATCGCCCAGCGCTGGCTCGCCGCCGTCGGGCGTCGAAAGTGAATAGGCAATAAAGCCCTCGGCAGAACCAAAGAGCTCAAGCACGCAAGAAGGATCAGAAAATCCCCTCGCGACATCAGCCGCGTCACCGTCGTAAGCGCGCAAATGCTCCGCAAAGCTGCTCCAGGGATAACGCTCGATTAGGCCAACGCCCGCCTCCTGTGGATCGGCGTGTACGGAGCGAATAGCCTCCATCACCTGCCAGTCGGTATCGAGCGAGCGCCGGTCAAAACGGTTCTGGAACAGATGACCTGTGCGCCCCGTGCGTTTATTGAACCGCCGCGCGTACGTCAAAAGCAGCCGGTGCATCGCCGCGCTCATCGCGTCCTCGTAATCTGCCAGCACCAGATGCACGTGATTGCCCATAAGACACCAAGCGATAACCGTGACGCCTGCCTCCCGGCAGCAGTCGCGCATCAACTCCAAAAACTCCCACCGGTCTTCATCGCCCTCAAAGATGAGCTGCTTGCCCGTACCGCGGGCACAGACATGGTAAAAGCCGGTAACCGTTCTCCAAACGCGCTGCATGGCGCTCCCTTCGCCGGGATCTGCTTGCCATCCAATACAGCACGATTGAAGCGTGCCATCAAAACATCCACGCAAAACAATAGACTCGCGCGGCCAAAGGCAGTAAATAGGCGGCGAACGGCACCGTTGCAACAGGTCAGCCCCTGCAACGCTTACAAGAGCTGACCAAAAGCTTGCCCAAGACGAACCCCCTCTACGGAAGTTCGCGACCACAGAACATAGAGTTAAACCGTTTCAATTTAAACTTCCGGACTTCTCGCTACGAAAACTGAGCCGTTCGCCGAATATTCCGTGCATTTCGCGGTATTATAGGGGCTGCATGTCATGTCCCTTTCGAAGGGTCGCCCGGCAATCGCCAGCCACGACCCCCAGACGGGACGCCAACACGATAGAGAGGAGAGGCATGCAGTACTCACAGGAAGTGGAGAACATGTGCCCCGTTGCCAAGGGTGCATACCACGGCCCCGCACCCATCCCCGAGGAGGGCAAGTGGGTCCAGGCTAAGGAGATTTCCGACATCTCCGGTCTTACGCACGGTGTGGGTTGGTGCGCACCTCAGCAGGGCGCCTGCAAGCTCACGCTGAACGTCAAGGACGGCATCATCGAGGAGGCCCTCGTTGAGACCATCGGCTGCTCGGGCATGACCCACTCTGCCGCCATGGCTTCCGAGATCCTTCCCGGTAAGACCATCCTCGAGGCCCTCAACACCGACCTCGTCTGCGACGCCATCAACGTTGCTATGCGCGAGATCTTCCTGCAGATCGTTTACGGCCGCAGCCAGACCGCGTTCTCCGAGGGCGGCCTGCCCGTGGGCGCCTCCCTCGACGACCTCGGCAAGGGCCTTCGCTCTCAGGTCGGCACCATGTTCGGCACCAAGGCCAAGGGCGCTCGTTACCTCGAGCTCGCTCAGGGCTACGTCACCCGCATGGCTCTCAACGACAAGAACGAGATCATCGCATTCGAGTTCCTGAACCTCGGCAAGTTCACCGACGCCGTCAAGGCCGGCAAGACCCCCGAGGAGGCCATCGCTGGCGCTATGGGCCACTATGGTCAGTGGGAGAACGCTGCCAAGTACATCGACCCGCGCACCGACGAGGAGACTCACTCCGTCGCCAGCGTGTTCCCGGTTCACGAGTAGAAAGGGAGGGAAATAACTATGACTGTTACGTTCGAAGGTTACGAGCGCCGCGCTGACAAGATCAACAAGTGCCTCGCCGACAACGGCATCGCCTCCCTCGAGGAAGCTCTGCAGATCTGCACCGACAAGGGCTTCAACCCGCGTGAGATCGTCAACAACACCCAGTCCATCGCCTTCCAGAACGCCGAGTGGGCCTACACCCTCGGTTGCGCTCTCGCTGTCAAGCGTGGCGCCAAGACCGCTTCTGAGGCTGCCGCCATCATCGGCGAGGGCATCCAGGCCTTCACCGTTCCCGGCTCCGTCGCCGAGGACCGCAAGGTCGGTCTGGGCCACGGCAACCTGGGCGCTATGCTGCTCTCCGACGACACCGAGTGCTTCGCCTTCCTGGCTGGCCACGAGTCCTTCGCTGCCGCTGAGGGCGCTATCGGCCTGGCTCTGAACGCCAACAAGGCTCGCAAGAAGCCGCTGCGCGTTATCCTCAACGGTCTGGGCAAGGACGCCGCTCAGATCATCGCCCGCATCAACGGCTTCACCTATGTGAAGACCCAGTTCGACTACTACACGGGCGAGCTCAAGGTCGTCGAGACCATCCCCTACTCCGATGGTCCCCGCGCTGCCGTTAACTGCTACGGCTCCGACGACGTCCGCGAGGGCGTTGCCATCATGTGGCACGAGAACGTCGACATCTCGATCACCGGTAACTCCACCAACCCCACGCGCTTCCAGCACCCCGTCGCTGGCACCTACAAGAAGGAGCGCCTCGAGGCTGGCAAGAAGTACTTCTCCGTCGCTTCTGGTGGCGGCACTGGCCGTACCCTGCACCCGGACAACATGGGCGCCGGCCCTGCCTCTTACGGCATGACCGACACCATGGGTCGCATGCACTCCGACGCCCAGTTCGCCGGTTCTTCCTCCGTGCCTGCGCACGTCGACATGATGGGTCTCATCGGCATGGGCAACAACCCCATGGTCGGTGCCACCGTCGCCTGCGCTGTCGCCGTCGAGGAGGCCCTCAAGGCCTAATCGCGCCCGTGCGATGCTCATATAGTTGAGCTTTGGAGCCGCTACCTTTCGAGGTAGCGGCTCTTTTTGTTTGCGCTGCTGCAGGGTGGCTAACGCCAATATATCAGTTGGGGCGATATACGAGATGTGATGAAATGGAGCATCAGAACGCCCATGACGCCCACCTGCCATATGTGCCCTTTACCGATTTGCCGAGTCTTTGCGGCCCCATTGCCGATCACCCGTGCGACAATGCGCCGGACGAGAAAGGAATCCGATGGAATCGACTGATGTACTGGTAATTGGATCTGGCATTGCGGGACTTTGCGCCGCCATCGAAGCGGCACGCACGGGTGCAACCGTCACTGTGGCAAGCGCCGGCAAGACTATGAGTGGATCGAGCTTCTTCCCCGGAACCTGGGGCCTGGGGCTTATCGGACCCGTTAACGAAGACGACGAACAAGACCTCATCGACACCATCCAGACCGTTGGTGGCGGCGTCGCCGACCCCGAGCTTGTCCAGACGTTTGTCCGCGGCATTCCCCAGGCAATTACATGGCTCGAACGGGATCTGGGTGTTGAACTTCAACGCCCACAAAATGCCGAGAGCGCCCAGCAAAAGCAGTTTATCCCCTGCTTTGACCACAAGACGCGCATGTGGCGCGGCCTCACCCGCAAGCCCCTTGAGGACGCTCTGACGACCCGAATCGAGTCACTCGGCATTCGCCTGCTCCCCCGCTATGAGCTTATCGACCTTGTTGAGGACACGAACGGTAGAATAACCGGAACCGTGCTCTACGACCTCACCGAAAATCGAATCGTGCCCTTTGCTGCCAAGGCCACGATCATCGCAACCGGTGGCACAGGCGGCCTGTTCGAGCGCAGCCTTACGTCGGCTGATGTGCTCAGCTCCTCGCAGGCCATCGCGCTGGCGCACGGCGCAACACTTACTAATATAGAGTTCATGCAGATGATGCCCGGTTTCATCGAGCCCAAGCGCAACCTGGTCTTCAACGAGAAAACCTGGCGCTACGTACATGTAGACCAGCCGGTAGATATTGCCGACGACAAGCTGGACGACCTGCTTGAGCAACGCTCCGGATACGGTCCCTTCACTTCGCGCCTGGCTTCCAGCGCCATCGATCTCGTCATCGATCAGGCAGGTGTCGAAGGCCTGGCACTCCACTACGACTTTCCCCGCGAGGATGTCCCAGAGTTTGTGCAGACCTTTGCCACCTGGCTGCAAGACGAGCACGGCATCGCCCCGACTGACGAGATGCGCGTTGCGATGTATGCCCACGCCGCTAACGGCGGCATCAAGATCGATAAGACCGCGCAAACGGGCGTTGAGGGCCTCTACGCTTGCGGCGAGGCGACAGGCGGCATGCACGGCGCCGACCGCATTGGTGGCTTGTCAAGCGCCAACGGCATCGTGTTCGGGCGCATCGCAGGCGCATCGGCAGCCCAAGCAGCACAGAAAGAGCCCGAGACAGCCCTGAAGGCGGATATCGCCCTCCCCCAGTACGGCATAGCCGCAACAGATGCCGAACGCCTGACACACAGCCTAAGGCACACGATGAGCACCTATTGCATGATCAACAGGACCGAAACAGGCCTATCCGAGGCACTACACGAGCTTGAAAACATTCAAGATGATGCCACAGCTCTAAATAAGCCGCATGCCAACGACAGCGAAATCGCTGCGCTCGCCCGCATACAGTCGCAGATTCAACTAGCACAGGAAATGGTCAAAGCCATGCGCAACCGAACCGAAAGCCTGGGCTCGCACTATCGAGCGAATTAAACTGGACACCTATCTAAAGCAGAACACAACTAATCGATATCTATGGGCCCCGTGAGCTCGAAGTGGCACGGGGCCCATTCGTGTCCGCACGGCAGCGTATCCTTATTCCGAATACAGAGCGTGCAAAGCCTGCATAGACAATAGACCAGCGAGGAGGAGATATGGACAGTAGAGATATCGAGAAGTGGCGTGTCAAACTTGATAGCTACGCCAATGTGGAAGACGGCGTTGAGTATTGGCTCGCACGCGATTTAATGGAACCCATGGGATACACTCGATGGGAGAACTTCGCCGAAGTTGTTAAGAGGGCAAAAGTCTCGTGCGAAACAAATAAAACTCCAGTTGATTCCCATTTTCGTGACACCACGAAAATGGTAACTGCCGGTGTCGCCGCTCGTGCGGTTAAAGACTACAAGCTTACGCGCTATGCATGCTATTTAATCGCCCAGAACGGAGATTCAAACAAGCCAGAGATTGCACTCGCCCAAGCATACTTTGCCGTGCAGACGCGCCGCCAAGAGCTCATAGAGCAGCGCTTCGCAGAGATTCAGCGCTTACAGGCGCGCCACTCGCTATCCGATTCAGAGAAACAGCTCTCGGGTATTGCATTCAAACGCGGCGTGGACTCCAAAGGATTCGCGATCATCAAGTCGAAGGGCGATGAAGCGTTATTCGGCGGCAGAAGCACGGCGGAAATGAAGCAGCAGCTCGGCATACCCAAGAGCGCGGCATTGGCGGACAGGTTAGCCGATGTCCTCATCAAAGCAAAGGACCTTACGAACTCGATGACGGCCTTCAACGCCGAGGAACACGACCTGTACGGTCTGGACAAGATCAAGCAAGAGCACGTCGAGAACAACACAAGCGTGCGTGGCAGCCTCATCGACCGCGGAATTGTACCCGAGAACCTACCGCCTGCCGAAGATACAAAGAAGCTCGAACGTCGCGTGAAAGCAGACGAGAAAAAGCTCAAGGAGGGTACAGACGGATTCACCGACCCCCAGGGCAGGCTCGACTTGTAAAGCGTCTGTGCCCTTACGGGTTCAGCCTCATGCGAGGTTAATAAAAAAGACGGCCAACCGAAGTTGACCGTCTTAACAATCTTTGGTGGGCCGTCAGGGGGTCGAACCCTGGACCTTGGGATTAAGAGTCCCCTGCTCTACCAACTGAGCTAACGACCCAAAGCTAAAGTCCGTCGTAGCGGACTTTAGAGGAGATATCGTGTGGTGGGCCGTCAGGGGGTCGAACCCTGGACCTTGGGATTAAGAGTCCCCTGCTCTACCAACTGAGCTAACGACCCGATATCAACACGAAGCAAGAACTGGGGTGGGTAAAGGGACTCGAACCCTCGACCTACGGGACCACAACCCGTCGCTCTAGCCAACTGAGCTACACCCACCGTGTCCTGTGCGCTTCGCGCTCGACTATTATTGCAAGGAACGCCACGCGATGCAAGCCCCAATTTTCAAGAATTTTGAAAAGAGTTTTTCGAGACCATTTCGAGCAATTCCCACCGGTTTCATAGGAGTAAACTTGCCCCACTGCAAATGCTCGAAAGGACAAGCATGAAAGAACTCTCCAACCGTACGGCAACGTTTACCGATTCGGTCATCCGCCGCATGACGCGCATCTCCAATAAGTATGGCGCCGTCAACCTGTCGCAGGGCTTCCCCGACTTCGATCCCCCGGCGCAGCTGCTCAACAGCCTGAGCGCCATCGCCAGCGACCCCAAGCCGCTCTATCACCAGTACTCCATCACCTGGGGCTCCCAGGCCATGCGTGAGGCGCTTGCCGCCAAGCAGGAGCACTTTATGGGCATGCCGATCAACCCCAACGAGAACATCGTGGTCACCTGCGGCTCCACCGAGGCCATGATGGCCGCCATGATGACGGTCACAAACCCCGGCGACAAGGTCGTCATCTTCTCGCCATTCTACGAGAACTACGGCGCCGACACGATCCTCTCGGGTGCCGAGCCCATCTACGTGCCGCTTAACCCACCTGCGTTCGACTTTGACCGCGAGACACTCGAGGCGGCCTTCCGCGACAACGATCCCAAGGCCATCGTCCTGTGCAACCCTTCCAACCCCTGCGGCAAGGTCTTTACGCGCGAGGAGCTCACCTTAATCGCCGACCTCTGCAAAAAGTACGACGCCTACTGCATTACCGACGAGGTATACGAGCACATCGTCTACGCGCCCCACGAGCACGTCTATATGGCCACGCTGCCCGGCATGTTCGATCGAACCATCAGCTGCAGTTCGCTGTCTAAGACGTACTCCATCACCGGCTGGCGTCTGGGCTACACCATCGCCCCGGCCCAGATCACCGAGCGCATTAAAAAGGTCCACGACTTCCTCACCGTGGGTGCTGCCGCTCCCCTGCAGGAAGCTGTCGTCACCGCCCTCAAATTCGACGACAGCTATTACCAGGAGGTCCTCGACCTCTACACCGCCAAGCGCGACCTATTCTGTCAGGGGCTCGATAGCATCGGTCTTGAGCACAACGTGCCGCAGGGCGCCTACTATGTGATGATGGATATCTCGGAGTTTGGCTATGACAGCGACCTCGACTTCTGTGAGGATTTGGCCTCCAAGGTGGGCGTGGGCGCCGTTCCGGGCTCGAGCTTCTTCCGCGAGCCCGTCAACCATCTGATTCGTTTCCACTTTGCCAAGCGAGACGAGACGCTCAACGCTGCGCTTGAGAACCTCAAGTCGCTACGTGATAAAATCAACCCGCGCGGGTAAGGACGGTCAGTAACTAAAGGCACTAAAGAAACCTCGTGAACCCGTTGAGCCATGAGGTTTCTTTTTATAGCGACCTCATTCATTTTTTAGAGCGCTATACTTTAGTCACGGAGCAACTCGTCCAGAGAGGAATACTATGGCAGAGCAGCAGCTTATCGGAGCGCTCGAGGCCGGCGGCACCAAGATGGTCTGCGCCACGGGCTATGCAGACGGCACGGTCCTGGAACGCGAGCAGATTGCGACCACGACCCCGCAGGAGACCGTTGAGGCCGTCAACGCATGGTTTGCCGACAAGGACATCGCCGCGCTGGGCATCGGCGCCTTTGGCCCCACCGCAGTCAACCCTGCCTCGTCCCAATACGGCAAGATCCTGGAGACGCCCAAAACGGCATGGCGCTACTTTGACCTGCTGGGCACCATCCAAAACGAGCTCAATATTCCCTGCGGCTACGACACCGACGTCAACGTCGCCTGCCTGGGCGAGGTCACCTTTGGTTGCGCCCAGGGCCTCACTGACGTGGTGTATCTGACCATCGGTACCGGCGTGGGCGCCGGCGTGCTCTCGGGCGGTAAGCTCGTGCACGGCATGATGCATCCCGAGGCCGGTCACATCCTGGTCACGCGCGACCCGCGCGACACCATCGGCGAGCACAGCGGCTGCCCCTTCCACGACAACTGCCTCGAGGGCCTCATCGCCGGTCCCGGCGTCAAAAAGCGCTGGGGTGGCAAGAGCGCCGGAGAGATGGCCGATGACCCGGAGGCCATGGACCTGCTCGCCGGCTATCTGGCGCAGGCGCTCATGACCTACATCCTGTGCTACGCACCGCAAAAGATCGTCATCGGTGGCGGCGTGGCCGACCACACCCCCATCGTGCCGCTCGCGCGCAAGAAGTGCGCCGAGATGCTCAACGGCTACATCGTCACGCCCGAGATGGCCGACATCGATAACTACATCGTCAACAACAGCCTCGAGGGCAAACAGGGCATTATGGGCTGCTTGGCCCTGGGCGCTCAGGCGCTTCAGTAGCAGACGCACCCACAGGGCGTGGCGCGCCCGGCAAATCCGACCTACGAAACGACGCCACCACGCCTCATATAAGCCCTCAAATAAAAAAGGCCGCCTAGGACCAAACAATACGTCCTAGGCGGCCTTTTTGGCGCACATCAGCGACCGTAAGAGATATCGGAGCACAACGCCCGTTGCCGCTCCACAGCAGTCGATCATCACATCGGTGATCATGCCGGCGCGTCCCGGCACAAAGAGCTGAATCGTCTCGTCAATCGAAGGAATCAGCAGCAGGAACACCGCCGTGGGCAGCAGCACGTCAAAGGTGCGCCGGCCCTCAAAATCAAAGGCGTGCGTTGCCAGGATGCCGAGCACCAAATACTCGGTAAAATGCGCGCACTTACGAACAACAAAGTTGGTCACCCATTCATATGGAAGTCCCACGCCGTGCAGGAAACCGCGGATAGCTTCCATGACCGTTAGGCTCAGCGAGCCCGACCCCGAGCCAGGAACCAGCGAATTGCCCCAGATCAAGAGCGCCATCAGGCAGGTCACGACCGCCCATTTTTGATTGATCTTAACCATGCAGAAGTTATGCCTCCGCGCGGAGCGGCGCAAAGCTGGCGGTACCGCCCTCGATAACGCTCAGATAGGCACGGCCCGTACGCTTGGCGGTAGAGGACTGCAGGCGCTCGATCTCTTCCTCGAGGATCTGATTGACGCGCTCGTGACGACGATTTTCCATAATGCCGGCGGCAATAGCCTCGGCTCGCTCGATGCTCTCGCGCGAGATACGGGCAGTATCCTCGGGGAACACAGCGCTGTGACGGCCGACATAGGCGGGGGCAGCAGGCTGAGGGGCAGCGACGGGAGCGGGCGCTACAACAGGAGCAGGCTCGTCAATCTCATCCAGAATCGCGATGGCGGCGGCCCACATGTCCTCGTGGCCCGAGTAATCGGCCATGGGGACATCAACCTCGAGCGAGGCGTCCGGAAGGTCGCCGGTGTCGATGCGATCTTGGGCATCAATCGATGCGGTGATGGCTGCAGGCTCATCGAGGTCATCGAGATCGATGCCCGCGGCACCGGAGATGATAGGCATGCTGGCGAGGTTTGCATTGTACGGCGCAGCCTCAGCCGCCTGCTGCTGGGCAGGAGCGCCCCAAAGCGAGCTTTCGGCGGCGCGGCGGGCGGCAACGGCCTCCTCGTCCGCGGTCATGGCTTCATCAACGTACGAATTATCGGCAGAAGCGTTCGCGTCCGCCGAGGTAGCGCTGTAGGCGTTATTGGCTGCCGCGTTGGCGACGAGTGCCACGAAAGCCGCCGTGCTGCCCGCAGGGGCGGCCTGGGAGCCAGACACGGCGCGTGCCGCGGCGGCGATGTCGTCGCGATTGAAGGAGCCGGACTGCCCGCCGTTGGTGAGCTCGTCGATGGCGACTTGATAGACGTCGCGCGAGTGTGCAGGGTCGCAGCTCACCGGCGAATCGTCGTCGAGCATACTGTCGATCATGGACCAAGCCTCGGCCTCGTCCATGGCATCTGCGGCTCGAGCGATGGTAGGGACACCATCATCGGCATGACGGCGCTGGAACGCACCAGTCAGGCCGGAAAGGAATGCCGAGGTAGACTGCTCCGACTGAGCCTGAGAAGCAGAAGCGGCAGCATATGGAGTCGCATCCTGCTGCTGAGCTGGAATCGAGGCGGTCTTGAACTCGCTTTGATGCTGATTGAGATTGGCGGCACCGCCCATGGCATCGGGCTGGAACAGACGCTCTTCACGCTGCGCACGGTACTCGGAGATACCCAGCGAGGCGGCATAGATGCCCACGCCCGCCACCGCACCGACGGCAAAGGGAACAGCGCCCGCGACAACCGTCTCGTTGACCGACGAGAACGGCAGCGTCGCGGCATACATCACCACGGGGGCGGCAAGGCCGATCCCGCAGGAAAGTCCGGCAAGGACTGCTCGTTGTGTTGCATCAGAAGAAGCCATGAGCTCTCCCCATCTTCCAGCACCCAAATCGCATCATTCAGTTGGCTGCGCGAGAGAAGATGAAGCGGGGCTATGCCCCAAAGCAACGGTATATGGTTCGTTTCATCTGCGTTTTCCGTCGCGAAGCTTAAAAGCTATTATGCGAAACCGCCCTGCCGATTGCAAGCGACGATGTCGGATTGAAACGGGAAACCTGCTGCTCGTCGGTCTTACGGTCAAAAATAAGCGCGGAGCGGCGCAATGGAAAGGGGCCGAGGCTCAAAGCCCCGACCCTTTATCGCATTGATGACTATCGCAGCGCGTGGATGACAACCTAGAACGTCTGCTCGTAGTCGCTGTGTTTTTTGGCCGAACGCACCAGGAACTCCTGGTTGGTGTTGGTGCCCTTCAGACCCTTGATAAACGACGCCGCCGCACGCTCGGTATTGTTCATGCCGGCAAGAATGCGACGCAGACCAAAGACAAACGGACGCATCTGCTCGTCGACCAACAGGTCCTCGTTACGCGTACCGGAGGCAACGGGGTCGATAGCCGGGAAGATGCGGCGGTCGGCCAGGTCGCGGTCGAGCTTAAGCTCCATGTTGCCGGTGCCCTTGAACTCCTCAAAGATGACTTCGTCCATCTTGGAACCGGTGTCGATGAGGGCAGAGGCCAGGATGGTAAGCGAGCCACCGTTCTCGATATTGCGGGCTGCACCCAGGAAGCGCTTGGGCGGATATAGGGCCGCCGAATCGACGCCGCCCGAAAGGATGCGGCCCGAGGCGGGCGCCGCCAAGTTGTAGGCGCGGGCGAGGCGCGTGATGGAGTCGAGCACCACCACGACGTCGCCACCCAGCTCTACGATGCGCTTGGCGCGCTCGATGACGAGCTCTGCCACGCGGGTGTGGTTGTCGGCAGGCATATCGAAGGTCGACGCCACAACCTCGCCCTTGATGGAACGCTGCATATCGGTGACCTCTTCGGGGCGCTCGTCGACGAGCAGGCAGATGAGGTGCACCTCGGGGTTGTTAATCGAGATAGACTGGCAGATCTTCTTGAGGATCGTGGTCTTGCCGGCCTTGGGCGGGGACACGATCAGGCCGCGCTGGCCCTTGCCGATCGGTGACACGATGTCGATGGCGCGGCCGGTAATAGAGTCCTTGCCGTGCTCCATGCGCAGCGGCTCGTTGGGATAGACCGGGGTGAGGTCGCCGAACTTGGGACGGTTGCGAATCTGCTCGGGGTCCAGACCGTTGACGGTCGTGATTTTGGCGAGGCCGGCGCGCTTGTCGCCGCCGCGCGAAGGACGCAGCGAGCCCTCGATGACGTCGCCCGTGCGCAGGCGCGCGGAGCGGATGAGGTAGGCGGGCACGAAGGCGTCGTCGTTGGACTTCATGTAGCCATGGGCGTGGATGATGCCGGAGCTGTCCGGGCGAATCTGCAGAATGCCCTTGATGTCGCGGAAGCCCTCGGCCTTCGCAGCGGTGACGTAGATTTCCTCGACGAGCTCGGCCTTCTTCTTGCCGGTCGTCTCGATCTCGAACTCCTTAGCCTTCTCGCGCAGCTCAGCGACCTTCATGGCCGCGAGTTCCTCGCGCGAAAGCGTGGGCTCGGTGGGAGCGGCATTACGCTCCTTGTTGCGCTGTTTGCGATCGCGCTGGCGGTTGCGACGGTCGTTGTTGCGGTCGTCCTTACGCTCGTTGCGCTCGTCGTTGCGCTTGTGCTGGCGACGGTTGGGACGAGTGCCGTCTTCGCCCTCAGCGGGGGCGGCACCATCGGTTGCGGCGGTGCCAACATTGGCCGCGGCGGCGTCATTGGCCTCGGCGCCAGAATCAACCTGCGCTTCGACATCCTGCTGCTCGGACGCCTTGGCCTTAACGGACTTCTTACGACCGCGCTTGGGCTTCTCGGATGCAGGCTGTTCGACGTCCTGGGCCTTGGCGACATCAGTCGACGCATCGGCGGTCGTCTCGGCAGAATCCTCGGACGCACCCTTCTTGGCAGCCTTGGCCTTGGACGTGCGCTTAGCAGCAGTACGACGGCTGCGACCGGGACGGACGTCGGCGGGCTCGGCATCGGCGGGAGCGGCCTCGGAAGTCGTAGCATCCTGGACGGGTGCATCGGCAGCGGTTGCAGACTCGGCGGTCGCCGCAGCATCCCGAGCGGCGGCGGCTGCGGCTGCGGCCTTCTCGGCCTCGACAAAGGCCTTGGGCTTGCGACCGCGACGGTGCGGGCGCAAAGCCGGATCGACAACGGGAACTTCGCTGGCCTCGACAGGCGCAGCGGGCTCAACAGGCGATGTGCCCTCCCCTGCCGCGGAACGGACCGAAGCCTCAGTGAGCTCGGGGGTTACCTGTTCAGCAACCTGCTCGGCCTTAGCAGCCGTGCGACGGCGTGTGCGCGGTACCGGCTTCTCGGTCGGCTGGTCGGCGACAGGAGTCTCGGTGGCGGCAGGCGTCTCGGGCACAGACGGAGCTGCAAGCTCGGTCAGAGCCGCGGCCTCGCGCTCGGCAGCACGACGGCGGGCGCGCACCACCTGAGCCTCGCTAATCTGCGCCAACGCACGTGCCTGCGCGACCTCATCGGAAATCGGCGCCGAGGAGTCAGCTGCAACGGTGAGCCCGGCGCGCGTCGTGCGCGTGGTACGGCGCTTTGGCTTGGTGACCTCCTCGCCGTCAGCGGCAGGCTTGGCCGTGCGGCGCGTGCGCTTGGGCTTTGCCGGAGCAGCCTCCTCACCAGTTGCAGGCACGGCCTTCTCAGCCGCTACAGGCATAGGCGTCGAAGCAGCCTTAGGCGTCTCAGGAGCCGAGGCTTGCGCGGGCGCCGCGACCTGGTCCGACGCAACCGGTGCAGCGGGAGCGGCCTGCGTCGTCGTTATTTCGTTTTCTTGCTGTTGATCAGACACAGTGTTTGCTCAACTTTCTTTTCAAGCCCTGTGATCACATGCTCCCTGCATAAACCTTCAGGGCGGCTAAACAGTCTAGTTCCGTTCAAAACGACGGACATCATTGATCTGTATCGAGATGATTGCGTCAACTACGCAGCGTTAGTGTAACACAACCGCCGCCACCTGCAACTTAGTCATTGGGGGGACGTTCTTAAACGACTAGTCAAAAGGGACACTCTTTGTTTGCCACCCACAAATCTGACTGCCTCCGCCAAAACTATGGCGGTTTACTACGATGAATCGCTCAACCGCGACCACTCCGAAACTTGTTGAACTAAAACCGCAGGTAGATGCCTTGCACTTTTTAGCAAAAAGCCGGCGTGGTTAGAATTCCTCAATTCATCGTAGTAAACCGGCATAGTTTCGTATTTCCAGCAGTTCCAAATTCATCAATACGTCGGCGTTTGCGAAAAAAGCCCGACCTCCGTAGGAGATCGGGCTTATAGGGCTCAGTTAAACCAAACCTACACGGTCAAATGACCCGCAGATTACATCTGCTCGGGCGCGGAAACGCCAACGAGGGTGAGCACCAGGGCGAGCGTCACACGGACGGCATCACAAGCGGCCAGACGGGCACGCGAAAGCTCGGGGTCGACGGGACGACCCTCGCTCGGCAGCACCTGGCAGGCAGCGTAAAAGCTGTGGAAGTCACCGGCGAGTTCCTCGGCAAAGTGGGTCAGACGGAACGGAGCGCGATCGCGAGCGCAGCTGGCGATCAGGTCGGTGAGCTCGTTGAGCTTGCGCGAAAGGGCGAGCTCGGTCGGGTCGGTCAGCAGCGAGTAATCGACGTTCTCACCGATGGCCTTGGCGGCAACGGCCTTCATGCCCATCTCGTCGGCCTGCTCGGGCGTAACGTCGGCGGCACGGCGCAGGATGGAGCATACGCGGGCGTGGGCATACTGCACGTAATAGACCGGGTTGGAGTTGTCGCGCTTCTTGACGGCCTCGATATCGAAGTCGACCATCTGGTTGGAGCTCTTGGAGATGAGCGTGTAGCGGGCGGCGTCAGAGCCGACCTCGTCGACGAGCTCCTGCAGGGTCACCATGGTGCCCTTGCGCTTGGACATACGGACGGGCTTACCGTTACGCAGCAGGTTGACGAGCTGGCCCAGCAGAACCTCAAACTTGCCGGGGTAACCCAGAGCGTCGCAGACGCAGCGAACGCGCTCGATGTAGCCGTGGTGGTCGGCACCCCAGATGTCGATGACGTGGTCGACGCGCTGGAACTTATCCCAGTGATAGGCAACGTCGGAGGCGAAGTAGGTGTACTCACCGTCGGACTTGATCAGGACGCGGTCCTTGTCATCGCCCAGGTCGGTGGAGCGGAACCACAGGGCGCCGTCCTTGGTGTAGAGGTAGCCCATCTTGTCGAGCTTCTCAAAAGCGCGGTCGACGGCAGAGGTACCGGCGGTCTCGCCCTCGGTGTCCTTCACGTACAGCGAGCGCTCGGAGTACCAACGATCGAAGTCGCAATTGACGGCGTGGCAGAGGTCGCGCATGTTGTCGACCATCTTCACATAGCCGCGCTCGCGGAAGCTCTCCATGCGCTCCTGCGGATCGGCATTGACCCACTTGTCGCCGTCAGTACGCCAGAACTCGGCAGCCTCGTCGATGATGTAGTCGCCGCCGTAGGAGTCCTTGCCCAGAGTCTCGGCAAAGTTGTCCTGATACGGATGGGTCTCGGGGTGCTCGTCGTTCTCGTCGGCAACAAAGGCGTCACGGTCGGCGATCAGCAGCTTGTGAGCCTCCTCGATATCAACGCCCTGCTTGGCGATGATGTCGGCAAGCTGCATATAGCGCGTGCTGATGGAGTTGCCGAAGGTGTTCATCTGAGAGCCGTGGTCGTTGATGTAGAACTCACGCTGGATGTCGTAACCGGCGTGGTCCATAACACGGCAGAGCGAGTCGCCCAGCGCGGCCCAGCGGCCGTGGCCGATGTGCATGGGGCCGACGGGGTTGGCGGAAACAAACTCGACCTGGGTCTTCAGGCCACCACCGACGTTGGACTTAGCGAAGTCCATGCCCTTCTCGCGAGCCTCGCCAAAGATGGCATTCTTGACGGCAACGGAGAGGTAGAAGTTGATAAAGCCGGGGCCTGCGATTTCGACCTTCTCAATCGCGGGGTCCTCGGGCATATGGGCAACGATGGCCTCGGCGATCTTGCGCGGGGCGCAGTGAGCCAGCTTGGCGGACTTCAGGGCCATGGTGGAGGTCCACTCGCCATGAGAAGTGTCAGCCGGTCGCTCGATAGCGCAATCGTCAAGTTCAAATGCGGAAAGGTCGCCGGCCTCCTGGGCCGCAGCAAGCGCAGCGCGTACCAGCTCTTCAATCTTCTCGGGCATAGATCCTCCTTGTGTTAAAGCCCCCGAGCTCTTGGTCACTCGTAGGGCAAAAGCCAGAGTTTGTAGCACTCTATCACAAGCGAGGGGCACTGTCGCAGGGTAAAGCCAATCGAAATTGCATATGCACAAAATTGACTACAGCTTGTATGGAGTCACTCAAAGATGCCGGTCTGCCTGCAGATTATGCACGCGTTGAAAATGCATAAAGGTGTGAATGAGCTGTGTCTTTTATCGAATACTCTTACCTATCAGAGTTGTGTGCTTTTCCTGCATAAAGCGAGGATTTGCGCACGTCAGCGTGTTATTCTAGACATACGTAAATTCGTATAAGTTGGAGGTAGCATGTTCTCAATCGGTCAACACGTCATTCATCCGGGTCAGGGAGTCTGCACCGTCGTCGGTTTTAGGGACGACACGCCGCAGCCCATGTTGTTGCTCGAGGCCAAGCAGGGGCATGCGCAGACGATCCTTATGTACCCCGTGGCGCAGGCCGACCGTCTACATGCCGCCATCTCTCAGCAAGATGCCGAGCATCTGCTGAGCCACTATGACGAGCTGGAGTGCGACACCTTTACCGAGCGCAACAGCTCGCTTGAAGAGACACACTTTAAGCAGCAGCTCAAGCTGGGCGCACCCGAGACGGTCCGCGTGGCAAAGACCATGATGCACCGCATTCGCCAGGCCGAGGAAGCCGATAAAAAGCCCAGCTCTTACTATATGCGTGTACTCAAGGAAGCCAAGCGCCGCTCCATCGAGGAGTTCGCCGTGGCATTGGGCGTCACCGAGGAGGCCGCCGAAGCCCGCCTAGCCCAAGCCGCCCTCAACTAACCCATCCGCGCCAAAAACCACCACAAAGGGGACAGGCACCTTTGTGGTGGTTTTTTCGTTCTAGTCGTTCTAGTAGTATTCATTCTTAGCGATACCTGCGAGCACAAGGAGTCTTTTATGGCAGAGCCACTTTCCGCCGGAATCACCCGCGACCGTGCGTTCGAATTGCTCAACGAGCACAATAAGGACCCGTTCCACATCACCCACGGCGAAACGGTCGAGGGCACCATGCGCTACTTTGCGCGCGAGTTCGACCCCGAGAACGAGGAGTTTTGGGGCATCGTCGGTCTGCTGCACGACCTAGATTGGGAGGAGCATGAGGACGACCCCATGAACCACACCATCTATGCGGCCGAGATCCTTGAAGGCGAGGGCGCCTCTCCCGATCTCATTCGCGCCATTCAGACGCACACGTCGGACTTCAACACCTCGCTGCCCAAGCCCGAGCTGCAGATGGAAAAGATCCTGTTTGCCTGCGACGAGCTCACCGGCTTGATCGGTGCTGCCGTCATCATGCGTCCGAGTAAGAGCGTCATGGACTTTACGACCAAGTCGCTCAAGAAGAAGTTCAAGGACAAGCGCTTTGCCGCCGGCTGCTCGCGCGACGTGATTACGCAGGGTGCCGAGATGCTGGGCTGGGAGCTCCCCGAGCTCTTCGACCGTACCATCGCGGCCATGCAGTCCTTCGCCCCCGACCGCGATACCTTCCAGGCCTAACCGCCCACGCCACCTAAAACCACCACAAAGGAGACAGGCGCCTTTGTGGTGGTTTTTCGTTTGCAACAGGTTTAGGGGCGGACCTGGCCGGTGCCACGGAGCTTGTATTTGTAGGTGGTGAGGGCCTCGGCGGCAAAGGGGCCGCGGGCATGGAGCTTTTGGGTCGAGATGCCAATCTCGGCACCCAGACCAAACTCGCCGCCGTCGGTGAAGCGGGTGCTGGCGTTGGCGTACACGGCCGAAGCATCGACCGCGTCCAGGAAACGCTCGCAGGCATCCGTGTCCTCGGCAACAATGGCCTCGGAGTGCATGGTGCCGTAGCGGTTGATGTGCGCGATGGCCTCATCCTCGTTCGCCACGACCTTCACGCTCATCTCGAGCGCCAGGTACTCGCGGCCCCAATCCTCCTCGGTCGCGGCCACGTAGTCGTCGTCCTCGGCAAGACCGGCATCGGCGCATGCGGCGCACGTGGCCTCATCGCCGTGAATGAGCACGCCATGGTCGTGCAGTACGGCCACGGCCGCGGGCAAAAACGCGTCGGCCACAGCGCGGTCCACAAGCAGCGACTCGGCGGCATTGCACACGCCCACGCGCTGGGTCTTGGCATTGACGATAATGTTGAGCGCTTTATCGAAGTCAGCGGATTCATGCACGTAGATATGGCAGTTGCCCGTGCCCGTCTCAATCACCGGCACGAGCGACTCGCGAACGCAGCGCTGGATCAGGCCCGCACCTCCACGCGGAATGAGCACGTCGACGATGCCGCGGAGCTTCATGAGCTCGCCGGTGGCCTCGCGGTCGGTGGACTCGATCATCGAGATAGCTTCGCGTGGAAAGCCCTGGGCCTCAAGCGCATCGGCCAGCAGTTCGGCAATCATGGCGCACGAGTGATAGGCCAGCGAGCCGCCGCGCAGGATGCAGGCGTTGCCGGTGCGGATGCAGATGCCCGCGGCATCGGCCGTCACGTTGGGGCGCGCCTCGTAGACCATGGCAACCAGACCCAGCGGCACAGTCACACGCGTAAGGTCCACGCCACTCGCAAGCGCACGGTGATCGAGCACGCGGCCCAAGGGATCGGGCAGCTCGGCGAGCTTCTCCAGGCCGGCGGCCATGCCCTCGACGCGCTCGGGCGTCAGCAGCAGACGATCGAGCAATCCGACCGAGGTGCCCGCATCACGCGCAGCGGACATATCGAGCTCGTTGGCGGCGACGATGGAGTCGATACCGTTGCGCAGCGCTGCGGCCATGGCGCGCACGGCCTCCTGGCGCTGCTCGTCGCTCGCCGTGGCAAGCGAGGCCGACGCTGCCTTAGCGGCAACGGCAAGATCGTGGACATACGTGGCTATATCGACCGACATGGACGGCCCTTTCTCCTAGAAGTTTGCAACCATGGTAGCCGATTTGCGCATGGCCTCGCCCGCGGCGGTAGAATTGGTCAACCCGAAACACCGCAACGATCGGAAGACTCACATGGCCCTCATTACTTCGTACCACGTCCCCGGCCTGTATGTCGAGGACCACAGCATCGACGTCCCCCTCGACTGGCGCGGCCTGGAGCCAATGCTCCTGGCCGTCGGCAGCACCATGCGCCGCGGCGCTATACCGGCACCAATCGCCGGCGCGCCCGAGAGCATCAAGCTCTTCTACCGCGTGGTTTGCGCGCCCGACCGCATCAACGACGATCTGCCGCTGCTTCTGTTTTTGCAGGGCGGCCCCGGCGGCGAGAGCCCGCGTCCGCTGTCGCCCACAAGCGATGGCTGGATCGAGGAGGCCGTCAAGCACTTCCGCGTGGTCCTGCCCGACCAGCGCGGCACCGGACGCAGTAGCTGCGTGGACGGACGCACGATTGCCACCTTGGGCGATCGCGCCGAGGCAGCCGGCGCCGATGCGGCCCGCTCGCAGGCGGACTTCCTCAAGCGCCACCTCGCCAGCTCCATCGTGCGCGATTTTGAGTACCTGCGCCTGGTGGGCTTTGGCGGCAAGCCCTGGGTCACACTGGGGCAGAGCTACGGCGGCTTTTTGACGCTGAGCTACCTGTCGCTCTTCCCCGAGGGCGTGGCGGCGAGCTTTACCTGCGGTGGCATCCCCCACGTCCCGGCGAGCGCCAGCGAGGTCTACGCGCACACCTTCCCGCGCATGGCCGCCAAGACGCAGCAGTATTACGACCGCTACCCCGCCGACGTCGAGCGCGTGGCGGCGCTGGCCGATGCGCTTGAGGAGCAGAAGCCTGTGCTACCCGACGGCTCGCCGATGACGGTGGAGCGCCTGCAGCTTATGGGCAGCGACTTTGGCATGAAGCCGAGCTTTGAGCGCATGCATTGGATTATCGACCACGCTTTTGTTGACGGCGACGGCACGCTGAGCTGCGGTGCCTCAGTATCCGATAGCTTTTTGATGTGCGCCTTCGAGCGCACCAACACGCGCGCGAATCCGCTGTACTGGACGCTTCAGGAGTTCATCTACGCCGACGGCGACACCATGCCCATTCGCTGGGCCGCGGCAGAAGAGAAGGCCCGTCGTGCCGAGTTCGACACACTCGCGCGCCCGCTCATGTTTACCGGCGAGGCCATGTTCCCGTGGATGTTTGAGCAGATGCCCGAACTTAAGCCCTTCAAGCCCGCGATGGATCTGCTGATGGAGGACACCAGCTGGGACAAGATCTACGACCCGCAGCGCCTGGCCTGCAACGAGGTGCCGCTCCAGGCCGCGGTGTACTTCGATGACATGTACGTGGACTCGGGCCTGCAGCTCGATACGCTCAGCCGCGTGGGCAACTCGCATGCCAGGGTGACGAACGAGTTTGAACACGATGGCCTGCACGGCAGCGTGGTGTTCAAGCACCTCTTCGACGAAGCCCTCAACCGCGGAAACCTGCGCCAGATCTTCTAGCAAAGGAGTGTCCCCGTCTGCCGGCACAATAGGAACGTCCCCAAGTGCCGGCAACGACAATGCCGCTGGTAGAGGACAGAAAGCGAAAACGCCCCTAAGCGAGCAAGGTGACGTGAAAGAGGAGGGCATTGACCTTTTGGTCATGCCCGACGATTGAACGTCAGATTGCCGCTTAGGGGCGTTTGCAGCGTCAATTGGTTAGGCGAACACTATCAAGTTGTCCCTATGGATCGCGGGCTTCTCGGCCAGGTCTGCGAGCAGGCGGTTGCTGGCAATCTGGTCCTGGCGGCGGCCGGCGGCAAGCTCCAGCACGTCCGAATCGGCCTCGGCGATACCACGGGCGACAACCATGCCGCTCGGGTCGCACACGTCGAGCACATCGCCCTCGGAAAACACGCCATCGACCTCGCGAATACCCACCGCGAGCAGCGACGAACCGCGGCTGACCAGCGCCTTCGCGGCGCCGTCATCGACCGTCACCGAGCCGTGCGCCTTGTCGCCCAGTGCGATCCACAGCTTGCGCGGCGCAATGTCCAGGCGCTCCGCCGGCGGATCGAACAGCGTACCCACGCTCTCGCAGCGGGCCAGACGCACGAGCGCATCGGGCTCCTCGCCCGAGCAAATCACGCTCTGAATGCCCGCCGTCATGAGAATGCGGCTCGCGCGGATCTTGGTGATCATGCCGCCCGTGCCCACCGATGTGGAAGAATCGCCCGCCGAGGCGATGATCTTGGCGTCGATCTTATGCACGACCGGGACGAACTCGGCCGTGGGATCCTCGTGCGGATTGGCGGTGTAGAGGCCATCGATGTCCGAGAGCGTCACGCACAGATCGGCAGAAACCAGGCAGCTCACAAGCGCCGCCAGCGTGTCGTTGTCGCCAAACTTGATCTCATCGACGGTGACGGTATCGTTCTCGTTGACGACCGGCACCACACCCAGCTCCACAAGGCGCAGCAGGGCGTCGCGCGCGTGCAGGTAGGACGTGCGGCGCGCCGTGTCGTGACGCGTGAGCAGCACGAGCGAGGTGAGCAGGTCGCGCGCATGGAACTCCTCGTCGTAGGCCGACGAGATGATGCACTGACCGGCCGAGGCGCAGGCCTGCAGGCTCGGCAGGTCACCGACCGGCTTACGGTCGAAGCCCAGCACGGGATAGCCGCAGGCAATGGCGCCCGAGCTCACCACGACCAGGCGCCAGCCAAGCTCGCGCAGCGCTGCGGCCTGATCGGCAAGCCCGCCGATAAAGGCGCGGTTGACCTTGCCGTCGGCGCCCACCACCGTGGACGAACCGATCTTTACCACCATCGTTTTATAAGAAGTCGTCATACGTCAAACCAATCAACTGTTCAGCGAACGGCCGAGCCGGCGGCAAGGGAAGCGTGACTCGCCCCTACCGCCCAAGGAATTAGTGAGCCCAGGGAAAGGCAGAGGCCGCGGCCATGTTCTTGCGCACGAGCTCGTCGCGCACCTGAGCCAGGCCCTGCTCCATACCCACCACATAGGTCTGCGGGTACAGGAAGCGCTTGAAAGCTGCGTCCAGATGGTCGAGCGCCCAAGCACAGCGCTCGCGCGCGTCCTGGATGCTCTCACGCGGAGCCACCGCACTGCCATCGCGCACGATCGGCACCAGCAGCTCGCGATACTCGAGTTCGGACACGTCGGTCACCAGGGCGGCATCATTCACGGCCACGAGGGTATTGCCGCACGCGGCACCCTCCCCCGCCAGATGGTCCTCGTCGTAGATCATGTCGCAGACCGGGCCGCCAAAGCCGTCGTAATAACGGCGCACGCGTTGCACACCCGGGATCGTGCGCTTGTAGGGCTGCTCAGAGAGCTTGACCACCGGCGTCCATGGATCTGCCTCGCTCGCACGGCGGGCGGAAAGCTTGTACACGCCGCCCAGCGCCGGCTGGTCATAGCAGGTCGCAAGCTTGGTACCCACGCCAAAGCTGTCGATGGGCGCGCCCTGGTCGAGCAGCGACTGAATCGTGTACTCATCCAAATCGTTAGAAACCGAGATCCCCACATAGGGCAGGCCCTCGGCATCAAAACGGCTGCGCACATACTTGGAGAGCTTGGCGAGGTCGCCGGAGTCGATGCGAATGGCCGACAGGCGCTCGCCCACCGCTTCCATCTCCTTGGCAACCGTAATGGCATGTTCACAGCCCTCGCGCACGTCATAGGTGTCGATGAGCAGCGTACAGTTCTTGGGGCTCGACTTGGCAAAGGCGCGGAAGGCCTCGAGCTCGGAATCGAAGCTCATCACCCAGCTGTGCGCATGCGTGCCAAAGACGGGAATACCGTAGCGGCGGCCGGCGAGCACATTGGACGTAGAGGAGCAGCCGGCAACGTAGCTCGCGCGCGCGACGGCCAAGCCGCCATCGGGACCCTGAGCGCGGCGCAGGCCAAACTCGGCAACGGGACGGCCGTCCGCCGCCAGCACCACGCGCGCCGTCTTGGTGGCGACAAGCGTCTGGAACCCAACGATGTTGAGCAGCGCCGTCTCAAGCAGCTGGCACTCCAGCGCGGGGCCGGTGACGCGAACCATGGGCTCGCGCGGAAAGACGAGCTCGCCCTCGGGCACGGCGTCGATGTTTACATGCGCACGAAAATCGCGCAGGTAGTCGAGGAATCCAGGCTTGAACATCGCGCCGCCGGCCGGGGCCTGGAGCGAGGCGAGGTAGTCGATGTCCTCGGGCGTAAAGCGCAGATTCTCGACCAGCTCGGGCAGTTCGGCGGTGCCGCACATGACGGCATAGGCGCTGCCAAAAGGATGGTCGCGGTAAAACGCGGTAAAACAACCCTGCTCATTGGCCTTGCCGCTCTCCCACAGGCCCTGGGCCATAGTGAGCTCGTACAGATCGGTGAGCATTGCAATGTCGGTGGGATGCGAGATGTCGGTCAAAGCCATGGGGCGACCTTTCGGATGCGTTGTGCAGAGGTTGAGGGTTGGAAAAGGGCAGAGTGTTCGGGCATGGCACCCAGCGCGAATGGGCTAGAGCAGGCCCATGCTGGTCAGGATCGTGTAGCCCATAAAGATGACAAACGCGATGAGGGCAAGGACAATGATGATTTTTTGAGCCGGCGCCATGCCAGGGATCTCGTTCTCGCCCGTAGGCTCCTTGGAGGTAACCATGCGCTGGGCAAAGGTCATCTCGTCACGGCTCGGCTTGGGCTCGACGGACTTGGAACGAGCGACCTTTTTAGGCTGAGGTTTAGGTGCGGTGGGCGCGGGCTTCGCGGCGGCGGGCTTGGGCGCGGGGGCGACGTTCGCGGCGGCCTCCTCGGCCTTCGCACGCTCGGCACGCAGGGCGGCCAGCTCCTCACGCTCGCGGCGTGCCTCTTCCTGGGCCTCGCGACGAGCTTTCTCGGCGCGGAGCTCTTCCAACTCGGCGCGTTCCTCGGCAGACAGTGGTTGGGACTCAAGCTTGGCCATGGTACAGCCCTTTCTTTTAAAAAAAGCCGCCGACACAATGTCAGCGGCTTATCAAATCCAAGGGTGGAGACGAAGGGAGTCGAACCCTCGGCCTCTGCCATGCGACGGCAGCGCTCTCCCAACTGAGCTACGTCCCCAGGACAAGTCGATATTTTACCTACGGCTCGCCAACTGTCAACGCCCAATAACCAGTCTTTTTGGGGCGTGGCTATTTTGACAACTTTTCGAGCAGGCGATCCTCTCGATGATTTTTTAATCCCCATTACAGTTTGAGTCGTCCGAAAGGGCGGCTCTTTTCCGTTGCACGGTTAT
>CATXLW010000020.1:0-40981 GCA_958371715.1 uncultured Collinsella sp.
TCGCGCCCTTGACTTTCCACGTCAGAGGGCCGCTTGTCGGGGTTGGCTGCGACTCGCCGTTGCGCGTTTGGGTAACCCCGCGCAACAAATTACGCCAGCTTTGCTCCAACGATCTTTGCTGCTGCCGGCTTATCGAAGTTGCCGCCAGTGGCCTTACCCAGAGCGCCCATGACCTGGCCCATCTGCTTCTTGGACGTGGCGCCCAGCTCGGCGATGACCTGCTCGATCAGGGCCTCGAGCTCCTCGCCCGAAACCTGCGCGGGCAGAAGGCTCTCCAGAATCTTGACCTGCTCGGTCAGGTTGTCGGTACGCTCTTGGTCGGTGCCGGCCTTGATGGACATCTCCAGCGTCTCGCTCGTCTGCTTAATCAGACGCTTGATCATGCTGTTGACGTCTTCCTCGGTCACATCGCGGCGCTCGTTAACCTCGATATTCTTCACCTCGGCCTTGACCTGGCGAATGATGGACAGGCGAACCTTGTCCTTAGCCTTCATGGCCGCGATCATTTCCTTCTGCAGCTCTTCGTTGGTCATCTGCAAATCCTCTCTAATAGCGTGGGCGGCACTCGCGCGAGCACCGCCCCATGATTACTCAGTCGTCGACGAATCGTCGGTCGAGCTCTTGGTGACGCCCTTCAGGCTCACGTTGTAGGGCACATCCTTGGGCATGGGGTTGACGGTAATGTCGGCGTCTTTCTTATACTGCTCCAGCCACTCGCTGTATGCAGTACTGGCCGCCTGCGTCTTCACCACGTTGGAAACGTACTTCTTGATGTCCTTGGGCACCTGGTTGATGTCATCAACCTGATTATCGACATGGAAGTAGTCAGTGCATTTGATGATGTGGTAGCCATAGGTCGACTCGATGACTTCGCTCACGTCGCCCTTGTTGAGCCCCTCGAGCGCCGTCTGGTAGCTGTCGACAAAGGTGGTGAGCTTATCCCAGCCCACATCGCCCTTCTTCTCCTTGGAACCGGTGTCCTCGGAGTACTGCTCAACGGCGTCCTCAAAGCTCAGCTCACCGGAGTTGATCTTGTCCAGGCACTCCTGCGCCTTGGCCTTGGCGGCAGCCTTGTCCTCGTCGGAAGCGTCGGAATCAACCTTGATCAGGATGTTCGACGAGCGGCGGGCGTCGTTGTAGCTGGACAGGTTTTCGTTGATGTAATCGACGATCTCGCTGTCCTTGGGCTTGCTCGTGGGCGCGACGGCATCCTTGAGTTTCTGCTGCGCCAGACTCTCCTTGAGCGAATCCTTGTAGGTATCCTCGGTATAGCCGTAGGTCTTGAGGGTCTTCTTAAAGGCCTTGGCACCGCCCGCGCTCTTGCACGCGTCCTTCCAAGCCTTCTCAACCTCCTCGTCCGACACCGTCACGCCGTTTTCCTTCTGCGCCTGCTGAAGCAGAATCTGCTGCGTGTAGGAGTCGATGAGTTGCTTGCGGTACTTCTTGGGCGTGAGGTCGTTGTCGACCAGATACTGCGCCCAGTCCTTGTCCTTGGTGTAGCCGTAAGACGTGCGCATGCTCATGATCTGCTTTGTCACGGTGTCCTCGGTGAGGTTGGTGCCGTTGATAGTGGCAGCCACACCGCCGGTAAGCTTGTAGCCCGAGGTATCCTCTGCCTGCGACATAAGGCCGGAGCATGCCATGGCCGAGACGGAAAGCAGCATCGCCAGCACGCCGATGACCACCAGAACGATCTTGACGGTCTTAGACACGTACGTCTTGCGCTGCTTCTTACGAGAGCTCGACGCGGCGCGGGCCTGCTGCTCGGGCGTCGGTACGGCCTCGGAGTTCTTTTTCTTGTTTGCCATAGTTGGCCTTTCGCATCACGAATCGAACAAACGCCATTGTGTCACAACGCAGCCCCCGCGACAAAGGGGCAACCCTGGCACTTGGGGACGTTCCTTTTCTGCCGGCAGTTAGGGACAGTCCCCAAGTGCCGGCTTTAAAAGTGGCGGCGGATGGCGTCGACCATGCCTTGGGGCGTGGTCTGGCCGAGCACATCGGCTGCGACGTCCGCGTCCATAAAGATATTCATGAGCGCTTGCAGGGCCTCGACCTGGCCGCCCGGCTCGGCAATGCCCAAATTGATGACGATCTGCGCCGGCACAGGGGCACCCATGCCCGCCATAGCATTGAATGTCACGGGCGTGGCCGGCTTCACCACCGCGATGTAGGGCTTAGCCACAAACCCCGGATCGGTATGCGGGATGGCAATGTTGGCCGCCGGCATGGCAAGCCCCGTGGGATAGGCATCCTCGCGCGTGCGGACGGCGTCGAGCCAACCGGTGCCAATGTAGCCGCGTGGGGCAAGTTCGCCTTCGAGTCGCGCAAACACCTCGGCGGGCGTCGCGCACTCCCAATCAAAAAACACCAGCTCAGGCGTAAACAGTGCTTCGTTATCCGCCATACCGTCCTCCAAAGTTGCATGAGGGCCACAATGCTCAATATGATAGCGAAACGGGGTATGCAAGGTCAGCCGAGGATCCCGATGAGCTCGAGTGCGCGCGCGGGCGTCAAGCATACCTCGGGCATCGTCTCCAACATGCGTCGGTCGCTCGTGACTACGTAGTCAACATCCGCCGTATCGCCCGAGGCGATAATGAGATTGTCCTCGAGGTCCGGCATGCGCTTGCCAAGCATGCGGGCCATCTCGCACTCCGCCATCGAAAGCGGGGAAGCCGTTGCCACCTGCATCATATGCTCGACGCATGCCCATGCAGCCGGACCGAACGAAGCGTTAATCCCATTCACATTCCGTCGAGCTAGACGCCGAGGCAAGATGTAGAACACGTCCTTTGCCGTCGTTGGCGCGTACAGAAGGTCGATCTTTCCCGCTTCGGCCAGTTCAACCAATCTTCTCACGTTGTCGAATGCGCCCTCTTGCAGGTAGTAATCAAGCCAAACATTCGTGTCCACCAAGAGCCGCTTTGCCTCAATCATCGGCAATTCGCCTCTATGTCGGCAATCATCGCGTCATACATATCATCGCGTACGGCATCCCAGTTGTCCGCCGATGATTCGCCTGGCGCAAAATCTGAGAAGCTCAACCCCAATGAGGAAAAAGCCAGACCACACCCCTGTTCGGCAAGACTCTTCGCACGGGGCGTCTCGCACTTATCCGTCACCATAAATCCCGGCAACGTTTGATGCTCGGCAAGATAGGTCCAAAGCGCACGAATGGCGTCACTCGGCCCCAGCCCATTACGAGTCAGGACCGCATCGCCACCGGCCTTGAGCATAGGGTCGATTCGTGTGTTGAGCTGCACCGTTGCTGTACCCATAGCGGCTCCTCTCTACTTGCTAGCAGTATAGCAAACAGAGCAGACCACACAAAAGGGCCCCGCCCGCGCACGGACAGGGCCCTATCAGATTTTCTAGATCGCTTACGTCCCAAAGAACGCTCAATGAGCCCTCTTACACACGACTAGCGTGCCGGATCAATTGCGACCTTGCCGCTCTCCAGCACGTGGACGCGGCCGTCGGCGAGCATCTGCACGGCCTCGGGATACAGCACGTGCTCAATCGCGTGGATGTGCTCCTCGAGCGTGTCGACATCCCAGCCCTCCTCAACAGCCAGCGCACGCTGAGCGATGATGGGACCGTTGTCGTAGATCTCGTTGGCAAAATGCACGGTCACGCCAGTTACCTTGACGCCGCGCGCAAAGGCATCATCAATCGCATGGGCGCCGGTAAAGCTCGGCAGCAGTGCCGGGTGTAGGTTGACCACGCGATTGGGGAACGCCGCCAGCAGCGGCGTGTGCACCATGCGCATATAGCCGGCCATGACCACATACTCGCAGCCGCGCTCGAACAGCTCGTGCGCGATGATCTCGTCGGCGGCGATGGGGTCGGCATAGACATCCTTGGACAGCGTGAGCGTCTGGATACCCGCACGCTCGGCGCGCTGCAAGCCCTTGGCCGAAGGACGGCTCGACACCACAAGCTCAATCGAAGCGTTGAGCTTGCCGGCGGCGATCAGATCGATCAGCGCCTGCAAGTTGGTACCCGAACCGCTGATGAGTACACCGATCTTGAGCGGCTCGGCCGTATCGGTGCCGGTCGGACGGGTATAGGGCACAAAGCCCAGGCCCTCGGCGGCAGCCATCTGCTCGTTAGCGCTCATCGGAGTACACGACCTTACCGGAACCCTCAACGCACTCGCCCACGCGGAACGGCTTCTCGCCCAGCGCGACCAGGGCCTCGGTCACCGCGGCCTCGCCCTCGGGGGCGACGATCAGGCACAGGCCGACGCCCATGTTGAAGGTCTTGCATGCCTCGTTGGGCGCGAGCTCGGCCTGGCGCGACACGTAGGTGATGACGGGCGGAACGTCCCAGCCCATCTCGGCACCGTTGCGGGTGACCACGGCGTCGACGTCGTCGGCGAGCGCGCGGTTGAGGTTCTCAGTAATACCGCCGCCAGTGATGTGGGCAATAGCGTGCACGTTGGCGCCGCCGCGCAGCAGCTCCAGAATCGGCTTGACGTAGATGCGCGTGGGAGCCAGCAGGGCGTCTGCCAGCGATGCGCCGCCGAGTTCCTCGAGCGGACGGCTCAGCTCCTCGGCCTTAGCGGCGGCCTCGGGCGTGCCCGGCTTAATGCCGTCGACGCCGATGACCTTGCGCACGAGCGAGTAGCCGTTGGAGTGCACGCCGGTGGAAGGCAGACCCAGGATCACATCGCCCGGGCGGACGTTTGCGGGGTCGAGCATCTTGGGACGGTCGACGACGCCCACGGTAAATCCGGCAAGGTCGTAGTCGGCCGGAGCCATGACGCCGGGGTGCTCGGCCATCTCGCCGCCCACGAGCGCGCAGCCCGCGAGCTTGCAGCCGTCGGCCACGCCCTTGATGATCTTTGCCATGTGCTCGGCCTCAATGTGACCGATGGCAACGTAATCCAAGAAGAACAGCGGCTCGGCGCCCGAAGCCAAAATGTCGTTGACGCACATGGCGACCAGGTCCTGGCCCACCGTCTCGTGACGGTCCATGATCTGGGCGAGCACGAGCTTGGTGCCCACGCCGTCGGTGCCGCTGATCAGAATCGGGTCTTCCATATCCTTAAGCGCGGCGGCCGAGAATAAGCCACCAAAGCCGCCGATGCCGCCGATAACCTCGGGGCGGTTGGTGTCCTTGACCATCTGCTTAATAGCGTCAACGGCGCGGCCGCCCTCGGCGGTATCGACGCCGGCATCCTCATACGTCATATGCTTGCTGTCGCTCATCTGAGCCTTCCTCTCCCATTACCGTGGCGCCGCGCGGGCGCCAAACGGTGCTCATAGTTGCGTTCATTTCGGCGCGCGCCATAACAGCACGCGCCGTCATATCAACAAAACAGCAGGTGAAACCTACCAAAATAAACCTGTCCCTAAATGGCAGGTTTTAGGCCTCGCCGTGTTCCTCTTCCCAACTGCGGTCGTCGTATTTCTCGACCACGGCGTCGTCGTCAAAGTGAAGCGGCTTGTCCAGGTTGCGGGGCTTAAAGCCCTCCATGAACTTGTCGCGGCCAAAGCTCTCGGGAATCGCCACGGGGTAGCGTCCGGTAAAGCACGCGTCGCAGTAGCCGCCCTTGGGCATGACCTTAAGCAGGCCCTCGACCGAAAGGAAGGCCAGCGAATCGGCGCCGATATACTCGCAAATCTCGTCGACCGTCTTGTTGGCGCTGATAAGCTGCGACTGCACGTCGGTATCGATACCGTAGAAGCACGGCCAGATGACCTCGGGCGAGTTGATGCGGATATGAATCTCCTTGGCGCCAGCGTTGCGCAGCATCTTGACGAGCTGCACCATGGTGGTGCCGCGGACGATGGAGTCGTCGATGACGACCAGACGCTTGCCCTCGATGTTGTCGCGCAGCGGGTTGAGTTTCATACGCACGCCCATGGCGCGCAACTCCTGCGTAGGCTCGATAAACGTACGGCCCACGTAGCGGTTCTTGATAAGGCCCTCGCCAAAGGGAATACCGCTCTCGTGCGAATACCCCTCCGCAGGCGGCAGGCCGGAGTCGGGCACGCCGACGACCAGGTCGGCCTCGACAGGCTCCTCATGTGCCAGCTGACGACCCATGTCGTAACGGCAGGCATAGACGCTCTTGCCGTTCATGATGGAGTCGGGGCGGGCAAAGTAGACCTGCTCAAAGATGCAGTTGGCGGGCTCTTCGGCTGCAGGCACGCCCTGCTCGGATACCAGGCCCTCGGCGCTGATGCGCAAGATCTCGCCGGGACGGACGTCACGGACGTACTCGGCACCCACGATGTCGAGTGCGCAGGTCTCGGAAGCAACGACCCAGCCGCCGGCGCGCGTGACACGGACGGCGGAGTCGACCGTCGCGGCGCCGTCCTGCGACGGCAGCTGCGAAACGGCTGCGGCATCGGCCTTGTCCAGACCCTCGTCCACCAGCTTGCCCAGCACGAGCGGGCGAATGCCGTGTGGATCGCGGAATGCGTAGAGCGCCTGCTCGTTGATGAGCGTCATGGCGTAGCCGCCGCGCACGAGCTCCATGGTCTTGCGAATACCCTCGCGCAGGTGGCCCGTACGCTGGGTAAAGTAGCCGATAAGCTTGGTCGCGACCTCGGAATCCGAATTGGAGAGGAACGGCACGCCCAGCTCGATCAGCTGACGGCGCAGCTCGTCGGTGTTGACGAGGGTGCCGTTGTGCGCGAGCGCGATAATGACGCTATTGATGGTAGAGAGGTGCGGCTGAGAGGCTTCCCAGCTCTTGGCGCCGGCAGTGCCGTAGCGCACATGACCCACGGCCAGCTGGCCGGAGAGCGTCGACAGGTCGGCGTTGGAGAACACGCGGTCGAGCAGGCCCAGATCTTTGCGGACCATAACCGTGCCGCCGTCGCCCACGGCGATTCCAGCCGATTCCTGGCCACGGTGCTGCAGCGCACGCAGGCCAAAGTACGTCAGTCGAGCCACGTCGCGATCGGGCGCCCATACGCCGAAAATGCCACATTCCTCATGCAGCTGGTCGGAGTCCGGATCATACGTCGACATGGTGTTCACCTGTCCCGCGGCACGCTCGGCCGCGCGGATGGTTTCTTGAGACATGGTATCCCCTCAGAGCCTCGTATTTTTGGCGTTACCTGCCCTATTATACGCACGGCAAGACAAGCACTCCCGCGCATGAACAGCGCTTTTTAAAAGCCCACCGAGCTAATAATCAGTTTTGTTGCCAAACATTTTATCGGTCTGTCCAGTGCAAGCGCCCGCGCCCCCCAGATGGCCGCCGCGTCCACCGTTGGGGATTACAAAGTTGCAATTGGGACGTTCGTCCTGTCTTTTGGCAGGTCGGCGGCGTATCCTTATAACCTACAACAAAGCGAGAAAGGTTCTGTATGGATCGAAACGAACTCGACCCCAGCGTCCCCAGCGCCACAGAGGTCAAGAAGATTCCCCTCATCATTAAGGTGTACGCCGTCCTGTGCATCCTTTCCGGCGTGGGCACGCTCCCGTCGGTCGCTGCCTTTATGTGGCAGGTCATCACGGCACTTGTTAACGGCAACGCCACCGAAAAGCTCGGCGACAACACGCTCGTCGCAGTCGGCCTTATCGTCGCCGGCATCATGCTCTCTGCGGCAAGTGCCGTCATCCTAATCATCTTTGGCCTGGACCTTATCAAAAACCAGCGCCGCAACGCCGCCCGCCTGTCCTACATCCTTATTGCATTCACCGTCGTCGAGCTTTTGGTCGACGTGATGCTCCAGGGCATCGGGCCCTTCCTGCTGCGTCCCGCGATCCAGCTCGGCATCCTTGTTGCACTTTCGGCAACCGTCGACCCCACGCTGCGTCAGGAGCGCGAACTGCAGCGCCGCCTGCAGGAGATGCTCGATCGCGACGCCGCCGCCGAGGGCATGCTCGGGCGCGATGAAACCGGCGAAGGCTACATCAAGCTCAACTACTTCAACCTGTTCTGGGTATTCTTTGTCTGCTGCATACTCGGCCTGATCGCCGAGGACATCTGGCACATGACGGTCGACGACCCGGGCGTCTACCAGAACCGCGCCGGCATGCTGTTTGGCCCCTTCAGCCCTATCTACGGATTTGGCGCCGTGCTCATGACCATGGTGCTCAACCGCTTCTACAAAAAGAACCCCATCATTATCTTTTTGGTGAGCGCACTGCTCGGTGCAAGCTTTGAGGTGTTCGTGGGCTGGTTTATGCAGACCTCGTTTGGCGTGGTCTCGTGGAGCTACTCGCATATGAAGCTCTTTGGCATGCCCGATCCGCTCGCCGTCCTTACCGGCGGACGTACCTGCACAGGCTTCGCCTGCCTGTGGGGTCTGGGTGGCCTCATCTGGATCAAGCTGCTGCTGCCGAGGCTGCTCAAGCTCATCAACATGATTCCGTGGAAGAGCCGCTACTCGGCTACTGTCATCTTCACCATCATTATGCTGGTCGATGGCGTTATGACGCTGCAGTCGCTCGATTATTGGTATCAGCGCGTCAACGGCACGGAACCGGATATTCCCGTTGCGCAGTTCTACGGCAAGTACTTCGATAATGACTTTATGGAGAATCGCTTCCAGAGCATGACCATGAGCCCCAAGGATGCGACGCGCGTGTAGCACCCACCGCGCCCAAAACGCAAAACGCCCGCCGGTATCACACGTACCGGCGGGCGTTTTTATAAACGAGCCTTCTATCGACGCAAGCCTCTACGCCTCGCGCTCGACCTCACTCACGCATTCGTTCTTGATGGTGCCAACGAGCGCCTGCAGCGCATCGACCACGTGCGGGCGAATGTCCCCGCCGATGAGCACGAGCATGATGTCGTCACCTACGGCAAGCTCGCCGCTTGCCAGCCACACGCGCACATAGCCGATACCCGGCATCGCACGCGTCGCCTCGATAGCAGCCTGCACCTTCTGAGCATCGAAGCCGAACACCATGCCGCCCACCTTATGCCCAGGCGCCA
Source organism: uncultured Collinsella sp. (assembly GCA_958371715.1). Classification (GTDB taxonomy): domain Bacteria; phylum Actinomycetota; class Coriobacteriia; order Coriobacteriales; family Coriobacteriaceae; genus Collinsella. The sequence goes on from CATXLW010000020.1 coordinate 8,912, forward strand.
CGCCATCGGTCTCGACTCCGCGCACCTCAGCCTTGGGCGTCGCGCGCACCACACCGTTATGCGTCAGATACATCCCACAGCCTGCCGCCGAAGCATCGGCCTTGGCCTCGCGCAGCCAAGCATCAATCGAAGGCATCAATTTGCCACTCTCGAGCATCATTTCTCCCTTACCGTCGTCGAGTAGCCAATTTGGGACGGGGCCTTTTTAGCTACTCTCGAACAACTTATTCCTCGACCGGCGTGAGCACCATGACGGCGCGTGTGTTGCTCAGCGACAGCGAACGACAGGTCACAAGCGTTACAACCTTAGTTGCCGAAGCGGCACGATCGGTGGCATCACTCGCCACGGCAGAAGCGCCGTCGAGCATCTCGGACAGGTAGTTCTTGAGTCCATCGTCGCCCTCAAAATTGGTCGTGCGCGCCTTGGCATACGTGTCCTCGACCACCTTGGTCGCCAGCGGACGCAACTTATACGTCGCATCGCGCGTGATGTAGTACACATATTCAATGCTATCGAACGTTGCCTGGTCAGTCGTATCCGAAATCACGTTGAACATCGACCCATCGTTCATATGGTGGCCGTAGATCGTGGTCTGCTGGTCGACCATTCCCGGCGCGGTGTCATCGCTATCCAAGAAGATGGCACCCGAGGCGTTAGACGTGCCATCGAACAGCGTGTTGAGGTATTTGGAGTTGTTGTTGGTCTGCACCACGGGATAGTTGATGTTGGTTCCCGGCACGTAAATCCAACCCACAATCTCGGGGTTCGTCTGAGCAAGTGCATCAAAGTCGATAATCGGCACGCCGCTGGCATCCTTATCGCTTACATATTGCTTCTCGATTTTCTGATACGAATCGCTCGCCTGCTTATAGCCAATCTGGGCATTGATAAAGATGGCAGCGGCGGCAACAATCAGACCGATGCCCACGATGATGAGCAGAATAGGAATGATGGAGCGGCGCTTTTTACGCGGCGACTCGGTGTAATCCGACGGCGTGGCATGCGATGAAGACCGGGGCGGCTTCTTAGCGGTGCTATAAGATGAAGGTCGATATGCGGCCGGCGCGTCCTGTCGACGATGCGTCGCCGGTGTCACGGGGCGCGGCGTGCGCGGCTGCTGAGGAGAGGATGTCCGACCCTGCTGTGCCGCATGGGCAGCACCCGGCTTCGACGGATCGGGAATCTGAGAAGCCTTGAATCGTTTTCCCTGATAGTCGGACATAGCTCTCCTTATACTGCGGTGAAACGGCGGAACGCCTAGGCGTCAGCCATCTCCTGCTTCATCTTCTCGATAACCTTGCGGTACTCGGGGTCGCATGCGCCCAAGATCTGCGTGGCATAGATGGCGGCATTCTTGGCGCCGTTGATGGCAACGCAGGCCACGGGTACGCCCGAAGGCATCTGCACCATCGACAGCAGCGAATCCATACCGCCCAGGTCACTCGTCTTCATAGGCACACCGATAACCGGCAGCGGCGTAAAGGCAGCCACGACACCACCCAGGTGAGCAGCCTTGCCGGCGGCGGCGATAATCACTTTGATACCGCGATCGGCGGCAGTCGAGGCCCACTCGTGGACCTTCGCCGGCGTGCGGTGTGCGCTCGCAATGACGAGCTCATAGGGCACACCGAGCGCCTCGAGCTCGGCGGTGCAGCCTTCCATAACACCCAGATCGGACTTGGAGCCCATGATGATCCCGACAACCGGCTTTTGATCTGCCATAAACAAAGACCTCCTGTTGAGAGCGGTGACGCGGCGAATCCGCGACCCTTAACTACTGAGAGTAGTATAGCTGCTCCCGTCCCTGCGGTCTGTGTGTGCCCCGCGGCGGTCTGGTGTTTTCATCTTCACTCCGGTTGCTTCGCAAAGTCGTTCAGATGAAAACACCAGACCGCCGCGGGGCACTCTCGACCTACCGGGGATTGCCATGACGTACGTTGGCTGATTTTGTTTGGAATGAGATGTTGACGGTGGCTGATGGGCACAATTGCCCCGGATGCATTTCAAGATGCACCTAAATGTCTGTCTTTATCCTTATAGATTGTCCAGGTAGTCGTCGGCATCATAGGTAAGGCTGTAAGCTTTATTCAGGATGCGCACGAGCTCCTGGGCATCGTGCTCGCCGAGCGCTGAGAGTTGTTTCGAGAGCGATGCCACACTCTCGGCATTTTTTTTCGCCGCGAAATCACGGCCTTCCTCGGTAATGCTCACCAGCACACGCCGACGATCGTTTGGATCAGTCCTGCGCTGAACGTAACCCTTACTCTCGAGTGAATCCAAGATATGCGACATGCGCGCACGGGAGAATTTCAGCTTCTTGGCAATCTCGGAGGGAATGACATCACCGTCAATACCCGATAGATACTGTAAAACCGGTGCCTCGCCCACACTGGCGCCGCCGGCAGCACTCAAGGATCCCTTGGCAAGGGAACGTGAGTACACAATCAGTTTTCGAGCGACGTCATCGTAATCCACTGGGGATATTGTCCTTTGCAACTCTAGAAGGGCCATAAAACCGTCATTTGCCGTACATTAGTTAACATTCGCAACAATTATTTATGATACCCCAACGCGGAAGTCTATTGCTCGTCCTTCTTGCGTCGCATAAGCTCCTCAACGTCGACACCAGCGGCCTCGAGCATGCGCTCGACATTCTTTTTGGCGTTGGTCGTGCCGACCTTAAGCACGATCGAAAGCGGAGTGCCCACCACCAGGCACACGATGCCCACGGGGACACCCCAGCCGGGGCCGCCCTGCATACCCCACATCCCCATCAAAAAGCCAATCGCCACGAGCGAATAGCCCAGGCGCAGCCAAACATTGAGCCGCTGAATAGCATCGGTCTGCATCTTTGCCTCGCGAATCAAGTCGTCGCGCGAAAGGTCGTGTCCATGTTTCTCGTGCATATGGTCCTCCTCGTGCAAAGTGTGCATCATGCGCAAGTGCATCGTTTGTCGAATACGTCATCTTTCAAGAGCAATATAGCGGGTGTCGTGTAGGCGATGGAGGTCGCTGGCCATATTGCCCTTGAAGGGCGGCGCAAAATCAGAAGGCCGTGCGGTTGAGGCCGCACGGCCTTACAGGGGGCCAGGGGATGATGACTAGTAGCTCAGTGCCGGGTCGAAGAAGCCAATGAGAACGCCCACAAATGCGATCACAACGAGGATCAGCATCATAACGATGGGGTTGACCTTCTTCTTGGTCATCATGTACCAGCAGAAGATGATGAAGATCATCGGCAGCAGGTGCGGATAGATGCCATCGAGCGTGTCCTGGAACTTACCGCCACCGGGCAGCACCAGGTTGGGGCTGCAGGTGATGGAGACCCAGGTAGCACCGACTGCACCGATGACCATGGTACCGACCATCACGATGGAATCACGCAGAGCCTTGGCCTTGGGGCCGACGAGGGCCTCGACCGCCTTGCCGCCGAGCTCATAGCCCTGCTTGTAGGCAAAGCGCATGCCAAGGAACATGAGCAGGTTCCACACGACAATATAGAAGATGGCGCCGAGCGGGGAGCCGCCGGTCGAGAGACCGAGGGCAATACCGAGCAGGATCGGGATCAGGGTACCGACGATCAGCGAGTCGCCAAGGCCGGCGAGCGGGCCCATGAGGCCGGCGCGGATGCCGTTGATGGCGTCGTCGTCGATGGCCTCGCCGTTTGCGCGAGCCTCCTCGAGGCCGGCGGTGACGCCGACAATCATGGTGCCGATCTGCGGCTCGGTGTTGAAGAACGCGGAGTAGGTCTGGAGGGCCTGCTTCTGCTCCTCGGGCGTGTCGTAGAGCTCCTCGACAATCGGAAGCATGGCGCACAGGTAACCGAAGGTCTGCATGTGCTCCTGCGAGAAGCAGGTCAGGTTGCCATAGGACCAGTTACGGAACGACTTGGCAAGCGTTTTCTTAGAGAGCTTTTTCTTCTCTGCCATTAGATGTCCTCCTCTTCCTCATCATCTGAGCCCGAGGCGATAGCTGCCTTGGGAGCGTTTGCGAGGTCGATCTTGAGCGAAGCGATCTCATAGTTGATCAGGGCGAAGAAGCAGCCGATGCCGGCAGCGGCGATCAGGTTGCAGCCCATAACAGCGGACAGGGTGAAGCCGAAGAAGAACGTCAGGAAGTCCGTGGGCTTAGAGATGACCTGCTTGAGCAGGATGGCGATACCGACGGTAGGCAGCAGCGAGCCGACGGTAAACAGCGTCTTCATCGCGATGCCGTCCATGGGCATGTAGGTCTTCATGAGGTCGACCATGGCGGTGCCGCCCATGGTGATGATGAACGTCGGGAGGAACGAGCAGACGATGTGACCGATCCAAGGCAGAACGTTGTTGACCAGGTAGAGCTTGTGGAGATCGCCCTTCTCGAGCCACTTCCAGCCCATGCCCTGCCACACCAGGTTGATGGTGGCGGTGCCATAGAAGAGCACAGTGCCGAGCGTGCCGACGGCGGCACCGAGGGATGCGGCCATGCCGGCAGCCTCAGCGGAGGCGGGATCGATGCCCGAGTTCTTGATGGCGAGGATCGCCAGCGGGATGCCGATATAGGACACGGCGCGGACGTCGGCGGAGACGGTTCCGCCGGGGGTCACGAGAGCGATGTAGACAACCTGGATGGCAGCGCCGACGAGGATACCCGTCTGCATATCGCCCATGATGATGCCGACGATGAGGCCGGCGACCAGAGGACGACCCAGAGTGTAGTTGCCGATCGTCGTGCCGCCCATGCCAGGCAGTGATGCCAGGCAGGCGAACAGGCCGAACAGCGCGGCTTGGAATGCATTGATTGCCATGCTTTCCCCTTTCTTTATTCCTCAGCCCCTTTCACCAAGGGCTGTAGATACCAAAATGCGGCTGGCACCTAACTAGAAGCCAAACTGACCGCGGAACTTGGGCCACTCACCGATGGACTTCTCCTTGATAAGGGCGAACTCGACCGTGTAACCGGCGTTGGTGAGATCCTCGAGCGCCTGGGCCTCTTCCTGCGTGATCGACTGGTTGTTGCCAAGCTTGGTGGTGCCGGGACGATCGTTGCAGGGACCGACGATGATGCGGTCCATGCCGGGCTTAAAGCCAAAATCGACGAGAAGTTCCTTCATGTCGAGCGGGTTCTTGGTGATCAGGAAGTACTTGGTGTCGGACTTGAGAACCTTCTCGGAGACCTCCTTGAAGTGCTCCTTGGTCCACACGAACGTCTTCTTGCCCGAGGCACTCTTGTAGGCCTCCTTGAGCACGGGGTTGGACGCTGCAGCGTCGTTGACGGCGATAAGACCGTCGCAGGGATACTCGAGGGCCCAACGGGTAACGGTCTGTCCATGGATCATACGGTCATCAATACGGATGAACGAAATCATGCGTTCTCCCTTTCTTTATCACCGGGGGTCTTTCCTCTTAACCCCCGCTCCATCACGAAAATTTGGGCGGATGCGCTGCCTAGATGTCGTCGTCCTCGTCGTCGGCGTCATCGGTCGGGACAACGAGCTCGGACATACCGTTCTTGCCCTCCTGCAGCATCATCTGCTTGAGGGAATCCAGGTCCATGGTGGCAAGCCCCATCATGGCGGTCATAGCCATGGGCAGATTCATACCGCCGAAGGCAATGGTGTGGGCGAGCAAACCCTTCTCGGCCAGCGTGTTCATGGCATTGGTGAGCGGCGATCCGCCCAGGATGTCACCAAGCAGGACAACCTCGTCATCGGCGGTAACGGGAGCGAGCATCGCCTTGACGTTCTCGACATACTCGTCAGCGCCCATGCCGTCCACGAGACTCGTCGACAAGATGTTCGGGGCGTCATTGCCGAGCATCTTGAGGACACTGTGCAGTCCGGGAGCGAGCGTTCCGTGACTGACCATTACCAGATACCGCATGCGGTCTCCTCTCGACCTGCCGTGTGTCGCACGGCTTTGCTTTTTGCTGAGATTATTGTTGCGCCGGGGCATGTTCGGTACAAGAAAATAGCTGCGAACGGCAACTATTCATCGGTTAACGGTAGCAACTATTTTTGTGCCTAAATTATTTTTTCTTCTAATTACTTTTTAAAATAGCAGGTAGATTGCCTGATAAATGTTTTATGTTCCTTATGCACCATACATACCAGCAAGAATCGGGCCTGGCATCTCCGGTTTGCCCCGCAGTGTCAGACCATGTCACGTACGCCCACGACATGGAGGTACCCCATGGATATGATCTCGTTTCTCGCCTCCGAACCCTTCGACCGCAGCGGTGATACGCCGCTCTATGTCCAGCTTAAACATCGAATCGCTCTGCTTATCGCCAGCCAGGCGTTCGACACCAAGACGCCGCTGCCACGCGAGCTCGAAATCTGTGAGCGGCTGGAGTTATCGCGCGCGACCGTGCGCCGTTGCTTCCAAGATCTCGTCATCGAGGGGCGCGTGGTGCGCAAGCGCGGCCAGGGCACGTTCATCAAGCCCCAAACTTCAGCACCCGGCATCGACCTGGCCCTGAATTTCAGCGCGCGGATGCGCGAAGCGGGACGGGTTCCGAGCTCGCAGATTCTCGCCTTTTCAAGCATACCGGCCGTCCGCGGCATCGCCTCCGGGCTCAAAGTGCCCGAAGGGACACCCGTCTGGGAGATTCGCCGCCTGCGTCTCGCCAACGACAAACCCATGGAGCTCAACTACGTCTATATCCCCGTGTCACTTTGCCCCGAGCTCACGCGCAAAGACGTGGATGGCTCGCTCTACGCCTACATCGCGGAAAAGACCGGCATCCTGCCCGCAAGCGTCGATGCCGTCTACGAGACGGTCAACCTCGACAAGCATGAGGCGCGTCTTTTGGGACAGAACACCGGTAAGGCGGCGATGCGCATCGTGCGTTCGACCTACGACAAGACGGGAACCCCGTTCGAGGTAGGCGTGCTCATCAGCTGCGACGGTCAGGCAAAGCTGCACGTGCACATCGCCGCCGACAAAACAACCTTCACCGCCACAGCCCAATAAATCCAAAACGTGGGCGCCGTCGTTCAAACGAACGACGGCGCCCACACTCATTTTCTATTCAGCCCTAGTCATCGCACAAAGCCCCTTCGGCAGCACACGGTGCAACCGAGTCACCGTAGGCCGGGGCGGGAGGCGGTCCTTTCTCTCGGAAAACTTCGCGAAGCCCAGTTTCCGAGAGAAAGTGTCCGGCTGCCGCCCCGGCCGACCAGGTCACATTACACCGTGTGCTGCGGCAGGTCCTGCAGGGCGATGACGTCCATGCCCATGTCGTTGGCGCTGCCGTGACCCTGCTGGTCCTCACGCACCGCCTCGATGGCACTCACGTACGTGTTGGCGGCAGACATCGCGGTCACGCAGGTCACACCGCGTCGCACTGCCTCGGTGCGCAGCAGATAGCCGTCGCCGCGCGAGCCCGGACCGTACGGCGTGTTGATGATCACCGCGATCTTGCCATCGGCGATGAGGTCGCCGATGTTGGGGCGCTCGCCGTCGTGCGGGCCGCTAATCTTCTCCACGATCTCGCACGTCACGTTGCCTCCACGCAGCACGCGCGCCGTACCCTCGGTAGAGCAGATGTCAAAGCCCAGATAGCGCAGGATACGGGCGACCGAAAGGATATGGCGCTTGTCGCGGTCGCACACGCTAATGAACACCTTGCCGCAACTCGGGTCGGGCAGCTTGTAGTCGATCGCCAGCTGCGTCTTGGCGTATGCCTCGGGATAGCTCTTGGCGATACCCATGACCTCGCCCGTCGACTTCATCTCGGGCCCCAGGATGACGTCGGCGCCCGGGAAACGGCCCCAGGGCATAACGGCTTCCTTCATGCAGAACCAGTCCAGCTGACGCTCATCGCTCGGCAGGCCCAAGCTCGCGATGGAATCGCCCGCCATGATACGCGCCGCGCACTTGGCCAGCGGCACGCCGGTGGCCTTGGAGATAAACGGCACGGTACGGCTGGCACGCGGGTTGGCCTCGATCACGTAGACGGTCTCACCCTTGATGGCATACTGCACGTTGACCAGGCCGCGTACGCCCAGCGCCATCGCGATGCGGCGCGTGGTCTCGCGGAGCTTCGCCTGCAGGCTCTCGCTAAAGCTAAACGGCGGAATGCAGGTCGCAGAGTCGCCGGAGTGAATACCGGCCTCCTCAATATGCTCCAGGATGCCGCCGATGTAGACCTCTTCGCCGTCGCACAGGGCATCGACATCGGACTCAATCGCACCCTCCAGGAAGCGGTCGAGGTACACCGGGTAGTCGGGGCTAATGCGCGCAGCCTCGGCCATGTAATCGCGTAGATGCCCGGCATCGTAGGCGATCATCATGCCGCGGCCACCCAGCACGTAGCTCGGACGCACCAGCAGCGGGTAGCCGATGTGCGCGGCCACGGCCTCGGCCTCCTCAAACGAGGTGGCCTGACCCGCCGGCGGGTACATAATGCCCAGCTTGTCGAGTAGGGCGGCAAAGCGCTCGCGGTCCTCGGCAAAGTCGATGGCGTCGGGCTTTGTGCCCATAATGTTGACGCCGCTCTCCTCGAGCATGCGCGCCAGTTTAAGCGGGGTCTGGCCGCCGAGCGTCACCACGACGCCGTCGGGGCGCTCGACATCGATAACGTCCATGACGTCCTCGTAGGTGAGCGGCTCAAAGTACAGACGGTCGGACGTGTCATAGTCGGTCGAGACGGTCTCGGGATTGCAGTTGACCATGATGGTCTCGAAGCCGCGGGCCGCCAGCGCGTAGCTCGCGTGCACGCAGCAGTAATCGAACTCGATACCCTGGCCAATGCGGTTGGGGCCGGCGCCCAGGATCATCGCCTTGGGCTTGTCCGCCGGCGTGGTCTCGTCGGGAGCCACGCACTTCTTGGCATCCGGGCTCGTGCGGTAGATGTTCTCGTACGTCTTGTAGTGGTACTCCGTGGCGCTCGAAAACTCCGCAGCGCAGGTATCGACCGTCTTCATGCTGGGAACCACGCCCAGACCCTTGCGATAGGCGCGCACAAAGCGCTCGTCCGAGCCGGTCAGCGCGGCAATCTCGGCGTCGCTCGTGCCGTACTGCTTGAGCAGGCGCATCGCGTCGGCGTCGATATCCTCCACACGCAGGCCGCGGATGCTCTCCTGGACCTGCACCATGTCGTTGATACGGTTGAGGTACCACGGATCGATACCGCAGATGGCATGGATGTGGGCGATGTCCCAGCCACGGCGCAGGGCCTCGACCACAAAGAAGATGCGGTGCTCGGTCGGGGTTGCCACGGCCTGAGCGAGCTCATCGTCGCTCAGCTTGTCGGCACCCTCCTTGCCACCGGCGCAGATGCCCTGGTGACCGTCCTCCAGTGAGCGCATGGCCTTGCCGAAGGCCTCCTCAAAGGTGCGGCCGATCGCCATAATCTCGCCCACGGCCTTCATGCGCGTGGTGAGCGTGGGGTCGGTACCCTTAAACTTCTCGAAGGCAAAGCGCGGCACCTTGACCACACAGTAGTCGATCGTGGGCTCAAAGCAGGCGGGCGTTGCCTTGGTGATGTCGTTGACGATCTCGTCGAGCGTGTAGCCCACGGCCAGGCGAGCGGCGGCCTTGGCGATGGGGAAGCCCGTGGCCTTGGAGGCCAGTGCGGACGAACGGCTCACGCGCGGGTTCATCTCGATGACGATCAGACGGCCGGTCTGGGGGTTCACGGCAAACTGCACGTTGGAGCCGCCGGTCTCGACGCCAATCTTCTCCAGAATGGCGAGCGACGCGACACGCATGCGCTGGTACTCAAGGTCGGAGAGGGTCTGCGCTGGCGCCACGGTGATGGAGTCGCCGGTGTGCACGCCCATGGGGTCGAGGTTCTCGATGGAGCACACGATGATGCCGTTGCCGGCGTGGTCGCGCATGACCTCCATCTCATACTCTTTCCAACCCTCGATGGACTCCTCGACCAGCACCTCATGGGCAGGCGAGAGCTCAAGGCCCTGGCTCACGATGGAGACGAGCTCCTCGTGGGTATGCGCGATGCCGCCGCCGGCGCCACCGAGGGTAAAGCTCGGGCGCAGTACGCAGGGATATCCCACGCGCTCGGCGATAGCCTCGGCGTCGGCCACGCTGTAGGCATAGCCCGAGCGCGCGACCTCCAGGCCGATCTCGGCCATGACCTCGTTAAAGAGTTTGCGGTCCTCGCCACGCTCGATAGCGGCCAGGTCGCAGCCGATCATCTCGACGCCGTACTTGTCGAGCGTGCCGTCCTTTGCCAGCTCGACAGCGGCGTTCAGACCGGTCTGGCCGCCCAGCGTGGGCAGCAGCGCGTCCGGGCGCTCTTTCTTGATCACGCGCTCGATAAACTCGGCGGTGATAGGCTCAACATAGGTGCGGTCGGCCAAGCCCGGGTCGGTCATGATGGTCGCCGGATTGGAGTTGACCAGGATGACCTCAAAGCCATCCTCCTTGAGCACCTTGCAGGCCTGGGCGCCGGAGTAGTCGAACTCGCAGGCCTGGCCAATAACGATGGGGCCCGAACCAATAACGAGGATGCGCTTGATGTCAGTACGTTTAGGCATGTTAGTTCTCCTCGGTCGCAGCGTTCTCGGACTCGGCGAAATTCCAGCCGGCGAGGCGGTCCTTCGCGGTGTCGATGTCCAGGTAGTTCTCCTCGCCGTCCATGAGTCGCGTAAAGGCGGTAAAGAGATAGTGGGCATCGGTGGGGCCGGGCGAAGCCTCGGGGTGGTACTGGACCGAGAAACACGGGGCGTCGAGCAGCTGGATGCCCTCGGCGGTGCCGTCGTTGAGGTTCACATGTGTCAGGCGAATGCGACCAAAGCGCTCGTTCATCACGACCGGCGCGACGCCGCGACGCACCCAGGCGCGCAGGTCGCCATCGGCCGCATGCTCGGTTTCGCCGCCGGAAAGCTCCGGAATCAGTTTGCCCAGACTGGGGAACAGCAGGCCAAAGCCGTGGTTTTGCGCGGTGATCTCCACGCGACGGCTCACCAGATTCATAACCGGCTGGTTACCGCCACGGTGACCGAATTTAAGCTTTTCCATTTGGGCGCCGCAGGCCAAGCTGATCATCTGGTGACCCAGGCAAATACCAAAGACCGGCACCTTGCCGATCAGCTGCTGCACCTGCTCGTAGGTCTCCACCACGGCATCGGGGTCGCCGGGGCCGTTGGACAAAAAGACGCCATCAGGATTCATGTCGAGCACCTGCTGGGCGGGCGTATCCCACGGCACGACGGTGAGGTCGCAGCCGGCACGGACCAGGCCCTCCAGAATACCGCGCTTCACACCGCAGTCGTAGGCGACCACTTTGTGACGGGCAGGAGCGGCAGCCACAAGCGCAAAGCCATGCGTGGCAGGCAGGTCGGCGGCCACAAACTCGTGAGGCGCGGGACAGCTCACGGTCTTGACCAGGTTCTCGCCCACCAGCGTGGGCGCTGCGTCCAGACGCTCGGCGAGCTCGTCGACGTCGAAGATCTCTGTCGAGATAATGCCCATCTTGGAACCATTGTCGCGCAGATGGCGCACCAGAGCGCGGGTGTCGACACCCTCGATAGCGACGATGCCGTGAGCGCGCAGGTACTCCGGCACGCTGACGGCCGAGCGCCAGTTAGAAGGCGTGGCGCACATGTCGCGAACGATCATGCCGCGCATAGCCGGAGCGCTCGCGGGGCGCACGGCGTCGCCGGGGAAGGCCGACTGGACATCGGTCTCGTCGATACCGTAATTGCCGATCTGCGGATAGGTCATGGTTACAATTTGGCCGGCATAACTCGGGTCGGTCATGACCTCAAAGTAGCCCTCAAGCGAGGTGTTGAAGCAGACTTCGCCGGCCGCGGTGCCCTCGGCGCCGCATGCACGTCCATAAAAAATGGTCCCATCCTCAAGATACAGGATACAGGGACCGCAGGCGCCCTTGCTGGTTTTGGCCAGCATACGCTGGCAAAGCTCGCTGGGCGCGAAGGTGCGGGCGGCAGCGCCCGCGGTATGGTTGTTCGCCATAATTCTCCTTCCCGGTCTCACAGGACCGGCTTAAAGGTGTGTAGTTAGGCCTCGCGGTATTGTAACCGCAAGCATGCCTCATGGCGTTAATTTCATCGAAATGTTTACGAAATGATAATTATGACTTTCTATGCATAATGATTTTTTAATCCCCGTCCCGGAAAAATCATCCCGCGGGGCTTGTGGCTCACGCGGGATGATGGCGTCTTATTTTATCTTGTCCTGCTCCAGCAGTTCGGACGGTGTGCGATCGGGCTTGCCGCCGCGGAAAATCTCGCGGCCATGCAGACGATGCTCCAGGTCACGTTCGGCCTTTTCCTCGTCAATCTTGGTCTGGCTCACCACCGGGTCCTCAATCAACGACGACACCGAGTTCACCTGCTTCTGAATGCGCTCGGCGATGGTGTCATCCATACTCACGATGCGCATCTTCCAGTCGATACTCGTAGCGTTGGATGAGCTCTTGGTCCACACGAACGTCAGGATGGCGCTCTGGTGGCCCTGGGCGGGAAACATGCCAAAGAAGGAACCGTGCTGAATGTTGCCATCCTCGTCGATATAGGCGTGAACGTTATACACCACGCGGTCGATCTTATCGTTGAGCAACGCGTTGGTCGCAAGCGCCGCGGCCTGAATCTGCCCGTTGGACAGCAGCTCGAGCTCGTTGGCAGACGATGTGTCCAACACCGTCACCTCGACCGTGCCCGTACGCTCATCGGCTTCATCGACGGTAAAGTCGAGCGGGAACTGCGTAAAGCCGTTGCCCCACTCAAGGCCGCCCTTCAGCGCCGTCGAAACGGTATCGACCGAAACGCTCTCGGACAGGTTGGCGGTGTTCAGGCGACGCATCACGCCGTAGCCAATCTGCATGCCCACGATCAGCACCAAAATACCAATGACCACGGCCATCGCGGTCTTCGTAATGGTATGACTCACCTGCGAGCCCGAAGGGTCGTCCTCGGACAGCGGGTCGATATGTTTTGCCTGGCTCGCGTGGTCCTCGCTGCGCAGCTGCGCTAGCGCCGCTTTGTCACCGCGCTTGGCCGCAGCCTCCTTCTCACGCATGCGCTCGGTTCGCTTTTTGGCAAGCGTGGGATCCAAGACACCGGATGCATCGATTTCGGAGAATAACTCCGTCACTTCTTCCGGAGTCAAAGGGTTCTTGTCAGCCATAAACTTCCTGTCATATCAATCAGTCGAGCTCGTGCGCACGCGCACCTTCGAACTGCATTCGATAGTAACGGGCATAGGTGCCGCCACGGGCGAGAAGCTGTTCATGCGTGCCACGTTCCACAACGCGACCATGCTCAACGGTCGCAATCTCATCGGCGTGTTTAATGGTCGAGAGACGGTGGGCGATGATGATTGTGGTACGGCCGCGTGCCAGCTCTTCGAGCGACTCCTGGACCGCCTCCTCGCTCTCGTTATCCAAAGCACTCGTCGCCTCGTCCAAGATCAAGATTTTGGGATTCTTGAGAAACACACGCGCGATGGCAACGCGCTGTTTCTGTCCGCCCGAAAGACGGCTGCCGCGCTCGCCCACGACCGTGTCATAGCCCTGTGGAAGCGACTCGATAAAGGCATCGATGTTGGCGCGACGGGCGGCCTCGGCGATCTCTCCTGCCGTAGCGCCCGGCTTGCCGTAGGCGATGTTCTCGCCAATCGTGCCGTCAAACAGATAGACATCCTGCTGCACCAGGCCGATGGCGCGACGCAGGCTCTGCTGCGTCACATCGCGCACGTCCTGGCCGTCGATGCTAATGGATCCGGCGGCCACGTCATAAAAGCGCGGCAGCAGCGAACAGGTCGTGGACTTGCCACCGCCCGAAGGGCCAACCAAAGCGATGGTCTGCCCGGGCTTGATGGACAGGTCCATATGGTCGATAACGGGACGCTCGTCGGCATCGCCCTCGCCCAGCTCAACATCCTCGTAGTTAAAGCACACGTCGCGGTACTCCACGGCGCCGGCAGTCACCTGCAGATCCGTAGCGCCCGGCTTGTCCTGGATATCCGGCGCGGTCGAGAGCACCTCGTCCATACGCTTAAAGCCGGCGATAGCCTTCTGATACGTTTCGGCCGAATTGACGAGTGTCTCGAGCGGCGTGCAGAACAGCGAAATATAGAGTGCAAAGGTCGCCATATCGACCGCCTGCAGCTGCCCCTGGGCGACCAGCCAGCCGCCCAGCAGCACCACGATCACATAGAGCACACCCGAAAGCAGGCCATACGTCGCGGTATAGACGCCCATGGCGTGATACATGTTCTCCTTGGACGAAAGATAGCGATTGTTTGAGGCGCGGAACTTAGAGCGCTCGGTCTGCTCATTGGCAAAGCTCTTGACCACGCGCATGCCCGCCAGCGAATCCTGCAGCTGCGCATTGATGCCGCTGATCTTTTTGCGGTTGTCGCTAAAGACCTCGCGCATGCGCATGTTCTGCCAAAACATGATGGCCGAAAACGCCGCCGTCACCACGGCCATGGCGAGCGCCAGCACCGGGGCGATGGTAAAGAGGATCACAAACGAGCCGATAATCTCGATGCCGCAGATGATGATCCACTCGGGCACGTGATGCGCCGCCTCGCAGATATCGAACAGGTCGTTGACCACGCGGCTCATCATGTCGCCCGAGCTGTTGCGGTCGAAGTACGCAAAGCTGAAGCGCTCATACTGGTCGAACAGGTCCTCGCGCATCTTGGACTCCATGCGCGCGCCCATCACGTGACCCCAATAGCTCACAAAGTAGCGGCAGGCGCAGCGGACGGCATACATCAACACCAAGCCCACCGCGATCATGCCGAGCGCCTGCATAATGGCAGCCTGACCCTGAGTAAATAGCCCACCGGTCAAATTGCGCAGGATAATGGGGAACGCCAGGTCAATGGCGGCAAGCACCAGAGCGCAAACAGTATCAGCAACAAAAAGCCCCATCTGGGGCTCGTAATACGAGAGAAACCTTTTAAACATGCAATCCTCGAAGAGAAATAAATAGCGTGAGAAATCCGGTTGAACCGGTCAGGCTGAAAACAAAGCGTCCCAACAAGCATAACGCCGATGTTCTGGCAGCGTCAGCGAAAACGTCCCTAAGCAAGCAAGGTGCCTTGAAAGAGGAGCGACGCGTACTTCGGTACGCGAGCGACGATTGAAAGGCAGATTGCCGCTTAGGGGCGTTTGCAGCGTCGACTCGTTACGCGGTTTGGTAAAACCGCGTAACCTAGAGCTCGGCTCCGCCCAAGCGGTGCGCGATGCTGTCGCAGGCAAGCGCGCCTACGACGGTCTTGGCGTCTTCGATCTTGCCGTCGAGCACGGCGTCGATCAGCTCGTGCAGCGGCACCAGGTCCACGTTGACAAACTCGTCATCATCGGGGTTGGGCGCATCAAACTCGAGCTTGGTAGCCAAGTAGATGCGGATGATCTCATCGCAAAAACCGCAGGACGTGACAATCGACGTCAAAAAGCGAATACGACCAGCCCTAAAGCCCGTCTCCTCATGCAGCTCGCGTTTGGCGCAATCGAGCGGGTCCTCGCCCGGGTCGAGCTTGCCGGCGGGAATCTCGACCGTCACGCGGTCGATGGCGGTGCGGTACTGACGCACCAGTACGATCTTGCCGCTCTCGGTCAGTGCCACAACGGCCGCCGCACCCGGATGGCGAACGATATCACGGGCGCTGCGGCGACCGTTGGGCAGCTCAACCTCAAGACGGTGGACGTCGAGGATCTTGCCCTTCCAGGCGCACTCCTCCGAAAGAATCTTCTCGTGCAGCTCGGCATCGTGCGGGTCGTCGTCGCCCAGCACCAGCGCCGGCTCGTCAGCGACCTCGCCACCAGGCTCGCCCTCGGCGTGCCCATACATGCGGCTGTCCTCCTCGACGATCTGCGCGTCCACGAGTTCTTCGTTCTTCTCGTCCATCCGTCTCATTCCTCTCGGATTTTAGGCATCCCAGGCGTCGCGGCCGCGCAGCGCGCGCAGGCCGATGTCGTGACGCAGGGTCTTGCCCTCAAAATCAATCTTCTCGCAGGCCTCGTAGGCAAGGTTGCGAGCGTTCTCGAACGTGTCGCCCAGCGCGGTCACGGCGAGCACGCGGCCGCCGTTGGTCACGAGCCGGCCGTCCGACACGGCGGTGCCGGCGTGGTACACCGTCACGTTCTCAATGGCCTCGGCTTCGGCGATACCGGTGATGACCTTGCCCTTCTCGTAGCTGCCAGGGTAGCCCGCGCTCGTCAGGACAACGGCCACGGCCCACTCGTCGCGCCAGTCGAGCTCAATCTGATCGAGCTCGCAGTTGGCGCAGGCCAGCATGACCTCGACCAGGTCGTTCTTAAGGCGCGGCAGCACGACCTGCGTCTCGGGGTCGCCAAAGCGAGCATTGAACTCCAGCACCTTGGGGCCGGCGGGCGTGAGCATAAAGCCGCCGTACAGGCAGCCGCGGTAGTCGATGCCCTCGGCAGCAAGTTCGGCAACGGTCTGTTCCATGACCGCCACCATGGTGGCGTGCTCCTCGTCGGTCACGATGGGCACCGGGCTGTAGACGCCCATGCCGCCGGTGTTGGGGCCCTTGTCGCCCTCGAGCGCGCGCTTGTGGTCCTGCGAGGTGGCCATGGGGCGCACGGTCTTGCCGTCGGTAAAGGCAAGCAGCGAGCACTCGGGACCGGTCAGCATCTCCTCGATGACCACGGTGTTGCCGGCATCGCCAAAGGTGCCGCCAAAGCACTCTCGCACGGCCTCCTCGGCCTGCTCAAGTTCGGTCGCCACGATAACGCCCTTGCCCGCGGCAAGGCCGTCGGCCTTGACGACCAGCGGGGCGCCCTGCTCGCGCACGTAGGCGAGAGCCGAAGCCTCGTCGGTAAACGAGCCGTAGGCTGCCGTCGGAATACCGGCGCGCTCCATGAGCTGCTTGGAGAACAGCTTGGAGCCCTCCATCTGAGCGCCCTCGGCACCCGGGCCAAAGCACGGAATACCCGCCGCACGCACGGCGTCGGCCACGCCCGCCACGAGCGGAGCCTCGGGGCCAATTACCACGAGTCCGCATCCGTGGCTCTGCGCAAACGCCGCCACGTCCGCAGGATCGCAATCGTCGAGAACCACGTTCTCGCCGCAGCTCGCGGTGCCGCCGTTGCCCGGGGCGATGTAGAGCTTGCCGGCGCGCGGTGATGCCGCGAGCTTGGCTGCCAAAGCATGCTCGCGGCCGCCGCTGCCCAACAACAGGATGTCGATGGTTTGAGTGTCCGCCTTCAAGGGTGCCTCCTCTATGGATTAACGGCCCGTCAACCATGCGGGCCCATTACAAGCAAATATACCCCTCGGCCGCCCGTCCGGGCTGCGAAGGGGTATATCGCAATAACCAAATGGTCCCGATTACTTCCAGAATCGGTTGATGATCTGCTCGCGACCAGCGCCAACGCCAATAAACGTCACGCGGGTGTGTGCCAGATCCTCGATAAACGCCACGTAGTCCTGAGCCTCCTGCGGCAGCTCGTCAAAGCTGCGGCAGTCGGTGATGTCGCACTTCCAGCCAGGGAGCTCCTCGTAGATGGGCTTGGCATTCTCAAAACGCACCTGGTGCTCGGGCACGCTCGTATAGCGCTCGCCATCGACGTCGTAGGCGACGCACACCTTGATGGTGTCGAAGGCCGAAAGCACGTCAAGCTTGGTCAGTGCGATATCGGTGAGGCCGTTGACGCGCGAGGCGTAGTTGGCGATGGGGCCGTCGAACCAGCCGCAGCGACGACGGCGACCGGTGGTCACGCCGTACTCATAGCCCTCCTCGGTCAGCGTGTGACCGGCCTCGGACTCATAGGAAAGCTCGGTGGGCATGGGGCCCGAACCGACGCGGGTGATATAGGCCTTCATGACGCCCAGCACGCGGTCGACGTTCTTCATGCCCACGCCGGAGCCGGTGATGGCACCGCCGGCGGTGCAGTTGGAAGACGTCACGTACGGATAGGTGCCGTGGTCGATGTCGAGCAGCGTCGCCTGGGCGCCCTCAAACAGCAGGTCCTTACCCTCATCGATCATGTTGTTGAGCAGCAGGCTCGTCTCGGTGATGTAGGGACGCAGGCGCTCGGCCATGGGCAGATACTCGTCGCAAATCTGGTCCACGGTGTAGGTGGGCAGGTTGTAGATGAGCTCGAGCTCGGGGTTCACGCGGGCGAGAGCGGTCTCCAGCTTGTCGCGGAACAGTGCCTCGTCCAGCATGTCCTGCATGCGCAGGCCAATGCGGGCCATCTTGTCCTGATAGCACGGACCGATGCCGCGCTTGGTGGTACCGATGTTCTTCTTGCCGAGCTTCTGCTCAAAGGCGCCATCCAGATCGATGTGGTACGGCATGATGACATGCGCGTTGCCGCTAATCTTGAGGTTCTTGGTGGTGATGCCGTCGGCCTCGAACATGTCGATCTCCTCAAGGACAACCTTGGGGTTAACGACGCAGCCGTTACCGATCACCGACACGTGGTCGGAATACATGATGCCGGAGGGCACCTGGTGCAGGCCGTACTTCTTGCCGTTGACGACGATGGTGTGGCCGGCGTTGTTGCCGCCCGAGTAGCGCACGACGGCATCGAAGTCGCCGGCGACCAGGTCGCAAATCTTACCCTTGCCCTCATCGCCCCACTGGGCACCGACCAAAACGGTTGACGGCATGTTTACTCCTTACATTCATGGACTGTCTACGCGCCACGCCGGCACGCAGAAGCACAAAACATTCCCAGTATACCCGTGCAACGGGCGCCTGTCCTACTCCTCGGCATGTGCCCCATCAAGCTCATAGAACTTGGTGGATGCCGGCAGGAACATCAGGTCGACGTCGCCGATCGGGCCCGAACGGTTCTTGGCCACGACGATACGCGTAACGCCCTCGTCGGGTCGATCGTCGCGTGAGGCTTCGGCCTCGTCGGCGGAGCGGTCCAAGAACATAACGATATCGGCGTCTTGCTCGATGGAGCCCGATTCACGAAGGTCGGACAGCTGCGGGCGCTTGCCGGTACGGGATTCGACCTGACGCGAGAGCTGCGACAGCGCGATGAGCGGGATCTTGAGCTCCTTGGCCATGATCTTCAGACCACGCGACATCTCGGAGACCTCGACGGTACGGCTCTCGGAGCGGCGTCCCGGCGGAGGACTCACCAGCTGCAGGTAGTCCAGGATGATGATGGCCTTCTCCTTGTTGTGGAGCATGCGGCGGCTCTTGGCGCGAATCTCGGTCACTGTGGTGCCGGGCGTATCGTCAATCAGAATATCGAGCTTAGACAAGGTCTGCGTGGCCTCGTTGATATTGGCCCACTGCTCGGGGCTAATGCGGCCCATGCGGAAGTCACTGATCGAGATCATGGCGTAGGCGCAGATCAGACGCTGGGCAATTTCCTTGCCCGACATCTCCAGCGAGAAGAAGCCGACGGTATAACCAGCGGCGGCAGCGTTGAGCGCCAGATTCAGGGCGAACGACGTCTTACCTACAGCAGGACGGGCACCGATAATGATGAGCTGACCCTCGCGAAAACCCATGAGCATGCGGTCGAGCGACGGGAAACCCGTGGGCACGCCCGCAGCCTGGCCACCGGCCTGGCACACTTCCTCGGCCTCGTTATAGGCCTCGACCATAAACTCGGTCAGCGTCTTGTAGCTCGACTTGACCTCGCGCGCCGTGACCTTGAGCAGCTTGCTCTCGGCCAGCTCCACGACCTCCTTGGTGTCGGTAGGGGCGTTATAGGCCAGCGCGTTGATCTCGTTGGTGGCGCCGATCAGCTCGCGCAGCATCGAGTCGCGACGGACGATGGCGGCATGGTGCTGCCAGTTCACGAGCGACAGAGTCTGGCCCATCAGCTCCAAAATGTAGGCCTCGCCGCCCACGGCATCGAGCTTGTTGATGCTTCGCAGGTAATCGATCAGCGAGATGGAGTCGATGGGAATGCGGCTGTTGTACATATCGACCATCGCGGTATAGATGGTCTTATGAATGGGCCGGTAGAAGTCATCGGGCTGCAGCTCGACCTGGGCTTCTTCGACCACCTCGGGCGATAGCAGCATGGCGGCCAGTACGTTGGCCTCTGCATCTTGGTTTTGGGGGAGACCCAACTTGGAGCCGCGGTCCTCGACCGTCAGCCATGTCTCCCTATCGTCATATGCCATGAGCATCCTCATTCATATCGCTTGCGAGCATCCATAGTATCAGCCACAGCTTTAAATCGAGGCGCGCCTTAACAATCATCACCGAACCAAACGGATGAACGGTCCCTTATGTGCGTTGTGTTAGACGGGACTGCGGACGATTTCTTGGACCGTTACGCGCCCTTCCCAGCGCGGCGCGGAACTCGGCCGGCGTGCGGCCGCCGAGCGCATCGCTGCGCCTCTCCGTATTGTATCGGCCGATCCAGCCCCCGAGCTCCTCGATGAAGCGGGCAGGGGTCCAGCCCGACCAGTCCCTGCCGTGCCAGAACTCCCTCTTGAGCAGGCCGAAGAAGCCCTCCATCGCCGCGTTGTCCGGGCTGCAGCCCTTGGCGGCCATGCTCCTGGCGAGGCCGTGCCCCTCGCAGATCGAGATCCAGCCGGGCCAGCGGTAGTGGCCGCCGCGGTCGGAGTGGATGACGGGGCGCTCGCCGGGCGCGAGCAGCGCGCAGGCGTCCTCGAGCGTCGAGTTGGCGAGCGCGGCGTCCGGTCTCTCGCCGGCCCTCCACGCCACGACCGAGGAGTCGAAGCAGTCCCTGATGGCCGACAGGTAGACCTTCCTGCCGGAGGGCAGCCTGAACTCGGTGATGTCGGTGAGCCACAGGAAGTTCGGCAGGGCCGAGCGGAAGTCGCGGCGCACGAGGTTCGGCGGGGCCGGCGTCGGCTCGCCCGCATAGGAGCTGTAGGGCCTCCTCTTCCTCCTCATCCACCTGGGGACCAGGCCCTCCTCGCGCATGATGCGGAGGACGACCTTCTCCGAGGCGCGCACGGGCTCGTCGAGCTCGCGCAGGCGCGCCGTCACGAAGCGGTACCCCCGCGCCCCCTCGCCGTCCTCGGTGAAGATCCTGCGCACGAGCGCGCGCAGGGGCGCGCGCCGGTCGGGCCTCGCGATCGCGCGGCGCTGGTACTCATAGGAGCTCTTTGATATCCCCAAGGAACTCGTGAGTTCTCTCAAGGACCACTTCCCCGCAGGCCTCAGGCGGTCTATCACCAGGGTCTTCTCCCTGTTCGACATCCCGTCGAGGCTCTCGGCTTTTAAAACGTCCTGCACCGCCCTCAGCACCGCGTTCTCGAGCCTGAGCCGCTCGATCAGGGCGTCCTTGTCCTCCGGGTCGATGTCGGGGTAGTCGGGGCCGTCCCCGACGAGTCGCGGCAGGTCCATTCCTCCACCGGCCCTTCCCGCGGGCTTGCGCACGTCCCTGATCCAGCGCCAGACGGACGTCTTGCCGGGCCCGCCGAGTATCTCGGTTATCTCCATGACGGTGAGCCCGGCGCCGCGAAGCGCCCTGGCCCTCTCCACCATTCTCCTACTGTATGCCATGCGGACTCCGTTCCGGACCTCAACGGTCCAACTTTTTGTCCGCAGTCCCGACCGCTTTGGATACTGGGACTTTTCCTATAATCTTTCTTGCTTAGATAGCAGGCGAAAGCGAAGGAGCTCCTATGGTCACCAAGGATGATGCGTGTTGGATAATCGGCCTTTCCGCAGGTGCGGGCATTGGCGTATACCTTGATGGCGGCTGGGGCATCGATGCGCTTGTCGGGCGTGAGACCAGGGCTCATAACGACATCGACCTGTTCGTTCAGCGCGGGGATTACCAAAGGTTCGTGGATCTAATTGCTGATGAGGGGTTTTCCGAGGTGGCTGCATCTTTCACCACCGAAGATCACACGGTGTGGCAAGACGAGGCGGGGCGCATCGTCGACCTGCATTGCTTCGATTTCGCCGAGAATGGCGATATTCTGTATCAGGGAGATCGTTTTCCCGGGGAGGTCTTTTCGGGGAGGGGGCGCATCGGCGAGGTGGAGGTGTCGTGCATCGACCCCGAAAGCCAGCTGTTGTTTCACTTGGGCTATCAGCATGACGAGCACGACGCCCACGATGTCATGCTCCTATGCCGTGAGTACGGTTTCGACGTTCCCGAAGAATATCGCTAGCTGTTGCTATTTGCATCGGGGCACGACTTCAGCGCTTGCCGCAGATGCGCTGCGCCAGACCGCCCTGGACATCACGCCACGCCGTATATGGCCCTCCGCGCACGCGAGTCCCATTTCGCCTGCTTGATCCAGTACTCGTAGAACGGATAGGGGGTCACCTTGTACTGGCGCCAGGTCTTCTCGTACGTGCCGCGGGCTGCCTGCCTCACTATGAGCTCGGCGAGCTCGTCCGCGCTCCTGCGGACCTTGAAGCACCATGTCCACTTGAACCAGGCGAGGTAGTTCTCGAGGCGTCTCGTGGAGACACCCCGGAACCTGCCGATGAAGTGCCTCATCTGGGAGTGGAGGCTGTTCACCCTGTTGATGGCGTGCTCCTCCCTCTTGCTGGCGATGTGCGCGCCGACGCCGAGGGCGGGCAGGACGCGGCGGTACACGTGCGCACGGTCCGTCGAGATTATCGCGCCGACCGCGAGCTTGTCGGCGAGCAGCTCCCTGGCTGCCGCCTCGTCGAGGCCGCCCCTCCCCGCGATCTCGTAGAAGATGTCGCCGGCGTCGTTGATGCCGGTGAGCACGCATATCTTCTCGTGCCCGTCGGTTCCCTGCGACCTTGTGCGGGGCTTCCTGGGCATGCCGGACTCCGACCTGGAGCGGTTTCCCTTGAAGCTCTCCCTGAAGAAGCACTCGTCGAGCTCGGCCCCGCCGCCGGCCTCCACGCGGAAGGCGGGCATGCGCTTGGCCATGGCCTCGAGCAGCCTGTGGCGCATGAAGAACGCCGTCTTGAGGCACACGCCGCACTTTTCCGCCGACTCGCGCAGCGGGAGCATGTCCACGTGGCACTCCGCGAACCTCATCCAGGCCGACCTGTCGAGCTTGGTGGTGGAGAAGATGCGCATGGTGGCGTCGGTGAAGGTCCTGGCGCACCCTCGGCAGAGGAACCGCTGACGGCCGCTCCCGTCTCGCCCCCTCTTCACGTAATGCGGGGAGCCGCACCAGGGGCAGGCTCTGTCGGGATCGTCTTCCGCCCCCTCGCTTGCCGCGAGTTCGAAAAGCTCCGCGTCTATCAGCGCCTTGAGCGATCTCAGGGCCCTGCTCTTCTCGGCAGCCGTCATCTGCGGGAGGAACTGCCTCGTCAGCTGGGTGAGCACGTCTTCCATTGCAACCTCCATCTCTCCTGATGATGGAATTGTCGCAACCGGGGCCCCGTCGCGTGTACTGCGTGCAGGACACTTATCCAAAGTGGTCTAACACAACGCTTGTGTGGGACTGCATCTCAATGTATGACGTGACACCCACTCAGCGCAAAAAATAAAAGGGCGCCCCGGTCTCTCAGAGCGCCCTTCTTAGAACAAGATTGTTGCGTTGCAGCAAATGCTACTCGGCAGCAGCCTCGGTCTCGACCTCGGCGGTCTCGGCCTCGGCGACCTCAGCGGCCTCCTCGACCTCAGCATCGGCAGCGAGCTCCTCGGCGGTAACGCCGACGAGAACGACAACCTCGGCCTTGATCTCGCGGTACAGCGAGATGGCAACGGTGTGGGCACCGGCAACCTTGATGGGCTTGCCGAGCTCGACGCGCTTGCGGTCGATGTCCATACCGAGCTGATCCTTGATGGCGTCAGCGATCATAGCGGCGGTAACGGAGCCAAAGAGGATGCCCTCGTCGCCGACCTTGACGTCAACGGTGACCTGCTTGCCCTCGAGGGCAGCCTTGGTCTCGTTGGCGGTAGCCAGACGGACGGCCTCGCGCTTGGCTATGTTGTTGCGACGCTCGTCAAGCTGCTTGAGGTTGCCCTTGGTGGCGGCAACAGCGAGCTTCTTGGGGAACAGGAAGTTCTCAGCGTAACCCTGAGCGACCTCTACGACGTCACCCTCGCCGCCCTTGCCCTTGATCTCATCGAGAAGAATAACCTTCATGATGCGTCTCCCTTCTTAGCCGCGGTCGCGGTTGCCACGAGAGGAAACCACGGGGACGGTGTACGGCAGGAGAGCCATCTCGCGGGCGCGCTTGATGGCGTTGGCGATGTCATGCTGATGCTGCGTGCAAGCGCCAGTGACGCGACGGGGCTTAATCTTGCCACGGTCGGTCATGTACTTACGGAGAAGCTGAGTGTCCTTATAGTCGATGAACTCAGTGTTCTCCTTGCAGAACTGGCAGTACTTACGACGCGGCTGACGTGCAGAAAAATCATTAGCCATGTCAAAATACCTTTCGTTTGGCAACTTCGGCGAACCGAAGCCGCCTCTCACTCAAAAATAGGTGAACAACCCTTAGAACGGGATGTCCTCATCGTAGACGTCGACCGCGGGCGGCGTAGCCACCGGTGCGGCAGGACGTGCTGCGGGCGCGGGAGCTGCGGGGGCGTAACCGCCCTGGTCGTAGCCACCCTGGCCACCACGGGAGCTCATAAACTCGATCTCATCGACGATGACCTCAAGCTTGCTCCGGCGCTGGCCGTCGCGCTCCCAAGAGCTGTAGCGCAGCTTGCCCTCGATCGCGACCTTGTTTCCCTTTGCCAGGAAACGGCTCACGGCCTCGGCGCGGGTGCCGAACATGGTGCAGTCGACAAAGTTGGGATAGTCCTCCCACTCGCCAGTCTGCGCGTTGCGGCGACGATCGTTCACGGCGACGCCAAAGGACAGAACCTGGGTTCCGCCGGCGGTGGCGCGCAGCTCGGGATCGCGGGTGAGGTTACCGGTGATGTTCACTCGATTGATGCTCATAACTCACTACTTCCTCTTGGGGCACAAGCCCAGTCCAAAACGACAGTCTTACTCCTGGTCGTCGCGACGGACGATCATGTGGCGGACCACAGCGTCGGTGATGCGCAGGACGCGATCAAGCTCGGCGATCTGGGTAGGATCTGCGTGGAAGTTGATGAGGGTGTAGTCACCATCGGTGAGGTCGTTGATCTCGTAGGCGAGCTTGCGCTTGCCCCACTCGTCAACGGAGTCGACCTTGCCAGCGCCCTCAGCGATCGTGGTATCGATACGCTTCATAACAGCGAGACGAGTCTCGGGGTCGAGCGACGGGTCAACAAAGAACAGCAGTTCATAAGCCTTCATATTGTCACCTCCTCTGGGCAAATGTGGCTTCAGGTCGTGAAGGTGCGCCTGAAGCAGGAAAAGACTTGGTAATAATATCTTTCAACCTCCCAGGCCGCAAGAATATGCAGCTACAACCTCATGACCTCCACATATGCCCATACTCACACGGCATTTCATGCGTCTTCCAACCAAATGCTAACCAAATGCTTGACGGAACTGTGGACAAGATACGGTGCCGTGGGGACAAGCTGAGCCAAGCCGCAGGTCAGCGGGCACAAGGCTGTGGTCGCAAAATGCATACCAGTGGCCCACAGCACCACCCAAAGATTTTTAAATTCATTGCCAAGTCGCTTATGAATACCCTTTTTTGAACAATTGAGTTGATCAACCACGCTGGTCGGAAGCCGTTTTTTGGGACCTCAAGCCCCACTGCAGCGCCAAGCACGGCCAAGCGTTTTAAAAAATGCCAACTTTTCTGTTTGCACTTTGCGATTCCTCGTGTATACTGACTTTCGCATTTAACGGAGAGTTGTCCGAGTGGCCGAAGGAGCACGATTGGAAATCGTGTAGGCGTCAAAAGCGTCTCCAGGGTTCAAATCCCTGACTCTCCGCCAGTTAATTCCAAAGCAGGCCTTCGAGCCTGCTTTGTTTTTACCCCACGCGGAGGGGTGGCAGAGTGGTTGAATGCGGCGGTCTCGAAAACCGTTTGGCCTGTATAAGGTCACGAGGGTTCGAATCCCTCCTCCTCCGCCATTTTGGTTGAGAAAGCTCCCGAAAACGGGGGCTTTTTTGTTTAGAGTCCCTTACAAGCAAATACGGCGGAGGAGGAGGGATTCGAACCCGCCAGGGCGCAAAGCGTAAAGAAAACGCGCCAGTGGCGCGTTTTTAGCGCAGCGCGGTCGGCGTAAGCCGACCGGATAAATTTTGAGCGCTGCTCAAAATTTGGACATCCCTCCTATTCAGCCACGCCCCCATCGCGTTCAGCATCGACCCAGATCCCCAAACATGGAACCTACGCCCCCACCCAGTCCCGACCGTTTACCGAGCAATAGGATCACCACGCCCGCCAACCATGTACTATGTACGGGCATTGTCTAAACCCGCAACCAAAAGGACCCCATCTTGCCCGTCGTCGCCGCTATGACCGTTACCTCACACGCCACAGATGCCATGGTCGCCATCCCGTTTTGGCTCGAAATGTTCGCCGTCGTCGCGGCTTCAATCTCGGGCGTGTTGGTCGCGCGCGAGCACAAGCTCGATCTGGTGGGCGCGGTCGCGCTTGCCGTGGTCTGTGGCTTGGGCGGCGGTCTTTTACGCGACATGACGCTGCAGGTGGGCAACGTCTACATCCTCAACCAGCCAATGGCGCTGCCGCTTTCCATTGCCACGGCAGCCATCATCTATATTTTCCCGGCAATCGTCGACAAGCCCGAAAAACTCATTCCCCTGCTCGACATCATCTCGGTCGGCATCTACGCCGCCACTGGAGCAGACAAGGCGCTGGTCTACGGCTTTGCACCGGCGGTGTGCATCATGATGGGCTTTTTCACCGCGGTGGGCGGCGGCATGTTGCGCGACGGCTTTATGGGCGTGGTTCCGGGCATTTTCCAACGTACTAACTTTTATGCCATCGCCGCCATCGCCGGATCGACAAGCTATGTGTGTCTCGTTATGAGCGGCATTATGAGCAATGTCGCCGCGCTGGTCGTATGCGTTGTCGTGACCATGGGTCTGCGCTGGCTCTCGCTGCGCTTTGACATCAAAAGCCCCACCGAAGAAGATATCGCGCGCTTCTTGCACCGTAAAAAGTAAACAGCACGGCACGACCCTTCGAAATGCAACCGAGAGGTTCTTTTAGAGCGCCCACGCGTTGGGTACCCTGTTAGGTGTATGTCGAGCATCTGACGAAGGATTCACTATGCCCTGTAATCAATTCCCGTCGACCCAGCGCCGTAAAGCGTGGGTCCGCATCACGATCCTATTCGCGCTCGTCGCCCTAGCGGTCACCGCACTTCCCACGGCGTCGTTCGCCGGCACAGACACCGCAGGCAACGTACTTGCGACCGACAATGACGCCAATTCGTCCGGCGTCGAAGGTGACCTGTACTGGGCAGGTCAGGCCCTCAACTTGGACGATGCGTCCATCGGCCGCGACATAATTGCAGCAGGCGAGAGCCTCTCCATCCGCGACTGCACGGTGGGCGGCGCCGTCCGCTTGGCGGCGCGCACCATCGACATTGCCAAGACTACGGTTGATGGCAGCGTGACCGTTGCCGGCCAGCATGTCGTGCTCAATTCCGACAGCACCACCAACTGTTTCTATGCGATAGGCGAGACGGTTGCCCTGCGCGGCTCTACCAAGTCGGCAGCGCTTGCGGGCGATACGGTGACTATCGATGGCACCGTCGAGGGCGATGTCGAGGTTTGGGCCGATAAGCTCATCCTGGGCAAGAACGCCCACATCACCGGCACCGTGAACGCGCACGTCTCCGAGGACCCCGAGCGCGCCGCGGGAGCCGAGGTCGGCGCGCTCAAGATCGACCGCACCGAGAGCGAGGATACTTCCACCGTTAACGATATCATCGGCGGTATCGTCGCCGCGGCACTCTCGGCCTGCTTTGTCGCCCTACTGCTCGAACTCGTCTTTCCGCGCGCAACCGCCAGCGCCGCCGGCATGCTCCACCAGCGCCCCATGCCCCTGTGGGTGAGCGGTCTTCTGGGCACGATTGCTATCGTCCCCGCCGTCCTACTGCTAATTATCTCTATCGCTGGTCTGTCGCTTGCCGGAGCCCTCATGTGCGGTGTTATTGGCATCGCGCTGGTGTCGAGTGCCTTTGCAGGGTGCGCGATCGCCCGCATGGTCGGACACAACCAGAACCGCTACGCCATGGCAGCCGCGGGCGGCGTGGCCGCGGGCGCGCTTACGGCAATCCCCCTCGTAGGCGATTTCATCAGCGGCGTGGCCTTTGTCTTCACGCTCGGCTATGTTATCCAGATCATCTGGCGCAACGCTCACCTCAAGTCGCAACAGCCGGCTAATACGCCGGAACTCCCCACCGCCTAGCCGCCAACCACCACAAAGGGGACAGGCACCTTTGTGGTGGTGCAAGCGAACCTGTCCCCCTTGCACCAAAAAGGGCGCCGACCATCGCGGTCGACGCCCTTTCTTATTGGCGGTTATAAGCCCCAGCGCTTATTTGTTGACCTGGCCAGCGCGGACGGCTGCCTTCTTACGGTCGGTGGCGTTGAGCAGACGCTTGCGCAGGCGGATGTTCTTGGGAGTAATCTCCACCAGCTCGTCGTCGGCGATGTACTCCAGCGCCTCTTCCAGCGAGAAGGTGCGAGGCGGCACCAGCTGCACGGAGATGTCGGAGGTCGAGGAACGCTGGTTGCCCAGGTTCTTGGTACGGGCGATGTTGACGACCATGTCGCCGGCCTTGCTGCGCTCGCCCACGATCATGCCCTCGTAGCACTCGGTACCCGGCTCAACGAACAGCTGGCCGCGCTCCTGCAGCGTACCCAGAGCGTAGGCAACGGCCTTCTCGGTGGTCATGGAGATCATGGCGCCGTTCTGACGATTGCCGATCTCGCCGGCGTAGGGGCCATACTCCAGGAAGGTGTGGTAGAACACGCCCTCGCCGTGGGTGACGTTCATGATGCGGTTCTTAAGACCCATGATGCCGCGCGTCGGGATCTTGAACTCAAGATGGGTCACGATGCCCGAGGTGTCCATGCTCGTCATGATGCCGCCGGAGGTACCGAAGACCTCGACGACCTTGCCCGAGTACTCGTCCGGGCACTCGACAACAGCCTGCTCGACGGGCTCCAGCTTGTTACCGTTCTCGTCCTTCTTAAACAGAACGCGGGGGCGGCCGACCTGGAACTCAAAGCCCTCGCGGCGCATGGACTCCATCAGGACGGACAGGTGCAGGATGCCGCGGCCCGAGACCTCGACGCCGCTCTTGTCCTCGAGCTCCTCGATCTTCATGGTCACGTTGTTCTCGGCCTCGTTGAACAGGCGCTCCTTGAGCTGACGGGCACCCACAATGTCGCCGTCACGGCCGACGAGCGGGGAGGTCGAAGCCTCGAAGACGATGGACAGGGTCGGCGGGTCGATCTCGATGGGCTCGAGCTCGACGGGGTTCTCGGGGTCGGTGTAAACATCGCCGATATCGGTGCGGTCGATGCCCACGACAGCAGCGATATCGCCGGCGCCGACTTCCTGGCACTCGGTGCGGCCCAGGTAGTCGAAGGTAAAGAGCTGCTTGACGGTAGCGGTGGCGCTGGAGCCGTCGTTCTTGACGACCAGGATCTGATCGCCCTGATGGATGGTGCCGGAGTACACGCGACCGATACCGATGCGGCCAACGAAGTTGGAGTGGTCGATGGTCACGCACTGCATGGCCAGCGGGGCGTTCTCATCAACCTCGGGCGCGGGCATATCGTCGATGATCATATCGAGCAGCGGGTACATGTCCATGTTGCCGTCCTCGGGATCATGACGGGCAAAGCCGTTGACGCCACTGGCGTAGATGACATGCTCCATGGCAAACTCGAGCTGGTCGTCGGTAGCACCCAGATCGGCCATAAGGTCCAGGCAGTCGTTGTAGGCCTTCTCGGGGTTGGCGCCCGGACGGTCAATCTTGTTGATGACGATCATGATCTTGAGGCCGGTGTCGATAGCGTGACGCAGCACGAAGCGGGTCTGGGGCATGGGGCCCTCAAAGGCGTCGACCAGCAGCAGGGCGCCGTCGGCCATACGCAGCACGCGCTCGACCTCGCCGCCAAAGTCGGCGTGGCCCGGGGTGTCGATAACGTTGATCTTAACGTCCTTGTACTCGATAGAGATGTTCTTGGCGAGAATCGTAATGCCGCGCTCGCGCTCCTGGTCGTTAGAGTCCAGGACGCGGTCCTCGACCTGCTGGTTGGCACGGAAGGCGTCCGTGGCACGCAGGAGTTTGTCGACCATCGTCGTCTTGCCGTGGTCGACGTGGGCAATGATGGCGATGTTCCTCAGATTGTCTACGCGCATGTAGTTCCCCTATCTTCTATCCATATACAAACGGCACGCGTATGCGGCCCGCCCAGCGATACAACGCTCAGCGGGAATATTGAGCCTTTTACCGAAAACTCGTTTATTTTAGCGATTTTAGATAAGAGGGGTTTCCTCACCTGCAGGTTCAGGGTCGCTCCACATAAAACCATCGCCGGCGCCCATGCCCTCATACAGCACATATGCCGAAAAACCGCTCTCGAGCGTAGTCTCAAAGAAGCTCACGAGCAGAGCGTCGTGGTAGCCGCCGTCAATCTCGACGCAGCCGGTATAGCCGATGGCATAGCGGGCGATACGGCCCAGGCCCTCGTCCTTAAGACCCATCTTGTGCTCGGAGATAAAGTTGGTGGCCGCCTCGAGGCACGCCTCTTCGCCGTCCTCGTCGAGCGCCGCCAGATATCGGTTGGAAGCAGCGTCCTCGATCGCCACAACTACGCCCGGATTCTCGCCGGCGGCAAGGTCGTCCAAGAACGCACCAATCAGGTCACACACCATGGCGTCGAGCTCGGCGGAGACGTTACCGGCGTCCTGCATATCCTGTGCCATCTTTAGACCTTCCCATCGAGTCTGGCGTCGTTACAGTTCTTGTGCCTCGGCAGCAATCTTGGCGGCAGCGTCGCGGGCGCGCATCATATCCATCGCGCGCTTATCGAGTACCT
This sequence comes from uncultured Collinsella sp., assembly GCA_958371715.1. Classification (GTDB taxonomy): domain Bacteria; phylum Actinomycetota; class Coriobacteriia; order Coriobacteriales; family Coriobacteriaceae; genus Collinsella. The sequence continues at coordinate 39,691 of CATXLW010000020.1, forward strand.
TGATCTGGTTGGTCAGCATTACTGCATCGACCACGCCCCAGATTACCAAGCCCGTTGAAATCGAAAACCCAAGCGCACCAACTGTACCACGAAGGCGCGAGCAGATTGCCGCGACAAGGGCGGAGACGACAACCATCTTGATAAACGAGCCGCGGCGCTCGCGAAGCGTGCGGGCCTGCGTCACATAGGCAATGCGAGCCGCCTCAGAAGCCTCCGAGCGCATCTGGGCTTCACGCGCGATGGCGGCCGCTTCAGCCGATACGCGGGTACCCATCAGCGACCTCTCCGCTCGCGTGCCAGACATTTAGAAGTCATCGGGGGAGAGCGTATGGACGAACTCGTCGAACTTCTCGAACTCCTGCTCGTCGTCGACATCCTCGGCGTGGGTGGAAACAGTGCCCAGGCGATTCATGATGTCGTCCTCCACAAACATGGGGGCATTGCTGCGCACGGCAAGGGCAATGGCGTCACTGGGGCGGGCGTCGATCTTGCGCTCCTCGCCATCGGCCAGTACGACGATCGTCGCGTAGAACACCGGCGGCTCGGCGCGAACGATCTCGATGCGCTCGAGCTTGGCGCCCAGGGCGTCAACGGTATCGAGCAACAGGTCATGGGTGATCGGGCGCTCGGCGCGGCCGCTATCGATGCCGCGGCTGATTGCCGCAGCCTCAAACGAGCCAGTCTGGATGGAGAGGGAACGCAGCGGCGCGGGGGAATCCGACTTGCCGCAGCGCTCGCGAAGCACGATAAGCGATGGCACGGGACCGGCGGCCATGACGATGGTCTCTATGTCGACACGAACCATGGAACACCTCCGGTACGTAGCGGTTAACACGCGGCAGCCCGCCGCATTGAATAGCTATACTACCCAAACTTTCGCACAGCACACAAAATCAAAGTAGTTAATTTGGGACGGGGGCTTTGACTACTTTCTGTAGGTAAGAAAAAAGCCCCGAGGCAACGCCCCAGGGCTCTTCACGGTTTTGATGGTGGACCTGACAAGATTCGAACTTGTGACCTCCCGGTTATCAGCCGGACGCTCTAACCAACTGAGCTACAGGTCCATCATGGTGGAGGTTAGGGGGATCGAACCCCTGACCTCAGGCTTGCAAAGCCCGCGCTCTCCCAGCTGAGCTAAACCCCCACGGAGACAGTAATAAACACCCCAGCGGCGACTCGGCTCTCGCTGGGGTGTTTATTGCGAAAGAAAGTGGTGGACCTGACAAGATTCGAACTTGTGACCTCCCGGTTATCAGCCGGACGCTCTAACCAACTGAGCTACAGGTCCATC
>CATXLW010000021.1:0-40785 GCA_958371715.1 uncultured Collinsella sp.
GGGCGGAGGCGGGGCATTCCCCGCCTCTTACACCACATCTCTGCGCGCTACCCCGTTAGACCGCTCAACCGGAAACTGTGCCCCATTATTTTGCCGAATTCTGGGTCGCGCTTTCCCAGAGGACCCCCTTTGGGAAAGCGCGACCCGTTCTGGACGCAGATTCCGGGACGCACTTTCCGCGACGCCCGGTCATCCCATGCCCCCACAACCTCGGCGCATAAAAAACGAGGGAAGGCGCGCGTCCTTCCCTCGTTACGGGCAATATGTAGCCGCTCGCCTACATCAGGCGCAGGCTAACGTCCTTGAGCTGGGCGCCGCTAACGGCACTCGGGGCGCCCGACATGAGGTCGGAGCCGCTGGCCGTCTTGGGGAACGCCATGACGTCGCGGATGGAGTCGGAACCGGTGAGCAGCATGCACACGCGGTCCAGGCCCAGAGCAAAACCGCCCATCGGGGGCGCACCAAACTTGAGCGCCTCCATGAGGAAGCCAAACTGAGACTCGGCACGCTCCTCAGTAAAGCCCAGGAGCTTGAGCATGGACATCTGCATCTCGGCGTTGTGGATACGCATACCGCCGCCGCCGGCCTCAAAGCCGTCCATGACAAAGTCGTAGGTGCACGAACCGGCTGCCAGCGGGTCGGCCTCGATCTTGGCGATGTCGGTCTCGGTCGGCAGGGTGAAGGGCTGGTGCTCGGCAGCGTAGGCCTTGCGGTCCTCATCCCAGTGGAACAGCGGGAAGTTGACGACCCACAGGAAGTCGTGGCCCTCGCGCTTGATCTCGAGCGCGTTGGCCATGTGGGAACGCATGCCGCCCAGGATCTCGTCGGAGAGCAGGCGCGGGCCGGCGGCGAACATCACAAGGTCGCCGGGCTCGACGTCCATGCGCTCGCGCAGAGCGGACATCTCCTCGTCCGAGAAGAACTTGACGATGGGGCTGTTGATGGAGCCGTCCTCGCGGAAGGCGATCCAGGCCAAGCCCTTGGCGCCAAACGTGGAGGCCACGCCGGCGAGCTTATCGATCTTGGCACGTGCCCAGGCACCGGCGCCCTTGGCGTTGATAGCCTTGACGACAGAGCCCTCCTCGTTTGCGGCAGTCGCAAAGACCTTGAACTTGGAGTTGGCGAAGATGTCGGTCAGGTCGACCAAGTGCATGCCATAGCGGGTATCGGGCTTGTCGGAGCCATAGGTGTCCATGGCCTCCCAGTAGTTCATGCGACGCAGCGGCGTGGGCATCTCGACACCCATGCGGCCGAAGGCATCGGCCAGGACCTCTTCGAGCGCGCTCATGACGTCATTCTGGTCCACGAAGGACATCTCAATATCGACCTGGGTGAACTCGGGCTGACGGTCGGCACGCAAGTCCTCGTCGCGGAAGCACTTGGCAACCTGGTAGTAGCGCTCGACGCCACCGACCATAAGCAGCTGCTTCAGGAGCTGCGGGGACTGCGGCAGGGCATAGAAGTTGCCCGGCTGGATGCGGCTGGGGACGATGAAGTCGCGGGCGCCCTCGGGCGTAGACTTGAACAGGGAGGGCGTCTCGACCTCCATGAACTCACGGTTGTGCAGCGCCTCGCGAATGGCAAAGGTAAAGTCGGAGCGCAGCTTGAGGTTGGCCATCATCTCGGGACGACGAAGGTCCAGATAGCGATAGCGCAGGCGGGTGTCCTCGCTGGTCTCGATGCCGTCCTCGATTTGGAACGGCGGGGTGACGGACGTGTTGAGCACCTCGGCGTGGTCGGTCAGGACCTCGATCTCGCCGGTCGCGAGCTTGGTGTTGGTGGTCTCCTCGCCACGGGCGCGCACGACGCCGTGAATCTTGATGGGCCACTCGGGACGCATGGTCTCGGCGATCTTAAAGGCATCGCCGTCGGAGTGCTCGGGGTCGAAGGTGAGCTGCGTGATGCCCTCGCGGTCGCGAAGGTCGCAGAAGATAAGGCCGCCGTGGTCGCGGCGACGGCTCACCCAACCGGTGAGGGTGACCTCTTCGCCCACGTTCTCGAAGCGAAGCTCGCCGCAGGTACGGGTGTGCATGGAATGCTCATCGATGGGACGGGTCTGGCTCATACCAGTGATCCTCCTTTATGGATCTGTGCCGCCCCGTGTCGTTCCGGGCGGCGTCGTACAGATTTGCCCAGCCTGCGTAAACCGCGCAGCCAGACATGGCGTTCTATCTTATCGCACTCGCGTCGATGTGCCGCGAAAAAGTGGCTCCTGCCCAAAGACTTGACGGAGACGAAACAATTGACGCGCCGCGGCACCCGCCCGCGCTCGTCACGTGCGACAATATGCCCCAATAAAACAGCACTCGGAAAGGCCCGCCATGACTGCACGCCTCATCGTTATGGATATCGACTCCACGCTCATCAACCAGGAGGTCATCGACCTGTTGGGCGAAGAGGCCGGCGTGGGCGAGCAGGTGGCACAGATCACCGAACGCGCCATGCGCGGCGAGCTTGACTTTAAGCAGGCGCTCGAGGAGCGCGTGGGCCTGCTCGCCGGCCTGGACGAGAGCGTGTTCGAGCGCACCTTTGAGCGCGTGACATTTACCCCCGGCGCGTTGGAGCTTGTGCGCTCGGCACACAGCAAGGGTTGGAAGGTCGGCGTCGTGAGTGGCGGCTTTCACGAAGTCGCCGATAAGATCGTGGCCGCCGCGGGTATCGACTTTTGCCTGGCCAATCGTCTGGAGGTCGTGGACGGCAAGCTCACCGGTAAGTTGGCTGCCGACATTGTGACCAAGGAGTCCAAGCTCATCCAGCTGCTGGACTGGGCAGTTGAGTGCGGCGTCGATATGGCCCACACCGTCGCGATCGGCGACGGTGCCAACGACATCCCCATGATTCAGGCCGCGGGCACGGGCATCGCGTTTTGTGCCAAGCCCAAGACGCGCGAGGCCGCCCCGTTTGCCATCGACGAGCGCAATCTGATGCTCGCCATGGACATCATCCTGCGCGACTAGCCAATCCGTCTAGCAATTGAATCAGTCTGTCCTATAGTTTCCGAACAATTCTGTCTTAGTGTTCGGAAATATACCCTTTGAGTGCTAAACTTTGCGCCGTCGAAGGGAACATATATGGATAAGCGAGATCTAGAGCAGCTGCTGAGCGATGTTGCCGGCGGAGCAGTCACCCCTGCCGACGCCCTCACGCGCATCCAGACGGCTCCGACCGCCGATTTGGGCTTTGCGCAGCTAGACCTTTCGCGCGGGGTGCGCCAGGGAGCCGGCGAAGTTGTCTACGGCGCCGGTAAAACCGCCGAGCAAATTGCCGCCATTATCAAAGCATTACTCGATGCCGGCCAGGAGCGCATCCTGGTCACGCGCCTGGACGACGAAAAGGCAGCCCGCACCTCGGAGCTCCTCGGCAACGGCATCGACCTGGGATATGTCCCGGACGCCCAGCTCGCCCTGGTGGGTGGCAAGCCCTCCCCCAACGGCAACGGACGCATCGTCGTCGCCTGCGCCGGCACGAGCGACCTGCCCGTTGCCGAGGAAGCCGCGTTGACGGCCGAGTTCTACGGCAACGAGGTCGATCGCCTCTACGACGTGGGTGTCGCCGGCCTGCACCGCCTGCTCGCTCATGCTGAGGAACTTGCCCAGGCGCAGGTGGTCATCGCCATCGCCGGCATGGAGGGCGCCCTGGCGAGCGTCATCGGAGGCCTTGTGAGCTGTCCGGTCATCGCCGTCCCCACCAGCGTGGGCTATGGCGCGAACTTTGGCGGCATGGCCGCACTGCTCGCCATGCTCAACTCCTGCGCCAGCGGCGTTTCGGTCGTCAATATCGACAACGGCTTTGGCGCCGCCTATCAGGCAAGTCTTATCAATCATCTGAGCGCCGGCACGTCCTGCGCCCGCTAAGGAGCATTTCATGTCCAACCATCAGCACACGCTTATCATCGACGGCACCTCGGGCATCAGCGGCGACATGACCGTCGCGGCCCTGCTCGACCTGGGCGCCAGCGAGGAGCATCTGCGCGACCAGCTCGCCACGCTGCCGGTCGGCGGCTTTGAGATTGCCGTTACACGCGTAAACAAGCATGGCATCGACGCCTGCGACTTTGATGTTCAGCTGGCTGAGGAGCTCGAGAACCACGACCACGACATGGCCTGGCTCTACGGCAACGAAGCGGGCACCGAGCACACACATGAGCATGAGCACTACCATCATGATCATGGCGAGCACGAACACGAGCACTGCCACGAGCATGACCATGAGGCCCACGGTCATGGCCACGAGGGTCACCATCACGCCCACCACCATCACCACCGTTCTTTGGCGGATGTCACCGCCATCATCGATGACTCGCAGCTAAGCGATGGCGCCAAGCGTCGCGCGCTCGCCATCTTTACCGCGCTCGCCGCCGCCGAGGCCAAGGCCCACGGCAAAACGACCGAGACCGTCATGTTCCACGAGGTGGGCGCCATCGACTCCATCGTCGACGTCTGCTCTGTCGCCATCTGCCTCGATGACCTAGGTATTGAGGACATCGTGGTCGAGTCGCTCTCCGAGGGTCACGGCACCATCCGCTGTGCCCACGGCCTTATGCCCATTCCTGTCCCCGCTGTCGTCAACCTGTGCCAAGCGGGCAATATCGCCCTCACGCCCGCGCCGGTCGCCGGTGAGCTCGTGACGCCCACGGGCGCCGCCATCGTCGCCGCACTGCGCACGTCCGAGCACCTGCCGGCCCGCTACCGCATCGAGGCCGTCGGCTACGGCGCCGGTAAGCGCCCCTACGAGGGTTGCTCCGGTACGCTCCGCTGCCTGCTCGTTCACACGGACGCATAGCCATGGATGCCCGCAAGGCAAAAAGCCGCGCCGCCATCGTCGCGGCGTTCTCCGAACTGCTGCGCGAAGAGGACTACGGCAAAATCACCGTCGGCGACATCATCGCTCGCGCCCATGTGGGTCGGGCCACGTTCTATGGCCTCTTCAAGAGCAAAGATGACCTACTGTCCGAACTCGTGAGCGACATCTGCACCCACGCCCTCGACGACGATGGCACACCGCTCGATGACCCGCTCGTACAAGTCGAGCATATCCTCAACAACCTCTGGGAACGCCGCCAGGGCGTACGAGCCCTCGTAGCCGGCGCCGGCTCACGCGTCTTCGCCGACTGCTTACGCAAGACCATCATGTCACGAGCAGCCGAAACCGTCCCCACCGACCCAAACGGCCCCGCCGCCACCATGGACCGAAGCTTCCTACTACACCACATAGCCTCAAGCTTCGTAGGAATGGTCCAATGGTGGGCCTGGCACAACTTCCAAGCAGATAGGGCCGAAGTAGCCAAAGACTACCTATCAGCCATACAGCCCCTCTTCAGCTAAGTAAGCTCCCCATCCCAAAGCGCCATCCCAGCAAAGCGCCCATCCCTTCCCCAAGTCACGTTTTCTTGTAAGGGCACCCAAAAACAAAGCGCCCCTCCCATCCATATTCAGATATATATGTTGGGTTGCTTGTTCCAACGCGACTAAGATCCCGCAGCTGGCCGCATGGGGTAACTTCCCAGCGCATTCCGCAGGACGAAAGAACCCCCGCCGCACGAAGTGCGCAGCGGGGGCTCTTTCATGTCCGAGGACGCGCTGGGAAGTTACCCCATGCGGCCAGCGGACAACTATGTAGCCTCAGACTAGAACATGCCCAAGAAGCCATGCACAAACAGCGCGGCCAGAGCGGCGCCGACAAACGGAGCGATGCCAGGAACAAGCAGGCCGTACTTCCAGTTGTTGTCGGCCTTGTTCTTGATCGGCAGCACCTGATAGGCCATGCGAGGACCAAGGTCACGAGCCTGGTTCATGGCGAAGCCGGTGATGCCGCCCATGCCCATGCCAACAGCCCAAACGATCAGGCCGACGCAGATTGCGAGCATCAGAACGTTCTCGCCGGCGCGGCTAGCGGCAGCAAGGATGGCGCTGATGAACACGAAGGTGCAGATAGCCTCGCAGAAGAAGTTACGAGCATAGTTCGCGCCCTCGGTGGTGGGGTTGGTCGAGAAGATGTTGCGCTGGGCAATGGGGTCGACGACGCCCTCGGAAGCCTTGAACTCATCGGCATACATAAACCAGGCGATCACGGCACCCACAAAGCCGCCGAGCATATCGGCAAGCATGAAGGGGATGCAGTTGCCCCACGGCACCAGGCCGACGATGCACTGGGCAAGCACCATGGCGGGGTTCATGCACACAGCGCCACCAAAGACAAACAGGCAGACCGAGATGCCAAAGGACCAGGTGGTGATGGCAAACATATGGCCGGAGCCCTGATACTTGGTGCCCTTGAGCACGGTATCGCAGTGAACGCCCACGCCAAAGACGATCATGAGGGCCGTTGCGCCGAATTCGCAGAGGAGTTTGGTAAGCATAAAACCTTATCTTTCTTGTCGGTTAAAAACGATTCGTTTAGGCCGCGCACTAGTGCTGCGCAACAACAACGCCCAGGCCATCGGGAATGACGGCAACCTTGGCATCGGCACCCTTCATCTCAAAGGCGAGCTTGAGCGCCTCCTCGATAGTGTTGACCGGCGTCATGTGCATATCCTTGAGCATCTGGTGATCGCACAGGTCGGTGACCATGATCACGGGGTGATGCGCCAGGATGCGGGCAAAGATCTGGCTCGTCCACTGATCGGGCAGGGTCTCGTCCTTGGGACGATCGATGCAGGCGCGCTCAAATTCTGCCGGATCGTTGTCGGCGATGTTGTGATAGAAGCCCTCGCCGCCGTGACCGTCGGCACAACCGGCGACGTCGATGATCACACCGCCCTCGGGAAGCGTGGCCTCGGCAGCGCACATGCCCTTCACGGCCTGATAGATGTTCTGGTCGAGCGGGTAGCCGCCGTTGGTGGTGATGGCAATCTCGCACTCGACGGGCTCAACGCCGGCAAGGCTCTTCACGAACTCGCAGCCAGCCTCGTGCGCCTTGTGGATGTCGCCGGCAAAGGAGCCAATGACCTCGTGCTTGCCGTTGAGCACCACGTTGAGCACAAAGGCAAGGTGAGCCATCTCGGCGGCGGCAAACATGTCCTCGCTCACGTGGTTGTGGCACAGGTTGCCGGCACGCGAGTGGGAATCGTTCACAAACTGACCGTTGTGGTTGTACATGATGGTCTTGTAGCTGGCGATGCCAGGCAGGACGGACTTGCGGCTACCAGAGAAACCGGCAAAGAAGTGCGGCTCAATAAAGCCCTCGGCAAGCAGCAGATCGCAATCGGCCGCAATCTTGTTGATGATGCACTCGCCACCAGAAGGCAGGGTGCCGATCTTTTTCATCATGCTGTCGTCAGTCGCGACGTGCATAACGATTTCTTCGTTGGCAACGATCTCCTCGCCGTACTTGTTGACGAGCTCCTCGTGCGTCGACGGACGGTGCATACCCGTAGCAACCAAAATACGCACGCGAGCCTCAGGCGCAGCGGAATGGATGTGATGCAGCAGAATAGGCATCGTCACACGCGAGGGAACGGGACGCGTGTGGTCGGAGCTAATGATGACAATATCCTTCTTGCCAGCACAAAGCTCCTCGAGCGAAGGCGAGCCGTAAGGGTTGGCAAGCGACTCCTCCACCAGCTCTTCCTGCGATTTCGTGGTCTTAAACTCGTTTTGATGACCTTCCATCACACCCGCGAAGTTCTTATCCTCGAGTTCCAGATGCAACGTCTTGTGGTCAAACGGCAGTTCACATTCAAACAATGACGAGCGCCCTCTTCCTTTCAACTGACACACTAGATAAACCGTTGGAAGGATACGCCGCTCACCGAAAAACACCACCGTCTACCGACTCATTAACACAACGTTCATATTTGACCCACAACAAAACGGCCGCGATCCCAAACGGGACCGCAGCCGCTACAGTCGTAAGGCGCGAAGCGCACTTAATTCTCATCAGCCCCAATCCCCGAAGACCGAGAACAAAGGGGCCCGATGGGTCTCCCTCTGAATGCATTCCGCAGCACGAAGCCTTTTCCAAACGCGCGAAGCGCGCCATTATTCCCCCAGCCAGTAATCCGCCGAAGACCGGACATCGCAGGGGCTGTCGTATGTTTACTTTCCGGCGCACTCCGCAGGACGCAAGAAGTCCTCGCCGCACTCCACATTAGGCGCGAAGCGCACTTTAATCCCTTCAGCCCCAATCCCTGAAGACCGAGGACGAAGGGACCCGATGGGTTTCCCTCTGAATGCATTCCGCAGCACGAAGCCCCCTTATCTGCAGCTCCGAAGGAGCAGGATAAGGGGGCTTCAAGTGCGAGGACGCATTCAGAGGGAAACCCATCGGGTCCCGGTGAGAGCCGCAGGGCTATCGATTACCCCGTGTTTTGCAATCCTGCCGAGACGCCGGTCACAGTCGAAAGAATCAGGCTCATGTACTCGGCCTTCTTCTCCTCGGCCATCTCGTCCTGGTTCATGCACACCTCGCGAAGGGCGCGGACTTGGGCGATGGACAGGGCGTCGACGTAGGGATTGCGCACGCGAACGGCGCAGCCGAGCACGCGGCGGCGCTGCAGCGGCCACTCGTCACCGACGATGGCAAGGACCCACTTACGGGTGAGCTGCATCTCGGTGAAGACCTTCTCGGACAGATCCTGGCGATCGCCCAGGTGCAGATACATCTTGGCGATGCGCTGGTCGGTCTTGGCGATCGACATCTCGATGTTGTCGATGAACGTGCGGAAGAACGGCCACTCCTGGTAGGCAGCCTTAAGCTGGTCCAGATCGCCCAGCTGCTCGCAAGCGGTGCCCAGGCCGTACCAAGCGGCCAGATTGATGCGCGCCTGGCTCCAGCTGAAGATCCACGGAATGGTACGCAGGTCATCAAGCGACTTGGCGCCCAGGCCGCGCTTGGCGGGACGCGAGCCAATCGGCAGCAGACCGACCTCGGTCAGCGGCGTCACGGTCGAGAACCACGGTGTAAAGTCCTCGGTGTTCAGCAGGTCCAGATAGCGCTCGTGGCTTGCGGCGTTGAGCTTCTCGGCCATATCCCAGAACTTCTGCGTGGTCTCGGTGTTGGTCTTCTCGACACTCGGGGCCGACTGCAAAAGCGTTGCGGCGGCAACGGACTCAACATGACGCTGAGCCAGCGTGCGGTTGCCGTAACGGGCAAAGATGACCTCGCCCTGCTCGGTGAGCTTAAAGAAGCAGTTGACCGAACCCTTGGGCTGCGCCAGCACGGCCTTGTTGGCCGGACCGCCGCCACGGCCCACGGCACCGCCGCGACCGTGCATGAGCACCAGGTCGATATCGTTCTTCTCGGCCCACTTGGCAATGCGCTCCTGCGCGGAGTGCAGCGCGAGCATGGCCGTGGTAGGACCGGCATCCTTGGAGGAGTCGGAATAGCCCAGCATGACCTCCATGCGACGGTTGGTCTGGGCAAGGCGCTTTTGCACCACGGGCAGCGTAAGCATCTGGTCGAGCACGTCGACGCAGCCCTCGAGGTCCTCGAGCTGCTCAAACAGCGGGATCACATCGAGCTCGGGAACGTCTTCCTCGTGTGCAAAGGACAGGTGGGCAAGCTCAAAGACGTCGGCCACATGCTGGGCGCTCTTGGTGAACGAGATGATGTAGCGATGCGCCATCTTCTTGCCGTAGCGCTTCTGGATGGAGCCGATAGCGCGGAAGGTGTCGATGACCTCGCGCGTCATGGGCTGCAGATCGCCATGGATACCGTTCTCGTGGATATCCTTGAGGGCGCGGGCGTGCACCACGGAGTGCTGACGGAACTCCATCTCGACCATGTGGAAGCCGAAGGACTCAACCTGCCAGATGATGGTCTGGACCGGGCCGTAGGCAGCACGGACGGCACCGCAGGCAGCCAGCGAGCGCTGGACGATGCGCAAGTCCTCCAGGAACTCATCGGCGCTGTGGTACATGGTGTCGGTGATACGGCGCACGGTGGCGTTCAGACGGTCGGCCATGACGAGCATGACGGCGCGATGCGGCTCGTGCTCGGAAATCAGCTCGGCGCGAGCCGTGTACTGGGTACTCATCTCGACCTGATGGTTCCACAGGTTGATGAGCTCGGCAGACGGCTTGCTGTAGGTGGCCTCGAGCGTAAGGTTGCGGCCAATGCGGCGGCACTTGTCCTCGAGCTTGAGCACCATGTGGGTGAAGTACTTGGCGGCGACCTCACGGCTCACCTTGGCGGTGACGTTAGGGTTACCGTCGCGGTCGGAACCGATCCAGCTGCCGGGATGGAAGAACGCCGGGCACAGCGGCGGCACGGTGCCGGCCTTGTCGCCCAGCACCCAGTCGTCAAAACGACGATAGATGACAGGGATAACGTCGAACAGCGTGTTATCGAAGATGTCGATGATGGTATCGGCTTCCTCGACCGGCGTGGGCTTCTTGAGCGCGATGGGGCTCGTACGCACCAGGGCGTCGATCTCCTGCAGCATATGGCGCTCGTTCTCCACCAGGTCGGAGCCACCCAGACGCGGACGCTCCTCCAGCAGGTTGGAGATACGGCGAATCTTGCCCTCGACGGCCTTACGACGGGCCTCAGTGGGATGCGCGGTAAAGACGGGGTGGAACTCAAGCTTGCCGAGCAGCTCGTTGGCGCCCTCGACGCCCAGCTCATTCACCAGCTGGTGATAGGCGACGGTGAGCTCGTTGGCGGGATCGACCTCGGTATCGGTCGACGCACCGGCCTCACGCTCGCGCAGCTGCGCCACACGGTAGTTCTCCTCAGACAGGTTTGCCAGGTGGAAGAAGCTCGTAAAGGCGCGGACGATAACCTGCTGCTTATCGAGCGGCAGACTATCGATCAGATCGACGACTTCACGAAATGCCACGGCGGTGGGCTCGTCGGCGGTGGGCACGCCCTGCTCGTCGACGGCCTCGTCAGCGGCACGGCTACCGGGGTTGCCGGCATTGGCCACAATCTCGGCTGTCAAAATCTTGTCGAACAGGTCCGCGATCTCGGGATCATACTCGCTAAGCACACGGCGCTCCAGGCGCAAGAACAGCGCCAGATTGTCGCGCAGCTCCTCGGGGATCTCGATCTCGGCGAGACGCTCCTTGGACTCGGCATTCGAGCCGATTCGGTTAACGAGGCGGTTGACCACGGCAGCGACGCGCGCCGCGGCTTCGGGTACAGACTGGTTGCTTAGGTTCTCAGCCACGTTTCCTCCCATTCCTCCTTCTATGCACGTAACATGCGGTATCCATTATAGGCACTCGGCAAAAACTTTCGGAGCTGATTGCGCTTTACCACACAAAAGTATTTTCTGCATTGCAAGGGTTTTTGCCCCAAATGGTCGTATTTCTCGGTGGACGGCATACGCAAACGGGGGCATTCCGCATAAAAGCGAAACACCCCCGTAACAATCGCTCTCCATGAGCAGGGCACGTTAGCAGCCCCGCAGCTCAAAAAACATGCGCTACAGGCGCTCGCGAACCGCCTCGACCACGTTGGCCAAATCGACGAGAACCTCGTCGTGACTCTGCATGTCGCGCACCTTGACCTTGCCGGCGGCAAGCTCGTCGCCACCCAGGACCAGGATGAGCTTGGCGCCCACCTTGTCGGCCTGCTTAAACTGGGCCTTGAGCGAACGACCCTGGTAGTCGGCCTCGGTCACGATCCCTGCGGCGCGAAGCTGCTGCGTAATGGCAAAGACGTTCTGACGCAGATCCTTGCCGGCGTTGGCAACGTAGACGCACGGGGTCTCATCGGCGCCCAGGTCGCTGCCAAAGGCCTGCAGGGCCAGCAGGGCGCGCTCAAAACCGACGGCGAAGCCGACGCCGGCCGTGGGCTTGCCGCCCTCGAGCTCGACCAAGCCGTCATAGCGACCGCCGCCACCGATGGAGCCGACACCGGCGCCGGGAGCCTCGACCTCAAAGACGGTACGGGTGTAGTAGTCCAGGCCACGCACCAGGGTGGGATCCTCGACGTACTCGATACCGGCGGCGTCCAGATAGCGCTTGACCTGCTCGTAGTGCTCGCGGCACTCATCGCACAGGTTGTCGCCCATCAGCGGGGCGTCGGCCATGATCTCGCGGCAGTGGTCGTTCTTGCAGTCGAAGGCGCGCAGCGGGTTAAGCTCGGCGCGCTCGCGGCACTCGTCGCACATCTCATCGGCATGGTCGAGAATGAACTGCTTAACCTGCTCGCGATAGGCCGGACGGCATTGGGCATCGCCCATCGAGTTAATGAGCAGACGGAGCTTGGACAGATCGAAGCCCAGGCGCTTGTAAAACTCCATGAGCATAATGATGCACTCGGCGTCTGCCGCCGGATCGGGAGCACCGAGCCACTCGATGCCCACCTGGTGGAACTGGCGCAGGCGACCCTTCTGGGGACGCTCGCCACGGAACATGGCCTCGGCGTAGTAAGCCTTAAACGGCGTGGAGCCCTGGGGCACCAAGTTGTTCTCCACGACGGCGCGCACCACGCCAGCCGTGCCCTCGGGACGAAGCGCCAGGCGCTGCTTGGGCTTGAGCTTGGTATCGGTGCCCTCGGTAAAGACGCGCTCCAGGTTGGCGCCGCTAAACACGCGGAACATCTCCTTGCGCACGACGTCGGTCGACTGGCCGATACCGTGGACAAACACGTCCACCTGCTCGATGGCGGGCGTCTCGATGGGCTTAAAGCCAAACGGCTCGAACACGCCGGCAGCGATCTGCTGCATCTTTTGCCAGGCGCGCATCTCAGCGCCGATAAGGTCGCGGGTTCCCTCCGCCTTCTGTGCCTGCTGGGGAAAACACCTTTCTTTTGTATCGGGTCTTTGGTTGGGGTATTTATACGGCACAACCACAAACCGCGGCGGTGCATCTGACCGAACGAGGGTATGGGGACTCGTTCGGCCAGATGCGCCGCCGCGGTAGCCACGGACGAAGCGGACAAGCGGCAATGCGCTTTGGCCTATCTACTCCCCCGCCACGCTCGCGCGCAACTTGGCGGCGATAGGCTCGGATGCTAGCAGGAACACAAGCATGACCACGGAGCACGCCAGGCACACAATCCAGGTGCTCGCAAAGGAGCCCGTGACATCGAACAGCACGCCCGAGACAATGGCGCCCACGGTGCCGCCGACCATCTCGAGCGAGGTAATAGTGCCGTGACCTTGCCGAGGTCGGCCATGCCAAACTGCTTGGACGCGGCGATGGTAGGCGTGATGGTGCCCATGCACGTTCCGATACCAAAGCTCACCGCGTCCACGATGGGACCGAGGTCCGTCGTCGGGAAGCACAACGCCACGCAGGCGATAATGCACGCAACGGAGCCAAGGATATTGCCAAAGCGCAGGCCAAAACGGTCATAGATCGCGCCGAGCGAAATCTTGGCGATAACGACCGTGGCCATGATGACAAAGCCGGAGGCCACGACGAGCCAACCGGAGAAGAATTTATGCTGCTGGGCTATGGATTACTCCTTGTGGTCAGCGATATAGCCCAAAGCGACGGCGGCATAAGCCGCGGCGCCAAGGGGAAGCTCGGCATCGCTAAAACGTGCCTTGGGATGATGCTGAGCAAAATGCTCGTCCGTATCAGTCACAGCAGCGCCCACGGTAAAGTACGCGCTCGGGATCTCGCTCGAGATCAACGCGAAGTCCTCGCTCGCCATGGCGTGGAACAGCGGCAGGAAGGCGGACTTGGGCAGCACCGCGCCCACGTAGCCAAGCGACGCCTGCGTCATGCCGTCGTCGAGTACGAGCGGGGGAACATCCGAGAGTGTCTCGATAGTCGCCGGCGTACGATAGGTCGTGGCAACGCCTTTGACGACCTCCGCGATGCGGGTCTTGAGGCGCTCCATGAGCTCGACGTCGAAGCCACGCAGCGTTCCCTCGAGCACACAAGTGTCGGGGATGACATTTGCGGCCTGACCGCCGGCGAACTTGCCAACGGTAAGCGCGACCTCCTTGGCCGCCGGCACCTCGCGGGAGATGAGCTCCTGAAGCGCCAGATGCACATGGACGCCGGCCGTGATGGGGTCGATGCAGATCTCGGGGCTCGAGCCATGGCCGCCCTTGCCCTGAAGCGTGATGCGAAAACCGTACACGCCCGAGAGCGCCGGGCTGCCGTAGAGCACCAGGCCAAGCGGCGACTGGCTATTGACATGCATGGCAAAGGCGACCTGGGGGCGCGGGTTCTGCAGCAGACCGTCGGCGATGGCGGCGCGGGCACCCTCAAAGGTTTCCTCGCCCGGCTGGAACAGCAGCTTAACCGTGGCGTTGGCATCAACAAGCGCGGACTCGCGGGCCTTGAGCAGGCGCGCCGCTCCAAGCAACGCCGTTGCGTGCATATCGTGTCCGCATGCGTGCATGCAGCCGTTCGTAGAGGCGAAAGGCTCACCTGACTCTTCGGCAACGGGCAGGGCATCCATGTCGCCACGGAGCATGATGACCGTACCGGCCTGCTCGTCCGTGCAGACGCCATTGCCTTGGGCCGCGGCGGCACCGGCGCCGACAAGGCCCACAACGCAGGAACCATCAACGAGCGTGGCAAATGGGATGTCCATCTCAGTCAGGCGCGCTTGGATATACGCAGAGGTCTGTGGGAGGCTATTACCCAGCTCGGGCATCTGGTGGAGATCGTGTCGCCACGCAGCGAGCTCGTCTGCAAAAGCCTGAGCTTCTGCAACGAGACCGTCACCGATAGCGGTCTGCGCCGCTGCGGTGGCCTTGGGCGCTGATTGCGGTTGAAGATCGGACAAAGCTGGTGCCATAGATGCCCTCCAGTATCGTTTTTGCAGCAAGCACTTTGATAGCGTAAAGTGCAAGGTACTACTTTAAGGGCGAGGCATAAAAAATGCCGCCCCGGGAGGGCGGCGCAACAAGTTGTTTACAATTGCGGGCGCGGCTTTCGACGCAAAAAATCGAAGTGAGTCTCGCTCAAGATAATCGACAGGAAGATGAGCGCAAAGCCGGCGAGCAGGCGCGAGGTGAGCGCCTCCCCCATCAGCAGCACCGAGAACAGCACACCCGAAGGCGACTCCATCGAAAGGAGCAGCGAGCCCGTCGAGGCCGGGACATGCGCCAGGCCGACGTTTTGGATGAGCAGAGCCGCGCATGTGCAGCCCACCGAGAGAAACGCCATCGCACTGATAAAGCTCGGCGTCCACACGGACAGAGGCGCTTGGGTCTCGAATAGCAGCGACGTTGCCAGGCTCAGCACGCCGTTGCCCACAAACATCCAAAACGTGATGACGTTGATGTCCATTTTGCGACCGTACTTGGCAGTCACCGCCATCTGGATGGCGAAAAAGGCCGCACCCGCCAGCGTAATGACGTCACCAATGTTGAATTCAACGCTATCGAGTGCGACGAGGCCAATGCCCGCTAGGCACAGCAGCGCGGCACCCAAGTTGTAGCGCGTGAGCTTTTCGCCGCTCAGGAAATAGCTCGCGAACGGCACAAGGATGCAATACGTGCCCGTCAAAAAAGCATTCTTGCCCGCCGTAGTATGTGCCAGACCGACCGTCTGCAACGCATAGGCCGCCCACATGAGCACGCCCATACTCAGGCCAACGATCAGGTTGCGAGCGTTGAGGTGCGCGATGATGCGCTTGTGGAAGACGGCAAACATGACCAACGCTGCGGGCAGAAAACGTACATAGAGCAGCGCGAACACCGGAATGGTGCCGAGTGCGTCCTTCATAGTGGTAAAGGAGTAGCCCCAGATGACCGCCACCGAAAGGAGCAGAACCTTCCAGAACAGCGGAGAGCGTGCGCCGGCGCCCCGGGGAATACCGCCCGCGCCCAAATCCTCACGGGCTACTGGGCTATCGGGCAAGTTTTCGATTTCGTTGGCAGCGTATTGGGCCATGGAACATCCTCACACTCAATCTGGGCGTGGTGTCCGCACGCGTATGGCTGCGTGCCGCCTCATGGTCAAATAAAAACGGGACGCGCCGGACCCCCGGCACGCCCCGCTACTGTAGCAACAACCGGTGTTGCATCGCAATCCAGCATAATAAAGTATCAAACTGGAAGATCTCGATGTTCCGACGGCGTTTACCTGGCTGAACTAGATCAACTTAGTCGACTCCAGCTTTTCGATGATCCAGTCGTTGGCTTTGATGACCGGGCGGCGGAAGACGACGCCAAGGGCCAGCGACGGAATCAGGTAACTCGCCAAGATACCCAACTCAATCCAGTACTCCATATGGTAGGCGCCGGCCATGGCGGCATGCATGGCGTTGATGCCGTGGGTAAACGGCAGGAACGGGTAGATCGCCTGGAACACGGGGCCGGTCATCTCGATGGGGAACGTGCCGCCCGAACCGCCGACCTGCATGACCAGCAACACGACGGCGAGTGCCTTACCGATATCGCCAAACGACACCGTAAGCGTGTAGACGATATTGGAGAACACGAGACTCGCGATCCAGCCCGCCAGCACAAATTGCAGCGGGTTGTCGCACTGGATGCCAAAGAACAGGATGTCGCCGGCGCACACGAGCGTTGCCTGCAGCAGCGCCAGACCGCCAAAGAACAGGTAACGGCCCAGGTAGATCTCGTGCAGGCGCACGGGGATAAGCTCGTTGATGAGCTCATCGTCAACCGACACCTTCATCATGGCCGCCAGTACAATCGAGCCGACCCAAAGCGACAGAATCGTGTAGAACGGTGCCATGGCCGAACCGTAGTTGCGGATCGGATAGACCGGTTTGCGGTCGAGCGCGACGGGACCGGAAAGCGACACGGCCAGACCCTCGGGATCGTTGCCGATCATTGTCTTGATCGTGGCCAGATCGTCCGACATAAGGGCACCGTCGAGGTCGTCCTTAAAGGCGCTGATCTTGTCCGACGCCTCGCCCAGCTGATCGGAAGCCTTGTTGACCAGCCTTGCGGCCTTAGAGAGACCCTTTGCCAGCGAACCAGATGCGTCGGTCAAGCCGTCTACGGCGCTATCCAGGTCGCCCGAGATGCTGTTCAGCGAATCCAAAACGCCCGAAATGGTCTTCTTGAGCTCCTTGGCCTTAACCGAGAACGTGGAATCGTAGTCGGACTTGGCGCCCGAGATACCAGCCTTGGCATCCGCGATTGCCTGATCGACCTCGGCGCGCGACTTGTTAACTTCTGCCATGCCGTCAGAAAGGGACTTTGCGGTTGCCGTCAGGTCCTTGGCGTTATTGCGATACTCCACTGCGATTCTGCTCAGCGATGTTGCCACAGACTTGAGGCTGTCCTGGAGCTTTTCGTCAGTCAACTGATCGGCAAAGCTGCGGAGCTGGTCAGCAGTGGCGTCGATATCGTCGGCACGCGTGTTGAGCGCCGCCGCGGCATCGTTGAGCTGGGACACCGTAAGGTCCACATGTTGATTCGCGGCATCGAATGCCTTCGCAAGCTCGGCGGACACATTGTCAAACGAGCCCGCGCTTCCGTCAATCGCGGCGTTGATGGCGTCGTTGGCGTCCTTCAGCGCTTCCTTGGAATCGCTCATACCGCTCTTGGCATGCTCCATCAGCTGCTTAGTCGACTCATCGACCGTGCCCGTCTGCTTGAGCATACCGCCCGCCGACGTCAGCGAATCGGACGTGGAACTCAAAATGCCCGCCAGCGACGTCGCGCTGGCCTGAACGTCCTGCAGGTCCTGGACCGAATCGCCCAGCGTCGAGGACAGGTTGGCGATAAAGTTGCTCACTTGGTCGGTGCTCATGTAGTCGAGCAGGCTGGACACGGTTTTAAGACCGATGGTCGTGATGGTCTTGGTAAAGGTCTCGTTGACCTGACTCTGGACGGCGCTCGAACCCTTTTCAGTCACGATCTGTGCGATGGCGTTGGCCTTCTGGTTCTCATAGAACTCGATATCGGCGTGCTTCACCTCGGTCGAGAAAAGCGTCATCATGTCGGCGCTAAACGTTTTAGGGATAACGACGGCAGCGTAGTACGCGCCCGACTTAACGCCCTCAATCGCCTTATCGCGGTCGTTGAGGACGACCCAGTCGAAGTTCTCGTTGCCGCGCAGGGTGGCGGTTACGTTTTCGCCCACGTTGACCTCGACGGGAATCAGATCGCTCTCGTAACCCTCATCGGTGTTGACCACTGCAATCTTAAGGTTGCCGGTATTGCCGTAGGGATCCCAGCTTCCGGCGATGTTAAACCATGCATAGAGACATGGCACGATGATCAGGCCCATCACGACGACCATGCCGATCACGGAGCGAGACACGTTTTGGACATCGCGCTTAAACAGGTGCAGGATGTTTTTCATTTATGCCTCACCTCCTTTAGAGTGCTTGCCAAGCGGGGTGGTGTCCCCGTCGTTTCCGTTTACGTTGTCAGCGCCGTCGGCATCTTGAGCCTTACGATGCGCACCGATATGCGGCAGACGGCTCGTAGGCTGTTCGCCTCCCTTGGCGCCACGCTCGCTGGCGTTGAGACCAAACATGCGACGGGCGGCAGGGATCGCCGCCGTGTGCTCGCGCATCTCGCGGCGAAGGTCCTCGTCCGAAAGCGCCGAGATACGCATCTGGGTATTGAGGCTCGCACGGATGTATTCGATGTTGATGAGCCAGCCGCAGATGGCGATAACCGAAATGATCCAGATAACGAGCAGGATGATCTTGCCGTTATTGTCGATATCGAGCACCGTCGAAAGCACAAAGAGCAGAACCTGCACGCCTACCACGGCGGCAAAACCGCCCTTGATGTAGTACGGGTAGCGATGCTCAAACGCCACGGCATGATCGAGCAGCTCGCGACGGTACGAATCCGAATCGAGCATGACGCGCATGGCCGTGCGCAGCGAATAGCGCTGGCGCGGTAGGTCGTTGGACTCGCAGATCATTAGGCCCGTCGTGGAAAGCTGCTTATCAAAGAGCAGATTGAGGTTGAGCAGCAACGGGCGCAGCTGCAGACCGATAAAGAGCGCGATGGCAAGGAACACGCCCAGGACGCACAGGTTGAACAGGTAGTTGAACGAATACATGCCACCGACGGTCTCGCGCAGCAGGTTGATGCCATAAGTGAAGGGCAGCAGCGGATGCAGCCATTGGAAGAAGCCGGGCATCATCTCGATGGGATACATGCCCGACGAGCCGGGGATCTGCACAATGACGAGGATGACGCCAATGGCTTTACCGATATGCTTAAACGTGGTGGACAGCGCATAGATGATATTGACGTAGGTGAATGAAATCGCGATGCCGCCCAGCACGAACAGCAGCGGGTTAACGCACTGTACGCCAATGACCAAATCTCCCACCGTAACGATAATGGCCTGGAACGCGCCCAGGATCACCAGCAGCAGCCAGCGGCCAAAGTAGCCCTGACGCGCCGTAAAGCTACCGATGCCCTCGCGGTCGACCTCGAGTTTATAGATAGCGATGAGCACATAGCCGCCCACCCACAGCGCCAGATTGGTGTAGAAGGGCGCGATGCCCGAGCCAAAGCTCTTGACCGGATAGATTGACTTGGACGTCAGCTCAACCGGAGATGCCATGAAATCTGCCACGTCATTGACGTCGACGTCCATGAGGTCGGCTAACTCGCCCATAGACTCAGAGGTCTGCAGCGCCGCAATGTCATTGGCGGCGGTCGCGAGCTTGTCCTGAACCTTGGCAAGGGAGGCGTCGGTTTGGGATAGCGTGGTCTTTGCCTGCTTGAGCGTGGCGTCGAGCTGCGCTAGCGTGCCGCGCGCGCTCGCTATCGTGGGGGTCATACCCGACACAATGCCGGTCAAATCGCCCGAAACGGCGGCAAAGGAGTCAAGCGCGCTCGAAGCCTTCGGAAGTGCGTTCTGACCCAGATCGGTCTGAGCCTGACCGAGGTTAGCCGTACCGGTCTGAATTGCCGCGTTGAGTGCGTTGCTCGCGTTCGAGATTGCCGTAGCGTCGTTTGCCATGGCGCTCGACTGTGCAGAAAGGCCATCCTTGATGCTCTGCAGCTTCTGGTTTTGCTCGCGAAGCGAATCGATGGTCGATACAATGCGCGCGTCAATTTCCTCGGAACCTGTCGACGTGTCATTAACGAGAATCTCCAAGTGCCCGATAACGGCCTTATTGTGATCGATCGTCGCCTGGAGAGACTCGAGCGAGTTGTCGATGCGAGTGGTCGTAGATGTGACCGTACCCGTTAGCTTGCCAATCGCAGCGTTCGCGGAGGCTGACGTCTTGGTGAGTGCAAGGCTACCTTCCGAGAGTGCCTTGGAGAGCGAGGTGATAGAGTTGCCCGCCGTGGCGCGAGCCTCGCCCAGCAGGTCGTTGCCCTGGGAGATCGCCTGCGTTAGAGAGGGCGCCTGCCCCTGCAGGCCCGCCAGCGCAGCATCGGCCGAAGCAATCGAGCTGCTCGTCTTGTCGATGGCGGTGTTCATGTCGCCGATGGAATCGCGTACTTCGCCCAGGGTATCAGACGCCTCGGACACCGAGCCCGCCAGCGAATCCCGGGTCTGGTTCGCCTTGTCTTTAAGGTCGATGCCAGCATCTTTGGCAATGCCCGCGACGGTCTCGCCCACCGTGGAGACAAACTCCGAGTTGATCTGCTCCTCGATGGTATTGGCACCAGTGTCGGTGACCTTGGGCGCAATAGCGCTCTTCTTCTCGTTGACGTAATAGGTGAGCTTCGGCTGATGGTAATTGCCATCGAGCATCGAAACAAGATTGTCGGAGAAGTTCTTGGGGATTACGATGGCCGCATAGTACTCACCACTCTCGACGCCCTCTTTGGCATCGGCGGCCGAATCGACGAAGGTCCAGCCCAGCTGATCGTTCTCCTTGAGCTGATCGACGACCTGGTCGCCCGCGTTGAGCTCGCCCACCAAGTCATTCTGAGTGCCCTGATCGTTGTTGGCGATGGCAATCTTGATACCTTGGGTGTTTCCGTACGGATCCCAGTTTGCCACGATGTTGTACCAGGCATACAGCGAGGGGATAACGCACACGCCCAGGGTAACCACCAAGGCGACGGGGTTCACAAGCAGTCGCTTAATGTCGCGCTTGAATATCGCAAAGGAGACCTTTGCGTTGGATAGTTTGCTGCCGAGACTCACGCTTGGACCATCCATCCTGTCGTTGAATCGAATCGTACTATCGACAACCATTGTACGTAGGCGCTTTAGTGCCTCGCGGCACAATGGTGCTGAGTTTTGCGGGTAGCAATATACTACGAAGATGAGTTAGTGTACAGTTGTACAGTATCTTTAATTTCAGCAGGTCACAAAACCACAGCCCGCACAAATTAGCAATCCGAATAGTCATTGGGAACGTTCTTAAACGACTAGTCAAACAAGAACGTCCCCGATGACTACTTAGGGCCACGAAAGCGTCGCAGGTTGAGCATAAGTCAGCGAAAACGCCCCTGAGCGAGCAAGGTGACGTGAAAGAGGAGGGAAGCGTACTTTGGTACGCGACCGACGATTGAACGTCAGATTGCCGCTTAGGGGCGTTTGCAGCGTCGACCGGTCCGTCGTTCGTTAGAACGACGGAACCAATAGGTTCGTTAGAACGGCGGACCCAAAGGCGTAACTACTTAACTACATCAAGTTGCAAACAGCCGCCGCGAAGGCAACGGGGTCCTCGGGGAGGATACCCTCGACCAGCAGGGCCTGATCGTAGAGCAGGCCGGAGTACTGCTTGATCTTGTCGGCGTCACCTGCCTTCTGGGCAGCGACAAGCTTGTCAAAGACCGGGTGCTTGGCGTTGAGCTCGAGCACGCGCTGGCTCTTGGGCATGCCGTCGGGCGCGCCCTCGGGCCCCTTCTGGAGCACCTTCTCCATCTCGAGCGAAAGCGGACCCTCGGTGGTGATGCAGGCGGGAGCGTCAGTCAGACGCGCAGAGACGGCGACCTTCTCGACCTTGTCGCCGAGCGCCTCCTTCATGGCGTTAAAGAGATCCTCGTTCTCCTTGGTGGCGTCCTCGGCCTCCTTCTTCTCGTCATCGGTCGCCATGTCAAGATCGCCGGTCGCGACGTTCTTAAGCTCCAGGTGACGATCCTCGACCTCGGGCTCGGCACCATCGGCAACTGCCTTCTCGGCAGCCTCGCGAGCAGCGTCATCCTCGTAGACCTTGGGCATATCGGCAGCCACGTACTCACGCATGGCCTGGAAGGTGAACTCATCCACGTCCTGCGTCAGCAGCAATACATCGTAGCCGCGGTCGAGCACGCCCTTCACGACGGGCATCTTGGCCAGACGCTCGCGCGAATCGCCGGCGGCATAGTAGATTGCCTTCTGGCCCTCGGGCATGCCCTTAGCATACTCGGCAAGGGTGATCATCTTCTGCTCCTTGGCAGACCAGAACAGCAACAGGTCGGCGAGCTCGTCGGCCTTCATGCCGTAGCTCGAGTAGATGCCGTACTTCAGACCGCGACCAAAGTTCTCAAAGAACTTCTCGTATGCCTCGCGGTCGTTATCGCGCATGTCCTCAAGATCGGCAGTGATCTTCTTCTCGACACGCTTGGCAATGGCCTTGAGCTGACGGTTCTGTTGCAGCGTCTCACGCGAAATATTGAGCGTCACGTCGGCAGAGTCCACGACACCGCGCACAAAGTTGTAGTAGTCGGGCAGCAGGTCGTCGCACTTCTCCATAATCAGCACGTTGGAACTGTAGAGCGCCAGGCCCTTCTCGTAGTCCTTGCTGTACAGATCGAACGGGGCGCGACCCGGCACAAACAGCAGCGCATCGTACTCAAGCGTACCCTCGGCATGGAAGCTGATAGTGCGCGCGGGATCGTCAAAGTCGTGGAACGTGGACTTGTAGAACTCGTTGTAATCCTTCTGCTCAACGTCGGAGCTGCGCTTTTTCCAGATCGGCGTCATGGAGTTGATGGTCTCGAGCTCCTGGTAGTCCTCGTACTCGGGCTTGTAGTCGTCGCCGGCGTCCTCGGGCTTGGGTTTCTGGCGGCTCTTGCTCACCATCATCTGAATCGGGTAGCGCACATAGTTGCTGTACTGCTGAATCAGGCTCTTGAGGCCCCACTCGGTCAGGAAGCGATCGTAGGTCTCGGCCTCGCCGTCGGCGTCGAGCTTCTCGTTCTCGCGCAGCGTCAGGATGACATCGGTGCCGTGCTCGGCGCGCTCGCCGTCTTCGATGGTGTAACCCTCAAGACCATCAGACTCCCACACGTGAGCGGTGTCCTCGCCATAGGCGCGGCTGACAACCTTTACGTGGCTGGCAACCATAAAGGCAGAGTAGAAGCCCACGCCAAACTGGCCGATGATGTCGACATCGGAGCCCTGTTGCTCGGCGTTCTCGGTCTTAAACTCCTCGGAGCCGGAATGGGCGATGGTGCCCAGATTGCGCTCGAGCTCCTCGGCGGTCATGCCAATGCCGTTATCCGAGATGGTAATGGTGCGGGCGTCTTTATCAAAAGAGACGCGAATAGCCAGGTCGCCCTGGTCGAGCTTGACACTCGGGTCCTGCAGGCTCTTAAAGTTGAGCTTGTCGACGGCGTCGCTCGCGTTGGAGATAAGCTCGCGCAGGAAGATTTCCTTATTGGTGTAGATGGAGTTGATCATGAGGTCGAGTAGTTTTTTGCTCTCGGTCTTAAATTGACGCATGTGCAGTCCTTTCGCGCTACCCCCGTCCGCAAAAACGGCCCGGTTGCCCGAGCCGCATTGCAGACCTGCTATGTTCAGACTTAGATTTTATAACCCATTAGCGCGCATATATACATACGGAATCGAAAAACTGTATGTCCAAACGCTCTGATGCGCCAATTGCCAAGGAGTGTCCCCGACTGCCGGCAGGAAAGGAACGTCCCTATCTGCCATCTACGCGCTTGGCCATCCAAACATGGGGCTGGCCCTCGTCTTCGTAGTCCACCGGGGCAATCTGCGTGTAACCCGCCTTGGCATAGAGTGGTAGCACGTATTCCTGCGCGTGCAGCTTAATGAGCTTGGCGCCGGCATCACGCGCGCACGTATCACTGGCCTCGACAATCTTGCTCGCCAAACCGCGACGGCGCATGCTCGGCAGCACGGCCACGCGCCCCATAATGTAGGTCTCCCCCGCCGCGACGCCTTCGTCCAAGTCGCACGCCGGCGACACCGGAGCCTCTGCGTCAGCTGCGCGCTCGAGTTCTTCGGGAAACACGCGCGAGCAACCGGCAAGCTCACCGTCTACATAGAGCGTCACATGGATGCAGTTCGGATCCTCGTCGATAGCGTCAAACTCATTCTCGTAGCCCTGCTCGTCCATAAAAACGACGCGGCGCACCAACGCCGCGTCATCAAAGCATCCCGTCTTAAGTTGGATATCCATGGCCGCCCTTTCATTCAACGCGAACGTTAGGGACAGATTTTAGCGAAAATGAGCTCCGCGCACGCTAAACTTCGCGCGAGCCTTCGCCAGGCAGTCGTAATGACCCACGTTATGGGCATCGCTCGCGATGAAGCTGTACAGGTTCTGATCAAACAGGCGCTGTGCCGGCTTTTTCTCGCGACCAAAGCGACCGCCGGCAATAAAGTCCGCCGAAGCCTGCAGCTTGCAGCCCATATCGACCAGGCGCTCCGCCACGCTTACATCCTTTTGAACCGCACGATAGCGCTCAGGATGAGCGATGATCACCTGGTAGCCACGGCACTGCAAATCGTAAATCGTGTTCTCGTACTCTCTAAACGCATACGCATCGGCATGCGTCGAAAGCTCGAGCAGAAACTCGTTGGTCCCATCGAAATGCAAGTGATCCGCGGCATCGATACCAAGCTCAACGAGCTTTCGATGGTTGACCTCGAAGCCCATCTGGAGCGGAAAACCGTCAGCGTTATCGCGCAGCAGCTCAAAGGCATCCCACATCTTGTCGTAATCAAAATAGGGATCACGGCAGTGAGGAGTGCAAACGATTCTGGTTACACCGGCCCGCTTGGCAGCCTCGAGCATCGCCAAGCTCTCTTCGAGATCGGCGGCGCCGTCGTCTACACCCGGCAAGATATGGCAATGAATGTCACGCATAGGTCAGCCTTAATCAACTAAACGTTTGCTCGGT
This sequence comes from uncultured Collinsella sp., assembly GCA_958371715.1. Lineage (GTDB taxonomy): Bacteria > Actinomycetota > Coriobacteriia > Coriobacteriales > Coriobacteriaceae > Collinsella. Next base: position 24,854 of record CATXLW010000021.1, read on the forward strand.
TGGTGAAGATGCCCTTTTTGGAAGTGCCCTGATCGTCGGAGCCCTTCTTAACCTTCTTACCGTCCTTGGTGTAGTAAGAATAGTAGTACTCGCTGGTCTCGGTCTCACAGTAATTCATGACGGTACCGATGAGCTTGACCTTCTCGGACTTCTTAAGCTGGGCGATAGCGTTGAGCGCCTCTTCGCGCTTGGTAAAGTCCTCGCGCACCACGAACAGCGTGCCGTCGGTCAAGCTGGCAATCTCGGCAGCATCGATGAAGGTGCCGACCGGAGGAGCATCGAAGATGACGTACTGGAACTTGGCGGACAGTGCCTTTACCAGCTTGGCAAAGCGATGGGAGACGATGATGTCGGCAGGATTGGGAATGTGCGGCTCGGCATCGAGGAAGTAGAAGTTCTTCTGACCCGTCTCGACAATTGCCTGGTCAATGGAGATCTGCTCGGAAAGGACCGCATAGAGTCCGCCGCGCGAACGAACGCCGAGCATATCGGAAAGGGACCTGCGGCGCATATCGGCCTCGACCAGGAGCACGGACTTGCCGCTCGTGGCGATTGCCTGAGCAAGGTTAATGGAAACCGTAGACTTGCCCTCGTTGGGAATCGAGGAGGTAACGGTGATGGTGCGAATGGGGTCATCCACGCTCGCAAAGCGGATGTTGGCCAGAAGGGTCTTGGCGGCATTCTGTACAACGAGCTTATCGGTGTTCTTTGCCTTAGCCATGCCTATTTACCACCTTTCATAGCCGGAATTCGGCCAACAACGGGAATACCCAGGAGCTCTTCTGCCTCTTCGGCACCGCGGATGCGGGTATTGAGCATGTCTGCCAAAACGACATAGGCAACTGCGATAAAGATACCGGCGAGGAACGCGACGGCAATATACAGCGTGCGCTTGGGGCCGCTGGGGGCTTCGGGGGTCTTAGCCTCGTCGATAACGTTGATGCTCTGGGCAGCGCCGACGTTCTGAGCGACCGTACTCACCGAGCTGGCAATGGCCTTTGCGACCTCAGCCGTCTCCTTGGCATCGGTGCCGGTAACCGAAAGCGTAATGACACGCGTGGTGGTCTCGGAGGAAACAGACACCTTGTAGTCATCCAGATCGGTGAGGCCCAGTTCTTTGGCGGCGCCGCTCTTAACGCTATCGCTATCCAGCAGCGTGGCGATATCATTGGAAAGCATCTGGCTCGCCGAGAGATCGTTGTAGCTCATCTGACCGCTATCGTCGGTCTTGGCGAGAATGTACATGCTCGTCGTCGCGGTATAGGTGTTGTCCATCGCAACGAAGGACACGATGCCCATGGCGATCGCGCAGACCACCGGAAGGGTGATGACCAGCTTGAGGTGCTTCTTCAGCAGCTGGAACAGTTCGAGAAGGGTCATGCAGCTTGCCTTTCATTTCCCCAGTTCGGATTGACAAAACTGTCCGTATGTTATCGCATCTTTTTACCGAGACCAAACTCTATACATAAGAAACAGGCTCTCCTGTAAAAATGTCGGAAGCAATCGTAAAATTGCACAACAACGCCGCACCCGAAAGTCAAATGCGGCGTCTACATCAATATCTATGCTGTATCGCTATGCGAATGGCTCGTCCTGCTGTATGGGAAACGTCACCGTAATGGTGGTTCCCACGCCCAACTCGCTCGACAGATCAAGCGTGGCGTGATGATACAGGGCCGCATGCTTGACAATGGCAAGCCCCAGGCCGGTTCCGCCGCGTGCCTTGGACCTACTCTTGTCCACGCGATAGAACCGCTCAAATACCTTGCCCTGTTCTTCAGGCGCGATACCGATTCCCGTGTCGGCGACAGCGAGGAACGGATGGCCTTCGTCGTTGGTGCCGCACTGCAGCGTAACCGTACCGCCGGGCCGATTGTAGCGGATGGCGTTGCTTGCCAGATTATAGATGAGCTCGTCGACCAAGCGCGACACGCCTTCGATGACCACAGGCTTGGTCTCATGACTTATCGTCACATTCGCCTGACGGGCAACCTGTTCAAGACGCTGCTCAACCGCGTAGATCGCACGCGAGAGCTCAATAGGCTCCGTGGACCCAATGGGCACTGCCTCGCCTTCAGTTGCACGTTCGGCCTCGTCCAAGTTAGACAGCGTAAGGATGTCGTTGACAAGCGCTGCCAAGCGGCCCGCCTCACGATAGATGCGACCGCCAAAGTTGCGCAGGTCGTCCTCGCCCTCGACCATGCCATTTGCGATGAGCTCGGCATAGCCCGAAATCGCCGTAAGCGGCGTCTTGAGCTCATGGGTGATATTCGCCGTGAACTCGCGGCGCATACGGTCGTTGTCCGCTAGCACCGCCATTTGGCGCTTGAGTTCCTGGCGCTGCGACTCGATGCGCTCAAGCATGGGGACCATCTCGGCATAGGCGTGCTCATAGCTACGGCGTGGGTGATCCAAATCCACCTCTTGCAACGGCGCGATGATGGCACGGGACTCACGGCGCGCCATAAAAAACGAGAGTACTGCACCCGCTGCTGCGATAAGCAGCATCGGCGCCAGCATCGACAGCAAAATCGCCGCAACGCCAGGCTGGGCCTGCGCCAAGCGAACGACCTGGCCGTTATCAAGGGTGACGGCGCGATACAGCATAATCTCGTCGAGTGTAGAGCTTGCGCGCTCCGCGGAACCCGAACCACTCTCAAAGGCCTCGATGACCTCGGGGCGATCGCCATGGTTGGGCAGTGTGGAAGGCGACGCCTCGTTGTCGTAGGCAACAGATCCGTCCTTATTGATCAGCGTGATACGAAGATCCTCGCGATCGAGGCTTCGCAAGAACGGAATGGGCTCCTGCTGCTCGTCGAGGGCGGCAGCAATGAGCTCGGTTTCCTGCGCCAGATTGGCACTCGTGGCATCCGCCAAAGTGTTTTGCACAAAGAACGCACCCAGCACCGTAAACGCCACGATAACCGCCATGGCGCAGACAAAGATCGTCACAAAAACGCGGTGCGACAGCGTATGTTTTCCCTGGGGGGCGAAGACCACGGGTTACTCCTCCGATGCGGTGGCCGCGGTGTCGTCGCCTTCGGCACCATCACCGGCAGAAGGCTCGGCCAGGCGATAACCCACGCCGCGCACGGTCTCGATGGCGCTGGCATGCTCGCCCAGTTTTTGGCGAAGCGTCTGCACGTGCACGTCAACGGTGCGCGAACCGCCGTCGAAGTCCCAGCCCCACACGCTCTGCAGCAACGACTCGCGGGTAAAGACCACGCCGGGCTTGCGCATGAGGTACTCGAGCAGGTCGAACTCGCGCAGGGTGAGCTTAAGCGGCTCGCCGGCAACGGTCACCTCGCGATGGCTAGGCGAAAGCACGATGTCGCCCACGCTGAGCACATCGCTCGCCTGCTTGACCATGCCGCCGCGACGCAGCAGTGCGCGGCAGCGGCTCGCAAGCTCCATGAGCGAAAACGGCTTAGTCAGGTAATCGTCGGCACCGCCATCGAGCGCCATCACCTTGTCGAGTTCGGTGTCCTTGGCGGTAAGCATCATGATGGGCACCGTCGCCGTCAGGCGATCGGCACGCAGGCGACGCATAATCGCCAAGCCATCGGTGTCGGGCAGCATGATATCGAGCAGCACAGCATCGGGCACCCGTCGCGCCACGGCAGCTTTAAACTCGCCATCACACGAAAAGCCCTCGGCCTCGATTCCCTGCTTGCGCAGCGCGTAGACTGTCAAATCCCTGATGTTGTCATCGTCCTCGACGTAATAGATCATGTTGAACCCCTTTGCGGCCGATATGACCGCATCTTAACCCTAAAGGCACCTGTAAAAGACAGCGTCAGCCAAAACGCCCCGTCAAATAATCCGCGGTGCGCGGATCGGACGGATTCTTGAAGAGTTGCGCGGTGGGCGCGTGCTCCACCAGCTCACCCAGCAAAAAGAACGCAACCGAATCGGAAATACGCGCGGCCTGCTGCATGTTGTGCGTCACGACCACCAGCGTGCAGGTCTCCTTGAGCTCGCAGGCCAACTGCTCCACCACCAACGTCGACACAGGGTCGAGTGCCGAAGTCGGCTCGTCCATCAGCAGAATGTCGGGCTGCACGGCAAGTGCGCGGGCGATGCACAGGCGCTGCTGCTGTCCACCCGAAAGACCCAGGCCCGACTCTTTGAGCTTGTCCTTGACCTCGTCCCACAGGGCAGCGCGACGCAGGGAGTCCTCGACCAGCTCATCGAGCACGGCGCGGTCGCGCACACCCATACCGCGAGGACCGTAGGCGACGTTGTCGTAGATGCTCATGGGAAATGGGTTGGGGCGTTGGAACACCATGCCCACGCGCTGGCGCAAACGGCAGATGTCGCAATCGCCCAGGATATCTTGACCATCGAGCGCAATCTTGCCCTCGATGCGGCAATCCTTGATGCCGTCGTTCATGCGGTTAAAGCAGCGCAGCAACGTGGACTTTCCGCAGCCCGAAGGCCCGATGAACGAGGTGATCTGCTTGTCGCGGATCTTGATATTCACGTCCTTGAACGCATGGTGGTCGCCATAGAACAGGTCGAGGCCCTCGACGTCGATGCGCGTCGGCGAGGCGGCAAGATCCTCTGCCGTGGGGCGAGTCGCATCCCCAACCTCGCGCTCATGCGCGGCCTCGGCCTGCGCTTCCATGAGTTCTTCAAGCTCCGTGGGCTCCACAGCCGCAGCAGCCGTCATACCGCACACCTCCATATCGATATCAATTCAGCAGTATCGATAGTAGGAATCGCGGCTCATACGCACGTGAGCACATTGTCAAGTGTTTGTAAGGGCACGCTAGCTATGCGGCGGGCAGCTCGATGGTGAATATCGTGTGTTCGGGCGTCGATTCACATGCAACGGTACCGCCGTGTGCCGCGATGATCTCCTTGGCAATAGCAAGGCCCAAACCGGCACCACCGCGATTGGTCGCACGCGCCGCATCCAGGCGATAGAACTTCTCAAAGATCACCTTGAGCTTAGCCGCAGGGATAGGATCGCCCTGATTGATAAAGCGCACGCGCACGCCGCCATCGTCTTGGCGCCTGGCCTCAATCGTGATAGTCGAGCCCTCATAGCTATAGGCGACGGCGTTTTTCATGATGTTGTTAAACACGCGGGCCATCTTATCGCCATCCACGAGCACCGTCAGGTCCTCGCGAATATCAACCTGGGCTTCCTTATGTTGCTCGTTGAGGATGGGATAGAACTCGTCAGCCACCTGAGCCAGCAGCAACCCCAGATCAACATAGCCGCGCGTGAGCACGATATCGTGGAAGTCAAAGCGCGTGATATCGAAGAACTCTTCGATGAGTGCATCGAGCCGGTGCGCCTTGTCGAGCGCCACGCCCGTAAAGTGCGCACGTTGCTCAACCGGCAGCTCAGGAGCCTCTTGCAGCAGCGAAAGATAGCCCACCACACTGGCAAGCGGGGTGCGTAGGTCATGTGCCAAGTACGTGACCAGATCGTCCTTGCGATGAGACTCGTCACGCAAGGCCTGTTGCACCTTGCGCTCGCGATCGCGCACACGGTTGAGTGCGCCCTCGACCTCCAGGAAGTCGCCGTCGATGTTGTCCCAGGTGTCGGGGTGATCGATCAGGCGATCTTGAATACGAGCGGCCAGCACACAATCGGCATGCTGCTCGCCCTGCTCATAGCCCTGGTAGTACAGGGCGCGGCCGCAAAAGAACAGCACGCACACGGCAAGCGCCAGCACAAAGCCAAGCATGTTGAATACAAAGCCGGCATCGAACAGCACCGGCCCTTCGATGCCGCCGAGTGCCATGGCGCCAATCGCCAACGTCATGGCCCACGCGGCACCGCCAATCACCACGCAGCGGCGTACGATTTCAAATCGATCGATCAGCAAAAAGCCGACAAGCAGCACCGCCAAGACTCCGGCGATGTTGTCGATGCCAATCAGCAGCAGGCTCAGCAAAAAGAGCAGCACCGTCGCAAGCGCGCGGTTGTCGACGACTGCCCGTACGTATTCAAAGAGTCGATCGGGCACCTCGAACGCCTGCCTATCGTCTTTTGTCATATCCACTTCCCCACCATCAAAGGCGCTATTCGATTATGTAGCCGACGCCCCAGACGTTTTTGATAAAGCGCGGCTTTTGAGCGTCGTCGCCAATCTTTTCGCGCAGGTGGCGAATGTGCACCATCACCGTATTGTTGGAGCCGGGCATAAAATCCTCGTTCCACACCGCGCGGAACAGATCCTCCACGGCTACCACGCTGCCGCGATGCTCAACCAGATACAGCAAGATGGAATACTCGATGGGCGTGAGGCGTACCGGTGCACCGTCCACCGTTACGGAACGAGCATCGCGGTTGATCTCCAGGCCGTCGAGCTGGATGGTCGGCGACTCGGCCGCCTGCGAGCGGCTACCGTAGCTGGTGTAGCGGCGAAGCTGAGCGTGCACGCGCGCGATGAGCTCCAGCGGACGGAACGGCTTAACCACGTAATCGTCCGCGCCAAGCGAAAGGCCCTCGATCTTGTCTTGCTGGGCATCGCGCGCCGTCAGCATGATCACAGGATAGGTATGGCTGAAACGGATCGTACGCAGTAGCTCAAAGCCATCGATATCGGGCAGCATGACATCCAACAGTACCAGATCGAACTCCTGCTCCAGGATTGCCTTGGCAGCATCGGCCCCGCTATAGGCAATCTGGACATCAAAGCCCTCTTTTGTAAGGTAGATACCAACCAAGTCGGCGATGGCCTTCTCGTCATCAACTACCAAAATGCGCTCGTTCATGCGTGCTCCTCTCGCGCTCCATTATGCCCGAGGCGACGCACGCCACACACAACAAGCGTGGGTGATTAAGTCGGCCTTAAGCACCCTTGTGCCCGTTCGGGCGCGGATGTGGGCCACGCACGCACGCGATGATCGCCGACGCCGGCAAACGATATACTCTAGTTCCAGAAGAGACCATCCCGTCGAAAGCGAAATCTGTGAAGTCCCTCACCTCTTTTGCAAAGCGCTCAGCCCAGCTTGCCGCCGGCTTTGTCTGCGCTATCGCCCTTGCCGCTGGCGTGCCCACCGTCGCCGGCGCCCAAGTACTCACGACCGACAATGTTTGCGGCAAAACCGCCGATGCGCGCGGCATCACGGCCGAAAACCTGCCCGATATCGATGCGACCAATGCCCTCGTCATGGGCAAAGACGGCACCGTCTACTATGCCCGCGGCGCCGATGAGCAGATCAAGATTGCCTCGATCACCAAGGTCATGACCGCAATCCTAACCGTCGAGAATTGCAAGATGGACGAGAAGGCCACGGTGAGCAACGCCGCAGCCACCGTGGGCAATTCAACAGCCGGCCTACTCGAAGGCGACGAGCTCACCGTGAAGCAGGCACTGCGCGGCCTGATGATTCCCTCGGGCAACGACGCCGCCATCGTGCTCGCCGAATATGTGGGCAAGAAGATCGACCCTAAGACCAAAGACGCCGAGGCAACATTTGTGAAAGCCATGAACGAGCGCGCTAAGAAGCTCGGTTGCACCGGCACGCTTTTTGAAAACCCGCATGGTCTGGACTTTGATGAGTGGGCTGGCGATATGCACTCAACCGCACACGACGTAGCGCTGATGATGCAGGAGGCCATGAAAAACGACACGATCCGCGAGGTCGTAGCGAGCGAAGATTCCTGGATCGAGGTCACGGGCGCCGACGGCACCGACCATTCGCATTCCATGGACACGCATAACTATTTGCTAGGCCAAGATGGCAACATCGGTGGCAAGACCGGCACCACCGATGATGCAGGCTATTGCTTTACGGGTGCCTACAACCGCGATGGCGACGAGATCTACACCGTCGTTTTGAACTCCACCACCACCGACCAGCGCTTTACCGATACCGCAACCCTTGCCAATTGGTACTACGGTCACAAGGTGACGGTCGCAATCGCCAACACGCAGGAAAAGACCGCCAACGGCAACCCACTTATGGCGCGCATTGGCCAAACCGACTGGACGGATAAGACGATCGACGCCACGCTCGCCGATCCTACGGCGCAAGCGACCGTGTTTTCCCTTGCCGGCGAGGTGACCGAAAAGGTTAGCTACGACGATCTTTCGGGCACGGTGCATGTGGGCGACAAGGTGGGCAGCGTTACGCTCAAGCAGGATGGCACCAAGATCGCCGTCATGGACCTGGTTGCCGACGAGGAAGGCGCAGGGCCGAATCCCATTGAGTGGCTACTCGTGAAGCTCGATCGCTTGGGCCGCCGCATCGACAACCGCCCGCTCACGGCAGAAAGCGAGACCGTCGCCAAGGCGCCCGAGGTGTAGTGCGCAAGAATAATAAGTCCACTGAAAGGAGGCGTCCGAAAGGATGCCTCCTTTTTTGAGGTTCGAATCCCCAGCTAACGTGGTTCAACTAAAAAAGGGTCCCTTTCGGAACCCTTCTTTAAAGTCTTACTGGCGGAGAGCTGGGGATGTCCGGGCATGCTGCGCATGCCCTCCGGCTTCAAAGCCTGGCGGCTTTTCGCCCACGGGCTACAAACGCTTTCGCGTTTGCTTAACGCCCGTGCCCTCTCGGGTTCGAATCCCCAGCCTCCTTTCTCCGCACAAAAAAGGGCCCCAAATGGGACCCTTCTTTCAAGTCATACTGGCGGAGAGCTGGGGATTCGAACCCCAGATGCCCTTTTGGGGCATACTCGCTTAGCAGGCGAGCACCTTCGGCCTCTCGGTCAGCTCTCCGTAACAGCCGTTCTATAGTAACCAAACAGTCGAAGTTGGGCAAGAGGGAATTTTCTAATTGCCCGGCGGCCTTTCCTCCTTGCAGTTTTCGCCCCTACCCCAGCGAGCGGTTGAGGGAGCCGAGCTCGTCGTTGCCCATGGTACGCCACATTTGGAAGATGCAACCGCGCGCCAGGAAAAAGAAGCCGTTATCGACCAGCTGCACAGCGGCATCTGCCAGCTGATTCGTCACGGCGGACACTGGCGGCAGCTCTAGTCCAGCCTTGTGGATGGTCTCGACCGCTTCCTCGAACGTCGGAGGCTCGCTGACGCCCATCTCGTTCATAAGGCCCTGCATTTCTTCCAGCGCGCTGCTGCCCGACTCCTCGCCGCGCGGCACCAGACGGTAACAAGCCAGCGCCAGGTCGAGCTGATCGCAATTCCAATAGGCAAACGCCAAGCGATAGAACAGGTAGCCGATTGCAGAACGATCGCTGGCAATACGTAGGCCGTGGCGCGCCACCTCGATAATCTCGTCAAAGCGCTCCAGACGCGCAAGCACGTTGATGAGCGCAAAGTGCGACTGCATGGACGAGCGCGCCAGATCGTAAAGATGGCGCACCTCGGGCAGTGCTCGTTCAAAGTCCTCTTGCTCGGCGTAAAAGCTGCAGATCTCGTGCTGGGCAAAGTACAGCGCATCGGGCGCACGAAGGATTCGCACAGAGCGGTCTTCTTCCAACACCGGTAGCACCATGCGCACCAGCTGGTTATCGCAAAACTGCGTTTGAACCGGACCTGTCGCCAAAAGCTCGGCGACGGCGCACTTAGCCTCCAACTCCTCAACAAGACGGGAAAAGCCTTCAAAAGCACCTGTACGGTCGACTTTTGCCTGCTCGCGCAATTCAACAACACGGGCAACGTATGGGTCGTCGTCCTCTTCCATGACCTCCAGCTCGTCAGCCGCATCGGCAAGCAGCAGATCGCGCAGCGCCGGCGGCAGCATGCGATGGTCATCACGCGGACGAGCATGAACCTCCGCAGGTTCAATCGTCTCCGGAGCGGTTGACTCATATGCCTCAAGCACACGCTTGCACGGCATATCGTCCATGTCCATGCTCTCAAGATCCTTGGCGACAGGCACGCAATCGGCCAGATAGGCCGCGCGCCCAAAGAAATACGTTGCGACAACGCACTCGCCCTGCTCACTGTCGGGAGCAGCAATCTGCACATAGCAGCGCGTGATGCAGGTGCCCGCGGCAAAACACGCTGCCGCAAGCGTGAGCGCCACGCGCGCATCGTGCTCCGCGGCCCAGATCGTGCGCGTGTCCTCGTCCAGCTCGTGCCAGGCGTCATCTTGAGCGTCGTATTCACGTTGCGGCATGGCATCAACGACAGACTGCCCAAACCGAACGAGCATAATCCCCTCGGCAACGTTTGCCCGATAGGTATAGTCGAGCCGCGTGACCACGTTAAGCGCCTCGACAATACGCGCGAAGCGGGTACGCACATCCCACTCACCGCCCGGCTGGCAAGCCACCGTACCCGGTTCGTCCCACGGGTTATCGCTCGAGGCCGTATCGAGCAGTCGAGGAACATCGTTGGTCGTCTTAGCGATATGCCACGCATCAAAGAGCGCGCAGCCCTCAAGGCTCGGCGACGAGGCCGCGGGGACCAATCCAGCCCCGATGCGCTCAAGGATGCCGGAGAGGCGGTTGAGACGGCACTCGATGGCAAGCAGCATGTCAATCTCGTCCTGGTCCAGCAGGCTACGATCAAAATTGAGATAGAAAAGCTTTGAACGATCAATGCGAGCCAGGCTCATCTCGGACTTGGCAGCGATGGTGCGCAGACGGGGCAAGTCAATTTCACTCATAAGGGCAGCGGCATAGCGCTCGATACCGCTCGGATTCTCGGCATGGTCAACGCGGTAAAGCAGCGTCTCGATAGCATCAGGGAGCGGTGCCGTGTTAAAGCCCAAAAACACCTCGACCGGCTCGGGCAACTTTACGAGCTTGATCTTGTCGATAACATTTTGCATACCCTCGTCGAGTCCGCCGGCGTCCGCCGTGCTCGCAATGGCATTTTCGGAGTCAGCGAATATCACGTAGCGCAGGAACATCGATGCCATGAACTCGCCGTAAGGAAGGGAGCGGGTCGAATTCCATGTCTCGTGGTCGGACTGCTCGCGCATGGGGCCTTCGGGAGAGCCGACGGTTCGCGCGCACGCGCGCATCGTGCCGTTGGCTCCCCGAACCACAATCTCACCAATACCGGAGTCCGACTCGTCAAGGACCAGTTCCATGTCGGGATCGTTGGGCAGCGGAGCCTCGCTAACGGGGCGGTCCACCTTGTACACCTCACCCGAAACGCTTACGTAGCCCAAAAGCGACACATGACTTTTGCCAACAAATTCGACGACATAACAAGATTCATGCCGATCCTCGCCAAAGAGTTTCCAGACCACGCCATATGAGCGTCCCGCAGGCTGCTCGGGCATCGCCGGAAAGCGCTTCTTGGGATCGAGAAACCTGAGCTTGTATGTCGGACGCTCTGCCACGAAATATCACCCTGATCGGTCGCTTGAGAAGGAGTGGTCGCGAATAAGTCGCGACATCTACTCGGAATCTTACACGAGTCGACAGGAAATCGTCCCTTTGGACGAAAGCACTCAAGCTGGCGTAAAAGAAAAGCCCCCGTTGCCGGGAGCTTTAATCTCAAATGGTGCGGCGTATAGGATTCCGCGCATCCGCTGCGCGGATCCGCACCGGCTTCGCCCGCCTGCCGGCGTGCTCGCCCGCGGGCTAAAAACACTCCGCGTTTTCTTTACGCCCGCGCCTCGACCGAGGTTCGAATCCATGCGGTGTTTACGTAAAAGAAAAGCCCCCGTTGCCGGGAGCTTTAATCTCAAATGGTGCGGCGTATAGGATTCGAACCTATGACGTTCTGATTCGTAGTCAGACCCTCTATCCAGCTGAGGTAACGCCGCGACTTGTTGATTATTATGCACATGGACTGAATAATGGTCAAGCATTTTTTCAAAAAAAGTTATCGAATTTGATTTTTACTCATTTGATGCAGTCGATCGAATCGATACTTTCAAACACGGCGAAAGCAACTCCTCAAGTATGTCGACATATAAGAAAAGCCTCCGTTACCGGAGGCTTTAAAGTTCAGTTGGTGCGGCGTATAGGATTCGAACCTATGACGTTCTGATTCGTAGTCAGACCCTCTATCCAGCTGAGGTAACGCCGCAACGCACGGATTATTATGCACGCGAGCCCCCGATGGGTCAAGCGACAATTAGAAAAAATTTTACGGAGTGATAATTAAGTTGTTCGTGCCTCGACCGAGGTTCGAATCCATGCGGCGTCCGCCTAAAAGAAAAGCCCCCGTTGCCGGAGGCTTTCAATTTCAATTGGTGCGGCGTATAGGATTCCGCGCATCCGCTTCGCGGATCCGCACCGGCTTCGCCCGCCTGCCGGCGGACTCGCCCGCGGGCTAAAAACGCTCCGCGTTTTCTTGACGCCCGCGCCTCGACCGAGGTTCGAATCCATGCGGCGTCCGCCTAAAAGAAAAGCCCCCGCTGCCGGAGGCTTTCAATTTCAATTGGTGCGGCGTATAGGATTCGAACCTATGACGTTCTGATTCGTAGTCAGACCCTCTATCCAGCTGAGGTAACGCCGCAGCGCAAAACATATAAAACCACTTTAGCTTATTGGAGTCAAGCACAATCTCAAACTTTTTTTGGAACGCAGTTTTGTCATGCTGCTCCGCATATACCGTCGTTCCCCGTACGATCGATTGGCTTTTCGATCACGTCAAACTTAGCATCAAGTTCCCTGAGGAGCGATCTCACCCGCTGGGCACAATCATAATCGGCAAACGAGATACTCAACATGCGAGCAACCTGGTTAGATGTCCGGACCCCATAGAAATGCTCCAGGGCCACAAGCCCCTCGTGCGCCACAAACGTCTCAACCACATGCGGCGACTCCTCGTAGCACCATTGGGTCAACGGACCCTCGCTCGTCTGTCGAACCACCAGGCCACCCATGCCAGACGGCTCACACGTCACAAGCAGGTACTCCCCGCCCTCGTCGCTCTCAAACAAAACCACCCGATCATCAAACAGCTCCATCGCGTCCCCTTTCTCTCGCTCTTATTTAGCAAAAGCATAGCAGGTAGATGGCTGTATACAGAACAGTTGTTCGTGTGTTTTCTATTGAGCTGTCCGCACAGCATGGTATGGCCGCACACAAAAAGGGCACCCCAAAAAGGAGTGCCCTAGCAAATCGCTTATGCAGCCAATCTACGCGACCGGCTCGATCTTCTCGAGGCCGCCCATGTAGGGACGCAGAACCTCGGGGATCGTGATGGTGCCGTCAGCGTTCTGGTAGTTCTCCAGAATGGCTGCCATGGTACGGCCAGCCGGCAGACCGGAACCGTTGAGGGTGTGCAGATAGCGCGAACCCTTGAAGTTCTCGGGGTCGCGATACTTGATGTTGGCGCGACGGGCCTGGAAGTCACCGCAGTTGGAGCAGGAGCTGATCTCCTTGTAGGCGTTGTAGCTCGGCAGCCAGACCTCGACGTCGTAGGTCTGACGGGCAGAGAAGCCCAGGTCGCCGGTGCACAGGCTAATCACGCGATACGGAAGACCCAGCTGCTGCAGCAGGAACTCGGCCTCGGCGGTCATGCTCTCGAGCTCCTTGTCGGACTCCTCCGGCTTGGCAAACTTGACCATCTCGACCTTGTCGAACTCGTGCTGGCGAATGATGCCGCGGGTATCGCGACCAGCGGAGCCGGCCTCCTCGCGGAAGCAGGGGGTGAAGGCGGTGTAGCGGCGCGGCAGGGTATCGGCGTCGAGGACCTCACCGGCGTGCAGGTTGGTGAGCACGACCTCGGCGGTGGGGATCAGGAAGTTGTCGCCCGAGACGTGATAGGCGTCGTCCTCGAACTTGGGCAGCTGGCCCGTGCCGAACATGGTCTGACGCTTGACGACGATGGGCGGCCACCACTCCTTAAAACCACGGCTGGTGTGCGTATCGAGGAAGAAGTTGATGAGGGCGCGCTCAAGACGGGCGCCGGCGCCACCGAGAACGGTGAAGCGGCTGCCGGAGAGCTTGTTGCCGCGCTCGAAGTCAAGGATATCGAGGTCGGTGCCCAGATCCCAGTGCGGCTTAAAGTCGAAGTCGAACTCGCGCGGGGTGCCCCAACGACGGCGTTCGATGTTCTCGTCCTCGTCCTTGCCGTACGGCGTGGCCTCGCAAGGAATGTTGGGCAGGTGAGCCATGAAGTCGTACTGCTCCTGCTCGAGGGCGGTGCGGCGCTCGGCCAGACCGTCAATTTTCTCGTTGACGGCGCGCACGGCCTCTTTGGCGGCCTCAGCCTCGTCCTTCTTGCCCTCCTTCATCAGGGCGCCGATCTTCTTGGACTCGGCATTGCGCGTGGCTTGAAGTTCCTCGACCTCGGTGATGACGGCACGACGCTCGTCGTCGAGCTCAAAGAACTTCTCGCGATCCCAAGACGTCTGGCGGTTAGCCATGGCGACATCGATGGCATCGGGGTTCTCGCGAACAAACTTGATATCAAGCATTAGATCCTCCGGCGATATACATTCCATTTAGGTTGCAACCTTGTACATGTATGGGCAAGTATATACTTATGAGCGTTTACGACCCAACTCAACTACGCAAGAAGGCACCCAATGGACGCAGTTTTTTCCTTTTTGTTTGGCACCCGCACCGGTTTTGCCATCCTTTTCGCCGGCGGCATCCTGCTGTTTGCGATTATTGCCTTTGTAATGGAGAAGCGCACCCATAAGATGTATGTCGACCGCGGCCCCAAGTCCGAGGACGAAGAAGACAGCTTCTGGGACTAACCTGCCAAAAAGGGACAGGTTTATTTTGGTCGGTTTTATCTGGGCAAACGCAAGTGCCCCGCAACTGGAATTGAGCCAGTTGCGGGGCACTTTTCGCTAAAAGGACAAAACCGCAGGAAAAACCTGCCAACATAAACCTGTCCCGTTTTTGGTCGGTTTTACTGGAGGGTTGCGTCGATTGCCTTGACCAGGGCGCTGCGCATGCCGGCGTCCTCGAGCGCAACGACGCCCTTGATGGTGGCACCACCGGGCGAGCATACGGCATCCTTCATCGCCGCAGGATGCTGGCCAGTTGCAAGCTGCAGCTTTGCCGTACCCAGCACCATCTGGCTCACAATGCGATAAGCATCCGCACGCGGGATACCGTGCTTGACCGCCGCATCGCCCAGGGCCTCGATTGCCATGGCGACAAACGCCGGAGCGCAACCACCCACCGTGCCGCCCACAAACAGCAGGCTTGTGTCGAGCTCGACGACAGCGCCAAGCTTACCGAGCAGGTCGAGCACCACAGCACGCTGCTCGTCGTTAAGCGTCGAAGCCTTCTCGCAGGCGATGACGCCCTCGCCCACCGAAACCGGCGTGTTGGGCACCGTCGAGATATGCGCGACGCCCGGCAGGACCTGCTCCCACTTGGCACTGTCCCAGGTCCAGGCAACCGACAGAACGACCTTTTTGGCAAAAGCATCCTTGAGCGGGGCGAATACCTTCTCGATCATGTACGGTTTGACCGCAGCGACCACGATATCGGATGCGGCGACAACCTCGGCGGCATCGTGGCAGGCGACCATGCCGCGCGCCTCGCAGCGCTCAACCAGTGCGTCGTAGCGACCCGCGCAGGCGCACATGTCGCTCGCAGCTACACC
Source organism: uncultured Collinsella sp. (assembly GCA_958371715.1). GTDB lineage: Bacteria > Actinomycetota > Coriobacteriia > Coriobacteriales > Coriobacteriaceae > Collinsella. The sequence continues at coordinate 40,258 of CATXLW010000021.1, forward strand.
GGCAGCGATCCAGCCATCGGCCATAGCGCTCGCCATATTGCCAAAACCGACAAATCCAATCTTCATATCGCATAGTCCTTTCAGACACATTCCTCAAAACGAAAGGTATTGTCCCACGCCATTGTTTCGTATTGCCGACCTATTTGTGATACGGCTCGCCACGACTGATCTTACAGGCACGGTAAATCTGCTCTAGCAGCACCACACGCGCCAGGTTATGCGGCAAGGTAATGCGTCCAAAGCTGAGCATCTCGTCGGCTCGTGCGCGCACGTCATCGCTCACGCCGTCCGAACCGCCGATTACAAAGGCAATGTCGCTGCCGCCTCGCAGCATAAGATCGTCGAGCCTCGCCGAAAACTCCTCGCTCGAGCGCTCCTTGCCCTCGATAGCCAGCAGGATCACATGCGCTCGAGATGGCAAGGCGGCAAGAATCGCCGCCCCCTCCTTGTCGCGCGCGGCATCCACGCCGCCCGCCTTAGCCGGGTCGATATCGGCCACCTCGCGGATATCCACCTTGGCATAGGCAC
>CATXLW010000022.1:0-38524 GCA_958371715.1 uncultured Collinsella sp.
TATAACCGTGCAACGGAAAAGAGCCGCCCTTTCGGACGACTCAAACTGTAATGGGCTTTTTTGACTGCTATTATTGGTGACGATTGTTGTGACCAGCTAAAAGAGCCCCGTCCTAAATTGACTACCGAGAGGATCTGCCATGGAGCGCATCGCGAGTTTTTCCGTTGACCATCTGCTGCTCGAGCCCGGCGTGTATGTGAGTCGCGTCGACCGCGATCCGGCGACCGGCGCCGCCGTAACCACGTTTGACCTGCGCCTGACCACGCCCAACAAGGAGCCGGTCATGAACACGGCCGAGTGCCACACCGTCGAGCACCTGGGCGCCACCTTCTTGCGCAATCATGCCGAGTGGTCGAGCCGTATCGTTTACTTTGGCCCCATGGGCTGCCGCACGGGCTTTTACCTGGTTGTCTTTGGCGAGGTAACGAGCGAGGAAATCTTGCCGCTCGTGCGCGAGCTGTTCGAGTTTGTCGCTGGCTTTGAGGGTGATGTCCCCGGCGCCGCTCCCGAGGAGTGCGGCAACTACCTGGACCAGAACCTCCCCATGGCTAACTGGCTCGCGCGCCGCTATCTCGACCGCGACCTGGCCAACATCGACGAGAAGCATCTGCACTACCAGCAGGCATAAGGCTGCTCGCAGGCATAGCGTTTGCATCAGAAGCGTCTCCGCTCTTCGCGGGGGCGCTTTTTCTTACCGAGCGCTCAAAACAGAACGAATTTGTTCTAGAATGTTCATACTGTCACATAAATGAACATGAGCGAACATGCATATCTACTCTGTTTCCGATCCCGAGTTTAAACCCTATGGTCGCGTGTGGAACGACGTCCCGTCCAGCCTGACCGTCCCGTTCGTCGAAGCGCTCTCCGCCACGCCCGTCCCCGGGGGCAGCAAGTACGTGGCCGCTGCCCCCGAGCTCGAGCAGGTCGAGGGTGCCGACGCGCTCGGCCTGCTCATGTACGGCGGCTGCCCGTTCCAGCTGGGCTGGTGCAACGGTCACAACACGCGCCTCAACTGCCTGGAGTATCACCGCGCCAGCGAGTTCAATCTGGGCGCCCGCGACTTTATCCTGCTGCTGGCCAAGCGCGAGCAAATTGTCGACGGCAAGCTCGATACCGCTCAGGTCAAGGCCTTTCGTGCGCCCGGCGGCACGCTCGTCGAGGTTTACGCCACGACGCTCCACTACACGCCGTGCATGGTTGACGAAGGCGGCTTCCAGGTGATGGTGGCGCTCCCGGCGGGCACCAACGGTCCGCGCCCCGAGGCTGCAGCCGACATGCCCGCGGCCGGCGACAGCTACTGCTACTGGAAGGCCGACAAGTGGGTTCTCTGCCACGCCGATAGCCCCAAGGCTGCCGAGGGCGGCTACGTAGGCCTCACCGGCAAGAACCTCGACATCACCGTGGACTAGAGCCCTTGCTTCAAACCACCACACAAGCCACCACAAAGGTGCCTATCCCCTTTGTGGTGGTTTGGGGCGGCGGTATCAGAAAGTGTCAGGCAGGGGCGGCTGCCGGGCCGCCGTGTGCGAAAAGAAGTGTCGGCCTGCGTCGTTGCCGTTGAGTAGCGCGCTGCTTACGGGGATACTGAAGCTACGACAAACAGCGTGTGAAAGGATCGATGTATGGCTTTCCGTAAAGACTTCCTGTGGGGCGGCGCGACGGCTGCCAACCAGTGCGAGGGCGCCTACGACGTGGACGGCCGCGGCCTGGCCAACGTGGATGTGGCCCCGCACGGCCCCGAGCGCTTCGCGGTGGTCTCCGGCCAGCGCAAGATGCTCGACTTTGAGGACGGCTATTACTACCCCGCGCAGACCGGCATCGATTTCTACCACCGCTACAAGGAGGACATCGCCCTCTTTGCCGAGATGGGCTTTAAGACCTTCCGCATGAGCTTGGCCTGGACCCGCATCTTCCCCAATGGCGACGAGACCGAGCCCAACGAGGCCGGCCTGGCCTTCTACGAGGACGTGTTCCGCGAGTGCCAGGCGCACGGCATCGAGCCGCTCGTGACCATCACGCACTTCGACTGCCCCGTCCACCTCATCAAGGAGTACGGTGGCTGGCGCAACCGCAAGCTCATCGACTTCTATAAGAACCTCGCGACCACGATCTTTACCCGCTACAAGGGCCTGGTGAAGTACTGGCTCACCTTCAACGAGATCAACATGATCTTGCACCTGCCGTTTATGGGTGCCGGCCTGGTCTTTGAGGAGGGCGAGAACAAGGAAGCCGTCGAGTACCCGGCCGCCCACAACGAGCTCGTCGCCAGCGCTTGGGCAACCAAGATCGCCCACGAGATCGACCCCGAGGTCAAGATCGGCTGCATGCTCGCCGCGGGCAGCTGCTATCCCTACAGCTGCCGTCCGGGCGATGTGCGCCAGGCGCAGCTCGACAACCAGGACAACTACTTCTTTGTCGACGTCCAGAGCCGCGGCTACTACCCGGCTTATGCCGTCAAGAAGCTCGAGCGTCTGGGCATCGACGTCGGCATGACTGACGAGGACCGCGAGATCCTGGCCGAAAACACCGTCGACTTCATCAGCTTTAGCTATTACAGCACCCGTTGTTCCGCCGGTGCCGATAACCCTGATGTCGAGCGCACCCAGGGCAACGCCTTCGCCGGCGCCAAGAACCCCTACCTGCAGGAGAGCCAGTGGGGCTGGGCCATCGATCCGCTGGGCTTCCGCATCACCCTCAACGACCTGTACGACCGCTATCAGAAGCCGCTGTTTGTGGTCGAGAACGGTCTGGGCGCCAAGGATGTTGTCGAGGAGGATGGCTCCATCAACGACGACTACCGTATCGACTACCTGCGCCAGCACATCGCCGCGATGCGCGATGCAGTGACCGAGGATGGCATTGACCTGCTGGGCTACACCACCTGGGGCCCGATCGACCTGGTGAGCGCCGGCACGGGCGAGATGTCCAAGCGCTACGGCTTTATCTACGTCGACCGCGACGACGCGGGCAACGGCACCCTCAAGCGTTCCAAGAAGAAGAGCTTTGACTGGTACAAGCACGTCATTGAAACGAATGGTGAGGATCTGTCCTAAGGAAGCCGAGACACTCAACTTCAGAGTTTCCTAACCAAAACGCCCGGCGAGCAGTTAATGCCCGCCGGGCGTTTTGTTAAAAGAAGTGAAAGCACTCATTGGGGACGTACTTAAATGACCAGTCAAACAAGAACGTCCCCAACGACTACTCATTTAAGTCTGTCCCCAATGAGTGCCCCAAAGTGAGAGTGGATAATCTGCCGTTTTTGGCCTGTTTGGGGGCTCAAAGTGGGAGATTATCCACTCTCGTCATTTGGCCGGCACTTGGGGGCACTTCTTGTTGAGTGTGAGCGCCGTCGCTGCTACGCGACGGTGATGGCGACCTGGCCGTAGCGGGTGCAGGGGCGCTCGGCGCGCGTCTGCACGGTAAGGGTGAGCACAAGGCGGTCGCCGGGCCGCGCGTCGGCGGGCACGATGAAAGCGGTGTCTACCGTGCATTCTTGCCACAGCGACAGATCCTGGGCGCCTGCATAGCTCGACGGGTCCACGGCGACATCCCAATGCACATCGAAGCCCTTGCCGTCGGGGTCGACGATGGTCGCTGTAAGGTCGACGCGCTCGCCGGCTGTGGCGCTGCGGTCGGCCGTGACCTCGACAACATGTGCCGGATGCGAGCAGGCTGCCGGATCATGGGCACACCATTGCGCGTGGGCGGCAAAGTCTTCCTGATAGGCACGCAGGTAGGGATTGAGATTGTCGTCTGCGGGCGTGCCGATGGAGGCAAAACCGGCGGGCGCGTTCGCATCGGGATGCCCATCAAAAAACATGCGGCCCAGCAGCGTATCGAAGTCGCGGTCGTCGATACCGCGCAGGCCAAACGGAAGCAGCGGAATATAGGTCATGCTGTCGCCTTCGGCCATAAAGTCGCCGCGCTCAAACTGCACCGCGGGCCTGCCTTCTAGGCCCCAATCCAGACGGGCATGCTTGCCAAACTGAAAGCGCTCGGGCTCGTTTTCGTAGACCTTACCATCGCCATAGAGCATATAGCGTGCCATGAGGGGTCCGTTGCCCTGCGTGAGATTCCGCTCAGGCCAAGGAGCCTTAAACAGCGGCAGCGTATCGGGCTGAGCTGTTTTGGCGTCGAAATAGTTGCCATACATATAGGGCGTACGCCAAAAGATGAGCTCGGGAAAGAGCTCGCGTCCATGGTCGAGCCACGAGTTGTCCTGCCCCACGCCATCGGCAACGCCCATCACGCGCACCTTCTGATAGACCCGCTGCCGTACGGCGGGCCACTCGGGCGTGGCGCGATAGCGCTCGGCAATACTCATGAGGGCGCGAACGATCGTATTCATACCACCCCAGCTGAGCAACCATAACGTACGCGGATCATCATCCAGAATCGCCTGCGCAATTACGCGAGACCCCTCAGTTTCCTCAGTCACATCACCCTCAAAGGCAACATTTCCCACAAAGGTGCGCTCGATCATCTGGGCGGGCGTGGGAAACGGCGGCTCACCGGCAGCGGCCGCATTTGCTTGCAACTGCGGCCAAGCCTGGGCATATTCATTACTCCAGAGACTCTCAATCCAATGCTCGGGAAACGGCCGATACTCACGAAGCTCGCCGGCTAGCGGATCGGGCTCATGAGGCACAACAGCCCACTCATAAGAGCGCCGCCCTTTGGTCCGCCAATGCGAATTCACCTCGCCGAGCGTATGAACCCCATCCCCAAGAAAGTGATACTGCGAAGCCGTATACACCACAGCCTGAACATCAAGCAAGTTGAGATACAGAGCCAAATGAACAAGCGAGTTCATATCATCGACTTCCATATCAGTGGTAACAATCACCCGAGTCAACTTCTGGGGCACAGGAACAGCTCCAATCAAAATCAATTCAGCCAGTTACGCGCAAGGCAAGACGGGACCCATGCCCCCATCGCCACCGACCCGGCGGCCCGCTAGAAGCGGCCGGCCAGGGTCACAGCAACGTCAACGCAGCGGAGACCGGGGTTTAGTCTTGCAAACATTCCGCAGGGGGCATGGGCAGGCGCAGCGCGAAGCGCAAAGCGCCAGCCCATGCATGCCCGAGGACGTTTGCAAGACTAAACCCCGGTCCCCGCGATGGGAGGGCTTAGCGGTCGACCCTGGCCGACCACTCCCAGCAGCCCACCGGCTCGCCGTCGATGAGTACGTTGCCCCCGTCGAAGTCTTGATAACACAGGTCGTTGAATTGGTGGATCCACACGCCGTGGTTGAACGTCTTCTTGGCCGAGCCGTCGGCCTCGCGATACACGCCGGTCAGGTCCTCGACATGGCTAAAGTAGGTGAGATGCACGTTGGCGCCGGCATCGCGCAGGCGCGCGAACAGCGGCAGCACGGTCTGCTGCGGGCACACGAGCTCGTCGCCCTTGGAGTGCGTAAACCACAGCGGCGTCTTGGCGAGCGCGGCTACGTCCTCGTCCGTGGCGTTGTACCACGGGGCGCAGCAGGGAAGGCCCGCGGCGAAGAAATCGGGGTAGTCGGCGCACAGGCGCAGGGTCATAAAGCCGCCGTTGGAAAGACCGGCGACCACGATGCGGTCGGTGTCGATGCGGTCGGCATGCTCGGCGACAAACTCATCGATAAGTGCCTTGAGCACGGGGGAGTAGATGCTCTGGTTGGAGTGACCAAGCTGCTCGACGCCGTTGTCCATCCAAAACGTGGGCGACTGCGGCACGAGCACCCAGGCAAAGCCGCCAAAGTAGCGCTGGATCTGCGCCTGGCTGATGGCCGTCACGCGGTTGCCGATATAGGCGCGCGTGGCGCCTTCGCCCTGCGTGGCGCCCTTGCCCTCGCCGGCGCCGTGCAGATACACCACGAGCGGTGCCTTTTGGGGCACGGCCGTGGCCTCGGGCGCAAAGGGGTTGAAGCATGCCGAGTCCTCGGCCTTAAAGCTGGGCTCAAAGAAGCCGTATTCGAGCGCGATACCGTCGACGGCGGTCTTTTGCGTGTCGTTGCTCCAGCCTTTGAGCGCAGGGCAGATATCGCCACGGCAGGTGTCGAAGACCAGGCCGCAGGTGGGATCGTCGCCGTCGTTGCCGGGAAGAGCCGCGAGCTGCGTGATGCGCAGCTGGTCATCGAGCATGCGCGAGCCCATGACGCCGCCTTCGATGGTCTTGGTCAGGCGCTGCTCGGCGACCTCGAGCGCCACATGGGTGCCCACGGCGAGCTTACGTCCGTTTTCGTCGCACGGATATGCGGCGAGAACGTCGATGTAACCCACGGAGGGCGCGGCATGGTCGGCGCCGCGCTCCTTGCGCATCAGAACTTCGCCCGAGCGTTCGTGACGCTCTACATATATATGGAAGGTGTTCGCGTCGATGTCGTTGGCGCGCACGGTGCAGGGCAGGTCGAGTACGACCTTGCTGATCCAGGGGCCAAAGTCGCCCAAGGTGGTGACGGTTGCGTAGGTACACAATTTGAGTTCCATGAGCTGCCTCCCTTGCGCCGCTAGTGGGAAACAAAAGCGGCAATACAATCTAAACATGTTTAGTTTAATCCAGAATTGCAGAACAAGCTGATAAACTCGGTAAACGGCAAAATTTAACACGCCATGAACTACTAAACATATGTTTACTAGCTTCTAGCAGGGCTTCTGTTGATGAGTTAACAGGTCATAGAGGTGTTTATCAAAATAAAAGCCCACGTAAAGAGCCATTTATCAATAGACAGTCAAAGAGACTATCTCCCGCCATTGGAATACGTTCACCCCCGATTTCCTACCGTTCGCCGGACTCTGCACGGTAAAATTGCCACAAATGAGGCGCTCCGTGTAAACTAAAGCCCGTAAACGTTCAGTAAACACTTTGTTTACGACAGCGTATCCAAGGGTCCGGCAACCGTAAGGGGTTATAGTCGCCGGGCCAAAGGCGTGCCTAAGCCCAAGGGGGCTGGCACACGAAGATATGGGGAGGGGTCCCATGGCAGTAGATAACAAGCAGATTGCCACCGATGTCCTCGAGCTCGTGGGCGGCGCGGAGAATGTTTCCGTTGCCACCAACTGCATGACGCGCCTGCGTCTGACGCTCAAGGATAACAACAAGGTCGACGTGGAGAAGATCAAGAAGGTCAAGGGTGTTCTGGGTTGCCAGTTCGCCGGCGCCCAGCTCCAGGTCATCATCGGCCAGAACGTGCCCAAGGTGCTCGCCGAGTTCGTCGCCATCTCCGGCGTCAAACAGGGCGAGGCGGTCAACGAGAACCTCGACGCTCCCAAGGAGAAGTTCGAGCTCAAGAACCTGCCTAACATCATCCTCGACTATCTGTCGGGCTCCATGACCCAGCTCATCCCGCTGCTCATGGCCGGTGGTCTGTTCCGTACCATCGCGGCCGTCCTCGGCCCCACCATGCTCGGTGTGCTCTCGGCCGACGACCCGACCTATACGTTCCTCTACACCACGCTGTACGAGGCCACGTTCACCTTTATCCCCATCTACCTGGGTTATGCCGCCGCTAAGAAGCTCGGCGCCAGCCCGGTGCTCGGCATGCTGCTCGGTGGCGCCCTCATGGCTCCTTCCGTGGTGAGCGTCGCCACCCAGGAGGGCGGCGGAATCATCTCCGTCTACGGCATCCAGATCGCCGCTGCCAACTACCAGCAGTCCGTCCTGCCGATCATCCTTTCGGTGCCCGTCCTGTACTTCATCGAGAAGTTCTTTAAGAAGGTTATGCCCGACGTCCTGTCCACGGTCTTCACGCCGTTCTGCACCATGATCGTCACGATCCCCATTGCCTTCATCGTCCTCGCTCCGATCGGCAACGAGATCGGTACGCTGATCGCCAACGCCCTCTTCGGCCTTGCTGACCTTGGCGGCATCGGCATCCTGATCGTCATGGCCATCCTCGGCGCCTTCTGGCAGCTCTTCGTGGTCTGCGGCATGCACATGCCCGTCATCCTGCTCGCCCAGGTTCAGATCATCGCTGCCGGTTACGATCCCTTCGTCTTCGTTTCCACCAACTGCGCTATGGCCGCTGTCTGGGGCTGCGCCTTCGGTGCCTTCCTCAAGATGAAGAACCCCGACGAGAAGTCTCTCGCCATCGGTTACGTCATCTCCGCCATCGCCGGCGGCGTCACCGAGCCCGCGCTCTTCGGCATCCTCATGCGCTTCCGTCGCACCATGTTTGGCATGTTCATCGGCGGTGCTATCGGCGCTGTGTTCTCCGGCCTCATGGGTGTTACCTACTACCTCGCAGGCGGTGCCTCCAACTTCCTGGTCTTCACCAACTACCTGCAGGGTGGCCAGATGAACACCGTCTGGGCTATCGTTGGTATGGCAATCTCCTTTGTCATCGCCGCTGCCGTCGTCTTTGCCTGCGGCTTCTCCAAGGAGGAACTCGCCGAGATGGAGGCCTAAGGCCAAACCATTCGGTTGCATATGACCTCACCTACACGACAGGGCCCCGTCAGGCGCAAGCCCGGCGGGGCCCTTCTTGCAAGGTAGACTGATGGGGGGGCGGGTGAGATTCGCCCGCGAGGGTTTGCCAAGCGGCGGGGGCTTTCGCGCGGGGTTACCGCGAAAGTTTCCGGCGGTTCGCAAATCCTTTATCGAACGAAAGGACATGCAGATGAGTTTGGGAACGCTGACCGTCAACGGTCGCCAGGATGGCTTTTTGTGCGAGGGCAAACCGTTCTTTTGGTTTGCCGATACGTGCTGGAGCGCGTTTACGAGCATTGCCGAGGCCGATTGGGACTACTATCTGACCCGTCGCGCCGAGCAGGGCATGAACGTGCTGCAGATCAACACGCTGCCGCAGTGGGATCGCTGCTGCCCCGATCTGGGCATTTGGCCCTATGCCAGCGAGGATGGCGTGCATTTTGATTGGTCCCGACCCAACCAAGCGTACTGGGATCGTGCCGCCGCCATGTGTCGCGCTGCCGTCGAGCACGGCATTCGTCCGGCACTCGTGCTTATGTGGTGCAACTACGTGCCCGGTACCTGGGGCGCCAAGATTGCCGAGCATTGCGGTGCCGAGGTTATGCCGCGCGAGGAGGTCCGTGCCCACGTTGCCCGCGTCGTCGAGAACCTGGGTGAGTTCGACCCCGTTTACGTGGTGACGGGCGATACCGACTTTACCAGCGACGAGGCGATCGCCTATTACGAGGATGCCCTCGACGAAGTCGTCAATCGCGCGCCCGAGGCGTTGCGCACCATGCATATCAACCGCGGCAACCGCACCATCCCGGCACGGTACCTGGACCGCTTGGACTTCTACATGTTCCAGCCCGGCCACAACTACGAGGGCCAGCCCGAGGCTTGGCACTTGCCGCAGGACTTTATCGCCAACTATCCCAAAAAGCCGATGGTCAACTCTGAGCCTTGTTACGAGCAGATGGGTGCGTCGCGCAATGTGTACTGGCGCTTCACCGCGCAGGACTGCCGCGCGAGTGTGTGGTCGTCGATCCTTGCCGGCGCCAGCGCGGGTGTGACCTATGGCGCGCACGGCGTGTGGAACTGGCAAACATCGCGCAGCCAGGGTTCGGTCCTGGGCGAGGGCTTTGACATGCCCTTCCGCTGGCAAGAGTGCCTGCAGTTTGCGGGTGTGTGGGACTTTGGCGCGATCGAGCACGTGCTTGCCGCCCTAGGCGCTACGGCTGCCGACGATGCACTTGCCGTGGTTCCGGCGCAGGAGCTCCTCGACGACGCGCGCGAGTCCATCCGTGTGGCGCGCGTTGGCGATCGCATCGTCGCGTACCTGCCGCGTACCACGGCGCTCAAGTTTAAGCTCGACGGCGCGCGTGGCTGGACGGCGACGGTCCTCGACATGGAGGACAAGCGCATCGCCAAGCTGCCCGTTCGCGACAACGGTGACGGCACCGTGCGCGTGGCTCAGCATCCCTTTGAGCACGACGCCCTGGTGATCCTGACCCCTGGGCGCTAACGGCTCTTCTCCAACATTTACAACCCAGTCCCTTTCATAAGGCTGCGACGGAATGGTTCCTGCATGACGGCTTTAAGCTGTCAAGGGGAGCCATTCCGCCGCACTCATTGGGGACGTGCTTAAATGAGTGGTTTAACTTGAGACGGGACTTTTTGACCGCCTGTTGGGTCGCGCGTCACGATTCGGGTGTCACAGCAGCTCGCCGTGGCGGGCAATGTAGCGGCGCTTTGCCAGCTGGGTGAGCGCGATATAGGCGGAAACGATGCCGATGAGCAGCGCGAAAAAGCTCGCAGGTAGCGTCATGAGGCCGAGTGCATCGGCGATGGGGCTTGCCGGCAGCCAGGTGACGAGTACCAGACCCAGCACGGTGAGAGCGCACAGTGCCGGCGCGGCGTGGTCGCGCGCGCTCGGCAGGCGCGGGGAGCGCAGCATGTGGATCACGAGCGTCTGCGACCATATGGACTCGACAAACCAACCGCTCTGGAAGAGCGCCGTAAAGGCCGCCATGCCTGCGACGTCGCCTACAGCGGCAAGCTCTGCCCAGCTTGAGCCCACGGCGGCGGGGCACACCACAAAGAAGAGCACGGCGAAAGTCACGATATCAAACAGTGAGCTCACGGGACCCAACTCGAGCATAAAGCCCTTAATGGACGCGGCATCCCAGGCGCGCGGACGGGCGGTCCAGGCGTCGTCGACGGTGTCCCACGGCAGCGCGATGCACACGATCTCGTAGACCAGCGACAGCAGCACCAACTGCAGAGCGCTCATGGGCAAGAACGGCAAGAACAGGCTCGCGACGGTCACGGATAGCACGTTGCCAAAGTTGGAGCTCACCGTGGTCTTGAGGTACTTGAGTAGGTTGCCGTAGGTGCGGCGGCCTTCGATGATGCCGCGCTCGAGCACGCCCAGGTCCTTCTGGAGCAAGATGATATCGGCAGATTCCTTGGCAATGTCGACGGCCGAATCGACCGAGATGCCGCAATCGCTTGCACGCATGGCGGCGGCGTCGTTGATGCCATCGCCCATAAAGCCCACGGTGTGGCCGAGCAGCTCGCGCATGACACGCACCAGACGCGCCTTCTGCAGCGGCGAGAGCTTGGCGAAGAGGTGGGTGTTCTCGGCGCGCTCGGCAAGTTCGGCGTCATCGAGCGCATCGATCTCGGAGCCCAGCAAGACGTTGCTCGCGTCGATACCGATCTGTTCGCAGACGGTGGCCGCGACGCGGTCGTTGTCGCCGGTCAGGACCTTGACTGCCACGCCCTTGGCCTCGAGGGTGGCGATGGCGCCCACGGCACTTGCTTTGGGCGGATCGAGGAAGGCCAAAAAGCCCATCAGCACCATGTCGCACTCGTCGGCAATGCCAAACTCGCCCACGCAGCGCGGATTGGTCTTCTGCGCCACGGCAATCACGCGCAGGCCCTCGGCATTGAGCCCGGCGACCTGCTGGCGAATCTGGGCGAGCTTATCTTCGGTGAGCGGCTGGGCGGCACCATCGACTTCGACAAAGGAGCAGATCTCGAGCATTTCCTCGGCAGCTCCTTTGGTAACCATCTGGGTTTTACCCTGGGCGTCGGCGACAACTACGCTCAGGCGACGGCGCGAGAAATCGAAGGGCACCTCGTCCACCTTGGTATAGCGGTCGCGCAGGCTCTGGCCCAGCATGGAATCGGGTGCTGCTGCCGAGGGCGTCACATCGGCGCGGTCGATGACGGCCAGGTCGATAAGGTTCTTGAGGCCAGTCTGGAAGAAGCTGTTCAAAAACGCATGGCGCAGTACGCGCACGTCCTCGTTGCCGTCGGTGTTGAGGTAGCGCTCGAGCACGATGCGGTCTTCGGTGAGGGTGCCGGTCTTGTCGCAGCACAGGACGTCCATCGCGCCGAGGTTTTGGATCGCCGGCAGTTCCTTGACGATAACCTGGCGACGGGCGAGGTCCTTGGCGCCCTGCGACAGGCTCGTGGTCACGATGACGGGGAGCATCTGCGGCGTGATGCCCACGGCCACGCTCGTGGCGAATAGCAGCGCGTCGATGACGTTGCCCTTGGTGGCGGCGTTGATGGCAAAGACGGCCGGCGCCATAACGAGCATGAGGCGTACGAGCAGCATGGAGACGCTCGAGACGCCGCGGTCAAACGCGCTCTTCTCGCCGCGCCCGTTGAGCATCTTGGCGATGCCGCCCAGGTAGGTGTCCGAGCCGGTGGCAACGACGAGCGCCATGGCGGTGCCGTTTTGCACGGAGGTGCCGGTAAAGACGATGTTCTTGCAGGCAGAGAGTGGCAGCGCGGGGCCGTCGGCGCCCTCGACGGCCGTGGCGGCAGCGGTCTTCTCGACGGCCTCGCTCTCGCCGGTGAGCGCGGATTCGATCACAAACAGATCGCGCGCGGTGATGATGCGGGCGTCGGCCGGCACCATATCGCCGGCAGAGAGGCGGATCACATCGCCGGGGACGAGCTCGTCGAAGGGGATCTCGAGGCGCTCGCCATCGCGCAGGGCACAGCAGGTGTTGGAGACCAGGTCCTTGAGGGCCTCGGCCGCATTGCCGCTGCGGGCTTCCTGGATAAACTTCATGCCGCCCGATACCAGCAGCATGATGCCGATAACGATGACCGTGGAGGGGTCACGCTGCAGCTCGGGCGCGGCGAGCACGTCGATGTAGAGCGAGACCAGCGCGAGCGCGGCGAGGATGCCGGCGAAGGGGTCGATGAACGCGTCGGCGATGCGGCGGGCGAGTGTCTTGGTCGGCGCATCGATGGTGTTGGGGCCGATGGCGTCTAGGCGCTCGGCGGCGTGCTCGGTACCGAGTCCGCCGGCCCTGGCGTCAAGCAGCACGAGGGCGTCCTCGGCGCTATGGGTGGCGGCGAATATGGTGTTCTTGGACAGGCCGGTGTGAGCGGCAGGGCGCGCCGTGCGGCGGCGCTTGGAGATAGCTTCGAGTACCGTGGCGGTTTTGAGCATCAGCATAGGGTCCTCCTTGATGAAGGGAGTTAGCGTACGTGTCGTATTTGCTTCAAAAAACCTAGATGTCGCTCACGTCATGCTCTCGAACCACCACAAAGGGGACAGGCACCTTTGTGGTGGTTTTGACGATCGGTTCGTGGCGCTTATGCGTGTGCGGAATCCTCGCGGCGTGCCGAGGGCGACATGCAGGTTTTTCGACTATGACTGCCTTCCATGGCACACCTCCTTAAGGCCGAGCGCTGCGCGTTTTGGGTATCTCGTACCCGTTACAATCCGCCCGTATTCTTGATGAGGGGGTTTGCCGTGTCAACCCCAATGTTTGGAAAACCATTGCCCCTGACAAAGCCTTTACAGAATGCCGAGGCCCCAAAGCGCGCCCGCAACGCGCCCTGCCTGCGCTAAACTGGAAGGCACGTACGCGATTACGAGAGGAGCCCGCATGGAGGCTTACAAGCAAGAGTTCATCAAGTTCATGGTTGAGTCCGACGTTCTTAAGTTCGGCAGCTTTACGCTCAAGAGCGGCCGTCAGTCCCCGTTCTTTATGAATGCTGGCGCTTACGTGACGGGCTACCAGCTCAAGAAGCTGGGCGAGTATTACGCCCAGGCAATCCACGATAACTTTGGCGACGACTTTGACGTGCTGTTTGGACCGGCCTACAAGGGTATTCCGCTGGCCGTCGTGACCGCAATTGCCTACCACGAGTTGTACGGCAAGGAGGTCAAGTACTGCTGCGATCGCAAGGAGGCCAAGGACCACGGCGCTGACAAGGGCAACCTGCTGGGCTACGAGCCCCAGGACGGCGACCGCGTGGTCATGGTCGAGGACGTCACCACCAGCGGTAAGTCCATCGACGAGACCTATCCCAAGGTCAAGGCTGCTGCCGATGTCGAGATCAAGGGCCTGATTGTGTCCCTCAACCGCATGGAGGTCGGCAAGGGTGGCGTGACCACCGCGCAGAAGGAGATCGAGGCCAAGTACGGTTTCCCCGTCGCGAGCATCGTCTCCATGGCTGAGGTCGTCGAGACCCTCTACAACCACGAGATCGACGGCAAAGTCGTCATCGACGACGAGCTCAAGACCGCCATCGACGCCTACTACGAGCAGTACGGCGTCAAGTAGGTTCCGCCTCCGTTAGTTACGCGGTTTTACCAAACCGCGTAACGGCTCGACGCTGCAAACCCGCCAGAGCGGCAATCTGCCTTTCAACTTCGGCGGCATGACCAGAAGGTCAATGCCGCCTCGTTTCAAGGCACCTTGCTCGCTCTGGCGGGTTTTCGCTGTCGCTACCAAAACATCGGCGTTGTCCTGGTCCAGATGCGGCACTTGGGGACGTTCCTTTTCTGCCGACACCTGGGGACACTCCTGATGTAGTCGTTGGGGACGTTCTTAAACGACTAATCATTCAAGAACGTCCCCAATGACCACCCGCAAAATGAGCGTGGATAATCTCCCACTTTGAGCCTGCATCCAGGTCAAAAACGGGAGATTATCCACGCTCGTTATTTGAGTGTCCAATAATCCTCGCTCGTTGTTACTTGAGTCCGGGGAGGCGGGTGTAGGGGAACGAGCGCTCTAAGAACTCGGAGCAGCGGGCGTAATCTTTGGCAAAGTAGCTGCTATAGAGCGAATCGAGTACGTATTGCACGGCGATATGGCTGGCGAATTGCGTGATGCGGTGCGTCATGCTCTCGTGGTCGCTTACCGTGAGATAGGCGGCAAAGCCGGGGTGAATGCGGGCACAGTACGGCGTGCCGATGACGATGACCGGGACATGTCGACTGCTAAGGATCGGCAAGATCTCCTTGAGGTTGGGGGCAAGGCCGCTGTAGGAGATGACGATTGCCACATGGTCGGGACCCGAGGCGAGCGCCGTGCGCACCTGCGCCTCGACGCTGTCGTGGCATGTCGCGCTTTTGCCGGCGGAAAGCAGGCGATCGCGGAACATTCCCGCTGGATACAGGTTATGCGAGCCCGTGTAGATGTCCACGGTGCCGGCGCGCATGATGAGCTTGGCGGCGTGGTCGAGCTGTGCAGGGTCGAGCAGCTCCTGCGTTTCGGCCAAGGTGGTCTGGTAGAGCCCCTCCATGCGCTCCATCACCTGCGCAGGGGCGGAGGTGGCATCGAAGGGAAAGTTGATGTCCACGTCGCGCCGGTTGCCCGCCTCGGTCGCCTGGCGGATGAGCTCGACCTTGAGGTCTTTGAATCCCTCGAGGCCGAGCTTTTTGCAAAAGCGGTGCACGCTCGCGACCGAAACGTTGGCGCACGCGGCAAATTCCTTAATGGAAAGCCCGCGCACATCCTCGCCCATGGCGAGGGCCGTTTGCCCAAGTTGTTGCTCGGTGGGGGTGAGGCTTTTGCCCTGCGTGATCTTTCGCCTGATATCCATATGGCTCCTATGCGTTTGCGTCGCGATAAACCAATCATAACGATAAATAAAACGTTCGGCTTGGCTGGGAGTTTTGGTCCGCCGGTCTATGAACGACGGACCGCTCGACGCCGTGCGGGCTCAACATGGGGGCACTGTCCTTGTTGGGCCGTTTGCGCCCGGGGCGTTACCCGAGCACACGTACGGGCCCCAAGAGGCCGCTGGGCTCGGAGGGCTCGGTCATGCCGAATATGTCGGGGACGGCGTGATCGAGGGTGTTGATGATGTCGATCGTAAGCGCGTGCTCACCGGCCAAAAGCGCGCCGACCTCAAAGCGGTAAGGCGGACAGATACGGGTGCCGAGGGATTTGCCGTCGAGGGCGACGGTTGCGGTCTCAAAGACCTCGCCAAGGTCGATGACGGTGCTGGTGACCGCTTCGCCCAGGACAAAGGAGGCCTGGTAGCGGAATGTGCCGGCCTTGCCGGGGAACTCGGCCGAGGAAAGGTCGTGCAGGTCTGCAAGCTCAACAGGCTCGCCAAAGGCATCGGTGCCAGGGGCAGAGAAGGCAACCGCCCAGGGCCCGTCGATGCATGCGGCTTCGTCTCCAACGGTTGCCGCGCCGGCGGAACCTGTAGCCCCAAGGACCACGATGCAGCTCTCGTAGGGAGCCAACTCGAGCGTGCCGTCAAAGGCGGCGGGCTCGGTGCCGTTGAGCAGGTCGAGGCGCGCGCCTGCAACGGGTGTGCCGTCGGCAAGCGCAACCTGAGTGGAGATACCCTGCTTGGGATGCTCGTTGACGAGCATCAGATAGCTCTCGCCCGCCCGCTCGTAGCGCAGTGCGCGCAGCCAGGGCTGGGGCTCGGCGCAAACCACGGTCTGCATGCCGGTATTGGCAAGTGTGCCTGCGAGCCCGGTGGTCGCCAGGAGTTTGATGCCGGCGAGCGCGGTTGCATCCAGGGAGGCAAAGCCCTCGCGGCCTGCAGTGTCGCCGTCGTAGCGCTTGTTCGGCAACTTATCCAGCGCGTACACGGCAACGCCCGCGGCTGCGGCGCGCGCGGCAAAGTCGAGCACGGCTCCGCCGACAAACTCGGCTCCGGGCATCACCAGGCAGCGGTATGCCTGGCCGTTCACGCTAAAGCCGCTACCGTCTGCGGCAATTTCAACGGCATAGCGCCCTGCGTCCTCAAATGCCTCTGCTGGCACGATGTCAAAGTCGACCTGCGCGCGCATAAGCTCGGAGGCGGCATGCTGCATAAAGTTCGCCTCGCCTGCCCACTCGGCGTCCGCATGGTAGAGAAGCGCCGCCGGGGTCGTTGCACGCCCGCCGCTCAGCAGACTCGCCGTACGGTTCATGTAGCTCATGAGCTGCCCAAAGTGTGCAAACTGGGGGTTTTGGCCATGCGCATAGAAATGCGGCGGGCAGTCCCAGTCGGGGAAGGCGGCCATGCTAAAGGCATGCGGCACAAACCAATTGACGCCGCGCACCAAAAAATGATCGGCGATCCACTTCATCTCGCGCAGGCCTTCGTGCCATCCAAATGCGCCAAAGACCTCGGCCATGCAGCGCCCCTGCTTTTTGGGGTCGAGGTGTGCTGCCGAGGAGCCCAGCTTGGGCAGCACGTAGTTATAGAACTCGAGGTCCCATACGCCGCGTCCGTAGCTGTGAAGGCCGCGGTCCATGCCGGGCACAAGCTGGTTGATCACGATGTCGACGCCCGCCATGTCCTGACCGCCCACGGCGCGGAAGTAGTGCCCGGCGCCCACGCCCAGGCGCGCGTGGCAGTCCTTGTCTTCGATTACGTGACCGATGTATTGCACGCCGTGCGCGCGGCACCAGTCGCCGAGCTGGTCGCAGAAGCACTCCTTATAGAGGGTACTCGCGATGTCCATATAGACGTGGCGTACATGCGCGCCGGCCGGCTCGCGGTCCCACAGGTGCGGGAGCTCGTCCAGGTAGCGCTCGCCCAGCGCCGTGCGCAGGCGACGCTCAAGCTCGGCCGACCAGGGCAGGGGCGCGGTGGCCTTGCCGATGAGCGTATCCGAGATGCCGTCGGGGCCCGTGGTGCCCTTCTCGTTGGCAAATCCGGGCTCATCGGAGAAAAAGCCCAGGATCGTCTTGCCAAACTCATCGCCCAGATGCTCAAAATGCGGCTCGTAGACAGCATCGATGAGCTGCGCCACCGAGGCGCGGTCGACCATATTGATGTAGTCCTCGTTGTAGGAGGTCTTGCCGCTCGTGAACATCACGCATGCCTGCGTGAGGCCCGCAGGTGCATCGAAGACCAGGCGGCTGGGGTTGCCGTCTGCATCGTCGATTACTCGGTAAGCGACGTCGACGGGGCTGCCGTCCTGCATAAATGTCACGCCGTAGAAGTGCTCGGTTTTGTCGAACATGTTGGCGAGCGCGATGCTTGCGGCGGACGTGGGACCCACGATGTTGAGTGTGCGGTGCGTGAGAACGATCTTGCGGAGCTCGGGCACGGCCTCCTTGACGGCGCCGTTGGCAAAGCCCGTGGGGAAGTGCGCGTCGTCCAAGATCCAGAGCTTAAGGCCCAGCTGCTTGCACTCGTCAATGACAAAGCGCAAGTCGCGCCACCAGCCCTCGCCGCAAAAATCGGGGTGTGGGCGGCTTTCGAGACAGACCTCGTGGATGTCGGCGCCGGCGATCTTTTCCAGATACTCGGCAATGGTCTTATGGCTCTCGCCCTTCATCCACAAAAACGGAAGCACGTGGTTGTCGTATGTGCCCTCGAGCACCTGCTGGTAGTACGCGGTCATGGATCCTCCTTGGCTCGATCGATCTGCTGTATAGCACAGATTATGGACGCGTCGGCGCGTTCTGCTAATATCTGAATCACGACGAACTATGACCAAATCAACGATTGGCAAGCCATGGAGATCGACGAGCTCGAGCGTAGGCTCAGCGAACTGAGCGCCAGTGAGATCGCTTATAAAGACGGCATGGCATTTGATTGGTCGATTATGACCGAGCATGTCGAAATCGACGGATGCCCAGTGCGCAAGATTGGGCAGCCAGGGTTTGCCTACGCCCAGCCCGGCATGCCGCGTGGCCTGACGATAAGGAAAAACTCGCGCTTTAATGCAGTTCCCGAGCACGTGCATGATTACGTGGAGCTGAGCTATGTGTATCGCGGACGCTGCCCGCAGACGGTGGCGGGGGAGAGGCTCGAACTGGGCCGCAACGAGGTGCTTTTGCTCGACGCCCTCTGCCCGCATGCCGTGGCGGCGCTTGGTGAGGACGACATCATGCTAAGCATGACCGTTTCACGCTCTTTTTTGCGCCGGAGCCTCGAGTCGAGCCTCTCGCGCGAGAGCGCGGTCTCGCGGTTTTTGTTCAACGCGCTCAACAGCGAGACGGACCATCGGGGCCATGTCCGTTTTCATTGCGGCGAGAGCCGTCGGATTCGGCGCTACATGCAGGAGATGCTCTGTGAGCTGTATGACCCGAGCCCTAATGGTCCCGAGATCGTCCTGCGTCTGTTTCAGCTGTTTTTGGCCGAGCTCATGGATTGCTACGAGCGCAAGCTGGTGCGCGGCGCGGCGGACGGCGCGGCGGGGCCCACTGCCCTGGTGACGGGAATGCTCGGCTATATCGATCGCGAATTCGCTGCATGCTCCCTCGAGGGGATGGCGGCGGAGTTTGGCTTGAGCCCTAATTATGCGACGGCGCTCCTCAAGCGGCATGTGGGCAAGACCTTTAGGCAGCTTGTGCAGGAGCGACGCCTGGTGCGTGCGGCCGAGCTTCTGCGCGGTGGCGCCACGGCCGGGGCGGCTGCGCATGCGGTGGGCTATGAAAACATGAGCTTCTTCTACCGTAAGTTTCACGACAAGTATGGCTGCACCCCCGCGGCATACCGCCGGTAAGCGCGGGGCGGATCGTCTTCGCTCCTTCGGTGTCAAAAAGTTTCAGCTGCAGCGCTGTTGCAGCGCGCGTCTGCGAAAAGAAGTGTCCAAATCGGCGCCTTCGCCCTGGCCTGGAGCGACTCGGCGGCATACTCGTTTCATCAGCAACACGCATGAGCGAGGAGGCACTTATGGGATTCCCCGAGGGTTTCTATTGGGGTGGCGCTACCGCCGCCAATCAGTTTGAGGGCGCTTGGAACGTGGACGGCCGCGGTCCTTCCGTCGATGACCATTTTTTGGGCGGCAGCTACAAGGAGCCGCGTCAGATTACGATCGACATCGACCCCGACCGCTTCTACCCCAATCATGACGGTATCGACTTCTACCATCACTACGAGGAGGACATCGCACTGTTCGCCGAGATGGGCTTCAACATGTTCCGCATGTCCATCTCTTGGAGCCGCATCTTCCCCAACGGCGACGACGCCGAGCCCAACGAGGCCGGCCTCGCCTTCTACGATCGCGTCTTCGACTGCCTGCGCGCTCACAATATCGAGCCGCTCGTGACCCTGTCGCACTACGAGATGCCCTATCACCTGGTCGAGAAATACAATGGCTGGGCGAGCCGCGAGCTCATCGGCTTCTTTGAGAAGTACTGCCAGACCGTCTTCGACCGCTATCAGGACAAGGTCAAGTTCTGGCTCACCTTCAACGAGATCAACTGCGGCACCCAGGACATTGGTAACCTCTTTGGGACCAGCATGATCCAGGGCTTTGAGGGCCCGGCTTCGGCGGTCCACACCACGCCGCAGGCCCGTATGCAGGCCCTGCATCACCAGTTTGTCGCCAGCGGCCGCGTCGTGCGCTATGCCCACGAGCACTATCCGCAGTTTAAGATGGGCAACATGGACTGCTTCGTCCTCTCCTATGCCGCCACGTGCGATCCGGCCGACGTGTTCGCCACGCAGCAGGAGATGAATACCATGAACTGGTACTGCTCCGACGTGCAGGTGCGCGGCAAGTATCCGTTCTATGCCAAGCGTTTCTGGGCCGAGAATGACGTCGAGCTCGTGATGGAGGACGGCGATCTGCAGGATATCGCCGACGGCAAGGTCGATTTCTACACCTTTAGCTACTACATGTCCGGAACCGTGGGCACCCACAAGGACCACGAGATGACCGAGGGCAACATGACCTTTGGCGGCAAGAACCCCTATCTGGAGTCCACCGACTGGGGCTGGCAGATCGATCCGCTGGGCCTGCGCATCGCCCTCAACGAGATTTACGCCCGCTACGAGATTCCGCTGATGGTGGTCGAGAACGGCATGGGCGCCTACGATGAGGTCGAGGAGGACGGCTCCATCCACGATCCGTATCGTATCGCCTACTTGCGCAGCCACATCAAGGCCATGGGCGAGGCCATTGCCGACGGCGTCGACCTGATCGCCTATACCTGGTGGGGCCCCATCGACCTGGTTTCTGCCGGCACCGGCGAGATGCGCAAGCGCTACGGTTTCATTCACGTCGATAAGTACGACGACGGCACCGGTACCTACGAGCGCCGCCGCAAGGACAGCTTCTACGCCTACCAGAAGATCATCAAGTCCAACGGTGCCGAGGGCCTGGATTAATCGACAATATGAGTGCCACCGGGGAAAAGCGTTGGGATGGGCTCGCGATTCGAGTCCCCACCTTAGCATTTGAACCATTTGGCACTATAATCACCATAGGCATGCGCATAACGTTGCGCTTAATCAAGAGGAGAAAACGTATGGGTCTGTTTGACATGTTCAAGAAGAAGGCTGAGCCCGCGGCTGCCGCTGCTCCGTCCTCCATCTCTGCTTCTGCCGGCGCCGACGTGCTGTGCTCGCCCGTCAAGGGCAAGGTCATCAAGATGGCCGACGTGCCCGATCCCGTCTTTGGCGGCGAGGTTCTGGGCAAGGGCTGCGCCGTGTGGCCCGAGGACGATCTGGTCTACGCTCCCTGCGACGGCAAGGTGACCGTCACCATGGGTCACGCCGTGGGCCTGCAGTCCGATAGCGGCATCGAGGTTCTGGTGCACGTTGGCGTCGATACCGTCAACATGAACGGCGACGGCTTCGAGGGCTTCGTCAAGGCCGACGACGTCGTTAAGGCTGGCCAGCCCATGCTCAAGATCGACCGCGCCAAGATCGCCGCTGCCGGCTACAAGGACTGCGTCGTGGTGGCCGTGTCCAACACCGCCGAGTTCGCCGACGTCGAGCTCGCCGTCGAGGCTGACTCCGCTGTCGCCGCCGGCGATGCCATCGTCAAGGTCGTCCGCAAGTAGTCTGCGGCAACATAAGGGTGTTTTGGGGTGGTCGGGTTATCCGGCCGCCCTTTTTTATTGCAATGCGGCGGAACGTTTTATTGCGCGTTGGGCGGACCGGTAAACCGTTCGGACGTTAAATCGAGCCGACTGCGCCTTTGCTTTGCCGGGGGTGTTCGTTATCGGCTAGTATGGCCTTATTGTTACGACGCGCACCGCGTCGGGAAGCGCGGTGCCGCTTGTTGGGAGGAATGTCATGAAGAAGAAGCTGCTGCTTGCGCCCCTGATGGCTGTTCTGGTCGCGTGCGTGGTTGTGCTTTCCGGCTGCGGAGGTCCTTCGGTTGAGGAGCTCATCACCGAGGATCTTACGACGCAGTTTGACGAGGTCAAGAACGGCGGCGACGACTTCCTCGCCGGCCTGGAAGAGGCCTCGGGCGACGAGTTCGAGCAGCTGGGTATCGATCCCAAGGAGTACGCCAAGAGCTATCTCGAGGGTTTTGACTACAAGATCGGTGACGTGACGGTCGACGAGGACAAGGGCACCGCAACTGCCGAGGTCACCATTACCTGCAAGTCCATGAACCAGATCGTTGAGGATTTTGCCACCCAGTATCAGGAGAAGGTCGCCGCGCTCGATTCGATGCCTTCCGATGACGAGCTGTACAAGATGGCCGGTCAGGTTATGGTCGATGTGACCCAGGCTGCTAAGACCAAGGACACCAAGGTCACCTTCAAGTATTCCTGCAATGACGATGGCGAGTGGTCTGCCGACGATTCCGCAACCAACGAGATGATGAATGCCATGATGAGCTAGGGGAGTTACGGCGTTTTACCAAACGCCGTAACTGTTCGACGCTGCGCGGGCGCCAGAGCGACAACTTGTCATTCAAAGAGGACGGCATGACCAGAAGGTCTATGCCGTCCTCTTTTCATGCCAATTTGTTCGCTCTGGTGCCCGCTCGCTGCCCGTCCTCTACCTGCGGCGTTCTCGTTGCTGGAAGGTGGCAGTTGGGGACGTTCCTTTTCTGCTGGCAGTTGGGGACACTCCTTGTGCCGGCGTTGCATCGCGAACGCTCGGGAAAATGCGACCCGGTTTTTGGCCGAATTCCGGGTCGCGGTTTCCGGATGGGGTGGGTTGCGGAAACCGCGACCCGGAATATTGCTCCAAAACGGGATGCCGTTTCCCCGATGGGGCTCAAGCGGAAAGCGCGCCCCATTCCGGAGCTCCAAAACGGGATGTGCTTTCCTCGCGGAAGAATTGTCGCAGCTGCGTTAAGCGGTGTCGCTCGCTACTCGCCCAAGATTAGCTCGGCGAGTTCGTCCTGCGTATCAACAACGTAGTCGGCGCCGGCGGCCTCCAGCTCTGCGCGGCCGCGGAAGCCCCAGCTGACGCCGGCGCTCTTAAGGCCGGCGTTGTGGCCGGTCAGGACATCGACATTCGAATCGCCCACATAGAGCGTGGTCGCCGGATTGGCGCCCAGCTCCTTCATCACGTGCAGTGTGACGGGCGCTTCGGGCTTAGGCGGAAACGCATCGACACGGCCTTGCACCAGCGCAAAGCGCTCGGAACCAAAGTATTTCTCGATAAGCGGGGCTGCCGAAATATGATCCTTGTTGGTGAGCACGGCAAGCTGAATGCCCGCGGCGCGCAGACGGTCGAGCATCTCAATCGTGCCGGCGTAGGGGGCGGTGTGGTCCTCCTTGTGCTCGCTGTAATAAGCCCTAAACTCGGCAAGCGTCTGCTCAAACATACGGCCGTCGCCCGCATACTCGGCGGGCATAAAGCGCTCGACCAGCTTGAGCATGCCGTTTCCCACCTTATAGCGGTAGGCGTCAACGGCAAACGTGGGCCAGCCGTGCATCTCGCAGGTATGGTTGCCGGCGGCCGCCAGGTCCTCGAGCGTGTTGAGGATTGTGCCGTCTAAATCAAAAATCACATGGGAAAAAGCTGCTGCCATGAAAGCTCCCGTCATTGGGTTTAAAACGCACCCCATAATACTGGGCTTCCGCGTCGGGCGTGCTCGGAATCTGAACATCTCCAGGGATATCAAGCCACATCGCGCCAGCCGTGCAATTCCGCCCTAGCAAATTCTCGGCAGCTGTTCTCCTACGAGCATGTCGAGAATACGGGTCGATCCCCAGCCGGTGCGTACGCGCACGGCGGGGCGGGCGTCCTCGGCAAGCGGCAGCACGCGACCGATGATGGCGGCATTCTCGCCGTAGCGGGCGGCGCGCATGGCCGCCAGCGCGGCATCGGCCTGCTCGGCCGGCACCACGGCAACCATCTTGCCCTCGTTTGCCACCTGCAGCACATCGTAGCCGAGCATCTCACATGCCGCCTGCACGTCGGGGCGCACGGGCACGGCATCCTCGTCGATCTCCATAGCAACGCCGCTGGCCTGGGCAAACTCGTTGAGCGTGGATGCCAGGCCGCCGCGCGTGGGGTCGCGGAAGCAGCGGGTGTCGGGGGCAGCGGCGAGCACGTCGGCAATCAGATGATTGAGCGGCGCAGCGTCGCTTCCGATGTTGCTCGAAAACGCCAAGCCCTCGCGCTGGCTCATGATGGCGATGCCGTGGTCGCCTAGCGTACCCGACACCAGGATGACATCGCCGGGCCGACAGTTGGCACCGCTGAGCGTCACGCCTGTGGGCACTTCGCCCACGCCGGCGGTATTGATGTAGACGCCGTCGGCACCTCCACGCTCGACCACCTTGGTGTCGCCGGTGATTATGGACACGCCCGCCTCGCGCGCTGTTTCGGCCATGGTTTGCACAATCTGGCGCAGCTTATCCATGGGATAGCCCTCTTCGAGGATAAAGCCGCATGAGAGGTAGCGCACGTTAGCGCCCGAGGTCGCGACGTCGTTGACGGTTCCACATACGGCGAGGCGGCCGATATTGCCGCCGGGGAAGAACTGCGGCGTTACCACAAAGCTGTCGGTCGACATGGCGATTCGCCCGCTTGCGGGCAGTGCGGCGACAGCGGCATCGTTGCCTGCAAGCAGCTCGGGCGACCCAAAGGCATCCAGAAAGACCTCATCGATAATGCGCTTCATCATCTGGCCGCCGGAGCCGTGGCCCAGCAGGACGGTGCTATCGGTAACGCTATGGGACATATCGAAAACTCCAATCGTGGGTGGTGCCGGTACGCGGGGGCGTCCGGGCTAGTCGCGGTATCTAAAGTACGCCGCGCAGCTGCCTTCGGAGCTCACCATGCAGGGGCCGACGGGGTGTTCGGGCGTACATGCGTGGCCGAACAGCGGGCAGTCGCTCGGCGTGATGGCTCCGCGCAGCACGTCGCCGCAGCGGCACCCGCGTGGCTCGACCGTCGCCTCAACGGGCACATCAAAGCGGGCGCCGGCATCAAAGCGCGCGAATTCGGGTCGGATGGAAAGACCCGAAGCCGCAATCGGTCCCAGTCCGCGCCACGTGGTGTCGCACGGCTCAAACACCTGCTCGACCAGTTGGCGCGCCACGGGATTGCCGTCTGCATTGACGCCGCGGCGGTAGGCGTTGTCGATTGCGGGCCTGTTCTCGACAACCATCTGGACCAGCGTGCAGATGCCCTGCAGGATATCGACCGGCTCAAACCCGGTGACTACGCCGGGGGTCTCGAACTCGTCGACCAAAAAGCTAAAGGGTGCCAGGCCTGTGATGGTAGCGACGTGACCAGGCAGGATAAAGCCGTCGATGGTCGTCTCGGGGTCGTTGGAGATCGCACGCAGAGCCGGCGGCGTGGTCTTGTGAGCACAGTAGACCGAGAAGTTCTGGAGCCCGCGCGCGTCGGCCTCCAGGATAGCGGCGGCAATGGTGGGCGTTGTGGTCTCAAAGCCGACGCCCATAAAGATGACCGGGCGTTCGGGATTTTGCTCGGCAATGTCGAGTGCGTCGAGCGGAGAATAGACGATGCGGATGTCGCGCCCCGCCGCCTTTTGCGCGGCAAGCGAGGTGGACGATCCGGGCACGCGCATCATGTCGCCAAAGGTGGTGATGATGGCGCCGTCCATGTTGGAAAGCGCGATTGCGTGATCGATGTCGCGGTTGGCGGTGACGCAAACGGGGCACCCCGGGCCGCTTAGCAGTTTGAACCCCGTCGGCATAATGGAGCGAAAGCCATAGCGGCCAATGCTCACGGTATGCGTACCGCAGACTTCCATAAGGTTGATGCTGCGGTTGCCGACAAGCTCATGAATACGATCGATGAGCTCGCGAGCCAGCTTGGGGTCGCGAAATGCCGAAAAGTCGATACCGGAGCGAACCGGCTGCGCCGCCGCCACTAGTATGCCTCGGCCGGGTTAGTGGCGAGCTGGTCCTCTTCGGCCAGCTCGGTCATGGTATTGACGAGCTCGAGTGTCTCTTGGGCTTCCTGCTCGTCGACAATCTGAATGCCAAAGCCGGCGTGCACGAGAATATAGTCGCCTACCTGTGCCGTCGGCACGAGGCGCAGCGAAACGGGGCGCTCGATGCCCATCATGTCGACGGTCGCCTTAAGGTCGTCGTCGCGTTTGACCACTTTACCGGGAACGGCAAGGCACATAATGTTCCCCTTTTATACGTTTTGCGCTGGATAGGCGCCTAATTACCCATCAGTTGATGGTAGCGCTCGCGGGAGTCACGAGCAAACGCGTTACACCTGTGAGACGGCGGCGCGCAGGCTGGCAAAACGCCTATCGCGATGCTGTCTGCGCGAGGCGAGCGCGAGCGATGGCGGCCTGACCGTAGGCGATGCAGCCGTCGTTGACGGGCACAGTATGGGGGACCAAGACGGCAAGACCGGCGTCTTTGAGTTCGTGGGTAAGGAGCTGAAGCAAAAGCCGGTTCATGAACACACCGCCCGAGAGCGCGACGGTGTCGAGGTCTTCACGGACGCAGATCTCGCTTGCGATGCGGGCCGACGCGCGTGCGATGGTGACATGGAAGTCGAGCGCGAGCTTGCCGGCGGGCACGCCGGTCCTGATTCCCTCCAAAAGCGCCTCAAAAAGCGGTCTGGAGTTCAGAACATGGAAGTCGTCCGGACGGGATGATTCGGTTACGGAAAAGCTGGCCATATTGCCGGTGGGGCAGGCACTTTCACTGCTGAACGCGCGCCAGGCGGCGGCTTCGAGTTCTATGGCAGGCTCGCCCTCGTAGGTTGCCTTGTCGCAGATGCCCAGAATTGCTGCCGCGGCATCAAAGAGACGCCCCATGCTGCTGGTGCGCGGGCTGTTGATGCCGTGCTCGATCATGGTGGCTGTCACGCTGCGCGTTTGCTCGTCGAGGCTGCCCAAAAGCCGAGCGGCGCCTGGGTGCTCGAACAGACCGAGCTCACTGAGCAGGGCAAAGGCGTTGCGGCGGGCGTCGCGCACGGAGGCCGCCCCGCCGGGGAGCGCCCAGGTGAGCAAATGCGCGGCGCGCTCAAAGCCGCCAAGGCCGGCAACAAGAAACTCGCCGCCCCAAATGGTCCCATCGGTGCCGGCGCCGGTGCCGTCAAAGGCGATGCCAAGGACACGCGCGTCGGTTGTAAGCTGGCCCGCGGCGATGGCCTCGGCCATAACGCTCGCGATATGCGCATGATGGTGCTGCACCTCGACGAGCGGCAGATTGTGCTCCCGTGCCTGCTCGCGCGCCCACTGGCTCGATAGATAGCTGGGGTGCAAATCGCAGGCCAAGGCGGCGGGCGCCAAGTCAAAGAGATCTTCCAAGCGCGTGCGCGCGGCGTTCCAGGCATCGAAGGTCTCGCCGTTTTCAACATCGCCGATATGCTGCGACACAAAACAGGTTGCCTCGCCGTTCGTCCCTTCACGCGTGAGCGCAATCGTGGCCTTTTGTTGTGGCCCGCAGGCGAGCACGCAGGACGGAGCGCCGTCGAGCGCCGGCAACGGCAGCGGCTGGGGTGCATATCCGCGAGCGCGGCGCACGGGCATAACGGCGCCGTCGACCACGCGCACCACGGAGTCGTCGTAGCGCGAGAGAATCGCGCGGTCGTTGCCGAGCAGCGCGTCGGCAATACCGGCGGCAACGAGGCGCTCCCAGGCAAGATCGTCATCGGTCTCGATGGGCTCTTCGCTCAGGTTTCCGCTGGTCATGACGAGCGCGTGCATACCGCGGGCTTCTGCCGCGGCAAGCAACAGATGCTGAAGCGGGGTGTAGGGGAGCATAACACCGAGCTCTGGAAGGTCGTGCGCGACGGACGGCGCGAACGCGAGGGCGTCGGGGGAGCCGCCGCTCTCGCAAGCAGCACGTCGGCGCAGCAGCACAATGGGGCGAATGCTGCCGGCCAGCAAGCCGCGTGCAACGTCGTTGACATGGCACAGGCGTTCAGCGTCGGCAAGGTCGCGTACCATAACGGCAAGCGGTTTGTTACTGCGGCGTTTGCGGCGGCGAAGCTCGGCTACCGCCTGCTCGTTGGAAGCGTCGCATGCCAAGTGAAATCCGCCCAGACCCTTGATGGCGACGATACCGCCACCGGCCAGCAGCTCAACACAGCGGTCGATAATGGCGTCGCTGGTCTCGCGCGTGGTGCCGACGGCCGGCAACGCGGCGGCTTCGCCCGGCTCACCGCCCACGCTCGCTTCGCGCCACGTGATATGCGGCCCGCAATCAAAGCAGGCATCGGGCTGCGCGTGAAAACGCCGGTCGAGTGGGTCGGCATACTCCGCGGCACACTCAGGACACATGGGAAAACAATTCATCGACGTGGCCGCTCGGTCATAAGGCAGCGACCGGATGATGGTAAAGCGCGGTCCGCAGTTGGTACAGTTGATAAAAGGGTAGTGATAGCGCCGATCGGCGGGGTCGAACAACTCGCGCAGACAATCATCGCAGGTGGCGATATCGGGTGAGGCGAGCGTCGTGTGCGCGGTCTGGTCCTGCGATGCTACGATGCGAAAACCCTGTTCATCGGTAGCGCTCCAGCCGCCAGGCTTCAAATCCGCAATATCGACTCGCTCAACGCGAGCCGCCGCGGGCGCATGCTCAGAAAGCGCGGCAACAAAAGCATCGAGCGCATCGGCCGGAGCGTGCGCCTCGATATGCACGCCGTCGCCCGCGTTGAGCACCCATCCGCAAATGCCATGCGCCATGGCCTCGCGATACACAAACGGCCGCATGCCAACGCCCTGCACAATGCCCGTTACATGAATATGCACATGCCGCATGCGACACCCCTCATCAAAACCGACCAAAAAGGGACAGGTTTATTTTGGTAGGTAAAACTTCTAAACCTGCCAAAACAAACCTGTCCCTTTTTGGCAGGTGCGCTGCTGGAAATCCCGCTATAGCCCCAGACTTTGCCTGGTGGCGGCGCAGGTGAGCTCGCCGTGCTTAACGCCGCGCAGGCCCAGCAGACGGTCGGCCAGCTCGTAGACGCGCTCGCCGCGACCCTTGAGCGCCAGAATCTCCAGACAGTTGTGGTGATCAAGATGTACGTGCATGGTCGATACGATCTCGTCGGTGTAGTCGTGCTGCACCTCGTCCAGGCGGCGCGTCAGATCGCCGGTGTGATGGTCGTAGATCATGGTGAGCGACCCGACAACGTGCTCATCGGGCGTGCGCATCTGCTCTTTGGCGATCGAGGCGCGAATCAAATCGCGCACTGCCTCGGAGCGGTTGGCCACGTCGCCACGGCGCGCGATCTGCTCGTCAAAGCGGCGCAGTAGGTCATCGGGCGCGGTGACCGAAAAACGGACCAACTCGGAGCCGCCGCCGCAGCGGCAGCTCGTCTCATCGCCCGTGCCGTTATGGTGGTCGTGCCCGCAGCCGTGCTCGTGTTCGTGTTCGGACACCCTACACCAGCTTTACGGAGCCGACGGAGTTGTGGTCGGCCTCGATGGCTTCCTCGTAGCCCTCGAGCGCGTCATGCGCCTCGTGGAGCGCCGCCATGGCAGCTTCGAGCTTGGCGCCAATGCGCTCCATGTCAAAATTCTCGGTCGCATGCAGCAGCTGATGGCTCCACTCGTGGGCGAGCTCGATGGTGTCGTCGACCTGCTTGACGCTCATGGCAAGCTGGCTCATGTTCATTCCGACGTCATGCATGGGAAATCTCCTTATGCTCGGGGCAATCCAGTGGCTCAGATTCTACTACGCCCGCGCGGGGCGCTACCGCATAAGAAAACGGGTGCGAGTCTGTGTGACCCGCACCCGTTCACTGGGGGCTGTTTGTATTTACCATACTATCCGTGGTCGCACGCGGTGCATCCAGAAGTCCGGCGAGCGGTGCAAAAGCGCTCATGGACGGCGGCAGGACGCCAAAATGTAACCAGCGTATTACAGGTGCTTCTCCAGCAATGCCTGCAGCCTTGCCTTGGGCAGCGCGCCGACCGAGCGGTCGACCTCCTCACCGTTCTTAAAGACAATCAGCGTGGGGATGCTCATGACGCCAAACTTCATGGCCAGGTCCTGATTGTCATCGACGTTGCACTTGGCAACGGCAAGCTTGCCGGCCAGCTCGTCGGCTACCTCGTCCACGACGGGCGAGAGCGATCGGCAGGGGCCGCACCACGGGGCCCAAAAATCAACCAGTACGGGCAGGCTATCGTTGACGACAGCGCCGAAGTTCTCGGGGGTAATCTGCTTAATGTCAGCCATGGTGACCTCCATAATACGACGCGGCTCGGCCGCGTAAAACTCAGTACGACCGTGCTTATACCCAGCGGCCCGCAAAGCAACCACTCGCGGGCGGCTCTTTTATATAATGGTGGGCACGCAAACGATTGGAGAGCGCATGCCCACGTCACAAAGCCAGAAAAAAGAAGCCATCGCTCAGGCGACCGAGCAGGAGCTCGCGTCGCTTGCAGGTCGCGGTGTGCGTATCGCGGGCAACGCGTGCTCGCCGATTGTGCTGGTCAAAGGCGATTTGGATGAAGCCGAGTGCTCGGGCGGCGAGCTGGCTGCCGGCGCGGATGGCGCCGCGTTGCGCAAGGCGCTCGGCGCCATCGGATATGCCCCCGAGGATTTTTGCGTGCTGGCAAGCGTCGCCGGCGCGGGCGACGGAGCGGTCGCGGCGGGCGAGGCCCTGACGTGCGATCTGTTCCGCGAGGCGCTGGAGACCTTAGACCCCGAGGCGGTGCTGCTGCTGGACAACAGTGCGGCCGATGTCATGCGCGAGACTTATGCCGATATGCTTGTGGCAATTGATGACTTTGACACCGCCATGCTCAAGCCCGGCCTGGTCGCCCATGTGCAGGGGCGCCGCGTGCTGGCGCTCGACGGTTTTGAGGCGGCGCTCACCGACAAGGCCGCCAAGCAGCGCATGTGGGCCTACATTAAGCAGCTGACCCCGGCGGCTGCACCGCTGTAGCGAGGTTGGCGGCAGCCCCTACATCACGGCGCGCAGCTCAAACCGGTCGCCGTTAATGCGGAACTGGCAGTTGCCGTTCATGCGCTCGACGGCAAGCATAATGCTCTTGGTGCCAAAACCGTGCCCAGTGTGCTGAGCCACGGGCATGCCGTCGACCATGTGCGGCGCACGGCCAAACGTGTTGGAAACCAGCAATAGAAGCTGACCGTCTTCGTAGCGAAGGTCCAGGTCGACAAACCGCTTGCCTTCGGGGGCGGCGCTCGCCGCGGCGATGGCATTGTCCAGGGCGTTCGATACCACACTGAACAGATCGACATCGCCCACGTGGACGGTTTCGGGCACGGCGGCGCGCAGGTCGGCGGTGATGCCGTGCGCGTTGATGTCCGCGGAAAGCGACGAGAGCGCAATGTTGACCGTTTCGTTGGCGCAGTAGCGGCGCACGGCGGTGCGGTCGTTGGTCTCGCAGAGCGCGTCGATGCGCTCGAGCGCCTCATCGGTGTGACCCTCTTCGATCAGGGCCGCTAGACCGCGCAGGTAGTGGCGCATGTCGTGACGGAGAACCGAGAGCTCGCGTCCGGACTGGCGCCAGGCTTCGAGCTCTTTGATGGCCGCGCTGTCGCGGGTCGCGAGCATCCAGCGCTCGCGCTCGGCGATTTCCTTTGCCTCGTATTCGCGAAGGTAGACGGCAAGAAACATAAGGTAGAACGCGCAGAGGGCGAACGCCAAAAACTCAACGGTTACCACCGAGCCCGAGTGGAAGAGCGTGGTATAGACGTTGGTGGCGTAGTCGAAGATGTAGTAGACGAGCGGCAGGATGAGCAGAATCTCCAGCTCGGTGGGGCTTTTGACCGCCAGGCGCGGACCGATGTCTCTGGCCCAATGCAGCAAGATCGCAAAGACGCCGAGCGTCGTGATGATGCGCGCCGCGTAGTATGCGATTTGCGAATCGGTGGCGGCGAATGCGGCGATGCCCATCCAGTTGCTAAACTGGCAGCTCAGGTAGGCACTGGTAACGCCCAGGATGGCGAGCAGCGGACTCAGGCGATAGCGTACGCACAGGTAGACGACAAGCGGCAGATGCACGACGAGTGGATAGGCCTGTCGGGCGAAAAGCTCGCCGCCGACGGCATTGGCGAGGCCGAATGCGCATCCGGTTACGGCGCCGACCCCCACCAGTTCGAGCGAATGGCGGCCGTTGATCTCGACGCCGCACAGCGCCGCCGAGGCAAAGATGCCAAAGAGCAACGTCGTCGCATGGTGGATTGCCCAAAGTACCAGTTCTGCCGAGGAAAGCATCAGCGTCTCCCGCCCTCGAACCGCACCGCAAAGTAGGCGTCTTGGAATCCCTGCTTGCAGCTGCGCGCGAGCGGTATGCACGCACCCGAGCGCATGACGATTTCCGTGCGATTGAAGTGGTCGATGTTGCGCAGATTGACCTGGTAGCTGCGGTGGCACTTAAAGAAGGTCGCGTTTTGGGCCAGTCGGTCCTCGATGCTGCGGAACGGCTCGAGCGCCTCGATATCGCGGCCATCGCGCAGGTGGAAGATCACGTGCTTGTTGCGAGCCTCGGCATATTCGATATCGGATAGGCGCAGGGCATGGTAGCCAAAGGACGTTTTGATGACGAGCTCGTCGGTCGCTGCCGGACGCAGGCTCGACAGCTCGTCGAGCAGTTGCGCCAAGCGCTCGTAGGTCACGGGTTTGAGCAGGTAGTCGAAGGCGCGGACCTCGTAGGACTCAAGCGCGAATTCGGGCGATGAGGTCAGAAACACCAAGCGTACGGCGGTATCGGATTGGCGCAGCTCGCGGGCGGTGTCCATGCCGTTGACGAGCGGCATGATCATGTCGAGCATGATAATGTCGGCGCGCGATGCGGCATGGCGTGCCAGCAGGTCCTCGCCGCGCGTAACGAGCGCAACATCGACCGCCGTACCCGTCTCGGCAGACCAGCGGTTGA
Organism: uncultured Collinsella sp.; assembly: GCA_958371715.1. GTDB lineage: Bacteria > Actinomycetota > Coriobacteriia > Coriobacteriales > Coriobacteriaceae > Collinsella. The sequence goes on from CATXLW010000022.1 coordinate 32,618, forward strand.
CCATGCGGTGCAGGTTATCTAGAAAGGCGACGTCGTCGTCGCAGGCGATGATTTTGAGCATATTGGGCCCCCTTAGTACCTCGATTTTGCCACATCGTGCACGCGCCGCCCGCGGGGGTGCGTTCCATTTGCGCCCCATGGTACGCAACTCGCGCCGAGCAGCAGGGTGTCAAAACATGCGGTTGCACAATACCAGGTGGATATATATGTCAATTTGAGCTGACGGCTGACGAGGGAGCATGCCGGCCGCCAGCGCCAAGCGATATCGGACATCGCGAAAGCATAGGGGTAAGGGGAGCTGTGATGAGGGAGAAGAAGATGGGGATGCGCGCTGTGTTGACTCGTCTGCTGAGCATCGCCACCGTGGCATGCGCACTCGTGGCGACGCCAGCGGTGGCCAGCGCCGAGACTCAGATCATGCCAGACGGGGTGAAGGCGGAGGTGCTGCCGCTTACGCAGGCCAACAACGAATCCATCCAAATCTCCGAGCCGGGCAGTTACGTACTTAAGACGGCTGAAGGCGAGGTCACGCCTTCTTTGGGCTACACCATCGACGCGCCGAGCGCGACCCGAATTAACCCTGTAAGGATCTACATCGATGGCACGGTCTACGTGAACGGCTATACGCACAATTCGGTTGGTCAAACTCGATGGCTGTTCAACATCAAGCAGGGCAGCAATATCGAGTTCATCGGTGTCAACAACCCGTGCGTCAGCTTTCATGATAAGAATGGGGGGAGTCAGTCCGTAAGCGGCTTTTTGACCGACCGTTATTACGACGGTGGCTACAAAAATGCTTCGGGTGACATCTCGGTTAGCCTGGGGATTGGCGACGGTTCTCAGAACTTCTTCCTCTCGTACAGCAGCAGGGTTAACCAAAAGGTGCCTGCGATTTCGCTGGGCAGCGCCGAGGGCAAGTCAACCGCCAAGTTCGAAAAACTGAAGATCCAAGGCTATGTTGGAAAATCGGGCGCAGTGGCGGGCAACGCCCAAGAGTATGCCGTCCCCGTACGCCTCTTCCGTGAGGGCCGGAGTACGACTGGCGGCAATACCAATTCCTTCACGGCGACTTTTACCGACTGCGTGTTCTACGATACGTCCGGAGACTTCAATGGTGCTGTTTCCGTCGATGGCAACAGCAGCTTCAAGATGCCCAAAGACGGAAGCGCTGTCGCAAAATTGACGGCGACGTTCAACAATTGCAGCTTCAGTGGGCACAATGGCGGCGGCAATGGGGAGAACTTGGGCGTCAGGCAGACGAACAAGAGCTATAAGTCGGTCGAAGCGTCTCCCTATTTTGAGAATTCCTCTATCCTCAATACCTATGCTGTCGCAGGCGTGATGGGCGTCACCAACGCTACGGTCAACCTCAACAGCTGCACGATGAACAACTTCCACAGCACGCGTTCGAGCTTGGCCGACAACACTTTGACAGTCGATGCCCTTAATGTTGCACGAAGTGCGCGCTGCAACATAAACGGTGGCGATATTTCTCGCTACGGCGCGCGCGGCAATACGTGCGTGGTGTACGCTGCTGGAACCCTTACCCTCAGCGGTTCTCCGACCATCGCGAGCTTTTGGAAGAACAGCCATGCCGGAGATACAACGACAGGCGACGGATATACCGAGGCAGATATCGCTACGGGAACCGCCAAGAGCCTGTATGTCCCGAAGAAAAAGAGCTCCGACGCCACGGCTCCTGCGCTGAACCTTGCGCCCGACCTCTCCGTGCGCGGAGGCGATGACCATGTTTGGGTCTCGATTGAGGAGACTACGGACAGCGATGGCGTAAAGTCGCGTGTCCTTGGCAACTGTGAATCTAACAAGATCGAAGGCGTTGTGCCAGACGGCTCGTCCAAGAACGATGACAACTCCGATAAATACGAGATCGTGAACCTCAAGGGTGACCTTACCTTCCGCGAGACCATCCACCAGCATGAGTGGAAGGTCGAAGCTGACGGTTTGGGCGTTCGTGCATCGTGCGTGGGCCCGTTCCGCAACAGCGAGTGCGAATATGGCAAGGACGAGAACGGCGAGCCCAAAAAGTACCTGACGGCCACGTACAAGCTCTCCATGTCCAAGGCAACGAGCTCTCAGAGCACTGAGCTTGTCTATGACGGCTGTCCGGTCAAGATTGCTTTGAATAAGGACGGCGCGTGGAATCTAGAACAGATGGGCGTAACGGCCAGCGATGAATTCACGTGGTATCAGTGCAAGTCCCAGGCGGACGCCGAGGCATATAAAAACGGCACCAAGCTCAAGGATGCTCCGGCGGACGCTGGCTACTACTATGTCGTTACGAGCTTTAAGACCGCCTCTGGCCAGACGCTTGAGGGCAAGAAGGCCTTTGAGATTTCTCCGCGTCGCCTGGTTAGGAATAAAAACTACAAGTTCACCCTTAAAGACGGCGGCAAGGGCGCGGGCAAGTATGCCTATGACGGCAAGGAGCATCAGCCCGTCGTTGAAAGTGCAAAGTTCAAGAACGGTGCCGGCGAGTGGGTCGATCTCGTTGAGGGCAAGGATTACGAGATCAGCTCTCGAAGTGAATCCGGATTGAAGCAGACCGAGCCAGGGCAATACGAGTGCATTGTCATCGGTAAGGGTAACTTCACGACCGATGGCGGCACCACGAGTGTTCTGACGCTCAAGTGGGAGATTGTTGACGTTGCGCGTTTTGACCTCGAGGTCGCCGGCTTTGAGGGTGCCTATGACGGCGAAAAACACGGCATTACGGTCAACGTTAAGAACGACCCTGTTCCGGCGGATATGAAGATCGAGTACTGCGAAGAGGGCGGCGATTGGACGACGAAAAAGCCGACCTATCGCAATGCGGCCGAGTACACGACATCCTATCGTGTGACGGCTTCTGACTACCTGACCGCTACGGGCAAAGCGACCGTGAAGATTTCCAAGGCCGATCAGAAGGCGCCGACTGGGCTCGTGGGTAATAATTGGACCACGTGCAGCAGCAAGGACGGCTCTATCTCGGGCGTGACCAAGGCGATGGAATACCGTCGCGGATCGAGCGGGAGCTATCAGAAGATAACGTCTGACGGTAAACTGACCGGGCTTACGAAGTCGGGAACGTATCACGTCCGCTTTGCCGAGGATAGCAACCACAATGCGTCTGCCGATGCCGAGGTCAAGATCGAGCCGGGACCCCATGCTGTTGCCGACAATGCGGCTTGGAAGCCGAATGGCGAAGGTAGCCACGTTAAGGTCTGCAAGTATTGCAAGAAGACTCAGGAGCGCCAGTCCTGCAGGTGGAAATATGAGATCGTTACGCCCGCCACGCCTGAGGCCGACGGCGTTCGCCAAAAGGTCTGCAGGGTTTGCAACGGCAGGTGGGATGAAGAGCCTTATACCTATGTGGATACCTATAAGCCCGTTATTTATGACTTGTGGGATGGCGATGCCTACTGCGAGAGCGTTTCGTTTGACGTGTTCGATGACCGCGACGAGACGGTGACGGTTACCGATAACGGCAAAGAACTCAAGGCCGATAAGAACGGCAAGTACACGGCTAAGGCCGCCGAGGGCGATGCCGGCATCGAGCATGTAATCGTGGCTACGGATTCTGCCAACAACGTGCAGACCCGTAAGATTAAGATGTACGCCGAGCATACGTACAACTGGACGACCGACAAGCTGCCGACGGTTTCCGAGGCCGGCTCCAAGCACGGTACGTGCTCCGTATGCGGCCATGAGTCGGGCGCGGTCGAAATCCCTGCCCTGGCTGTTAAGGGCTACTCCGGCAAGTACGACGGCAAGGAGCACTTTGTCGATGCCTCGGAGCTGCCCGAGGGTGCCGTCGTTGAGTACAAGGCCGCCGATGGCAGCTGGACGAGCGTTGCGCCCAGCATTAAGGACGCCGGCAGTGTGACGGTCGACTATCGCGTCACGATTGATGGCGCGGCGGTTGACGGTAAGGTGACGCTTGAGGTCAAGCCGTGCGCGATAACGGTCACGGCGCAGGACGCCTCCAAGACCTACGGTGAGAGCGACCCCAAGTTTACGTATGACGTCACTTCTGGCAAGCTCGTCGAGGGCGAGAGTCTTCAGGGCATTGAGATTGAACGCGAAGATAACGACAACGTGCGCGACGGCGGCTATGCTCTGCACCTGACGCAGCCTGAGGGCGCCAACTCCAACTACAAGATTACGTTCAAGGATGGCACCTTTACGATCGACAAGCGCGAGCTCTCCGTAACGTGGGACACCACTACTGAGTTCACCTACGACGGCGAGGAACACTGCCCCCAAGCGAAGCTCCACAATGCCATCGAAGGCGACGATGTCTCCGCGTACGTCGACGGTGCCAAGGTCAAGGCTGGTACCTACACGGCGAAAATCACCGAGCTGACGGGCGACGATGCGGGTAACTACAAGCTTCCCGCCGAAGGCCTGACGTGCGAGTTCTCCGTCAAGAAGGCGCCCCAGGGCGCGCCGAAGGTCCAGGCCACGGCCGAGACTGTGAGTGGCAAGTCCGACGGTAAGATTACGGGCGTCAACACGAAGATGGAGTGGCGCGCCAAGGACTCTGGCGAGTATCAGGGCGTGCTCGAAGGCGTGACTGAGATTGCGGATTGTGCTGTCGGCACGTACGAGGTGCGTTACCGCGCCGATAGCGACCATGACGCCTCCTCCGCCACCGAGGTTACCGTTAATGCCGGCGGCAAGCTCGTCGTGACGCTGCCTGCCAAGCAGGTTGGCTATACGATCACGGCGAATCCGGACGAGCTTGACTGGCACGGTTCAGCCACCCTCACGGTCGGCATCGAGAGCGGCTACTTTACTGACAACGACTCCTACGCCATCAAGGTTAACAATGCCGTTGTGGCGCCCGACGCGCGTGGTGAGTTCACCGTTCAAAACGCCGAGAGTGACCTCGTCGTCACCGTCGAGGGCGTGCGCAAGCACGAGGCTGTGAGCGATGAGTGGCTCTCCGACGACAATACGCATTGGCATAAGTGCGCCTGTGGTGACAAAATCGACGAGGCCGAGCACGACTTTGAGTGGGTCGTCGTCAAGGCTCCCACGGCAACCGAGAAGGGCTCCAAGCAACAGAAGTGCAAGCTCTGCGGTCACAAGCTTGCCGAGGTCGAGATTCCGGCTGCCGCTATCGTTGGCTATTCCGATGAGTACGACGGTGCGTATCACACGGTCGATGCGACAAGCCTGCCCGAGGGCGCCACGGCCAAGTACAGCACGGACGGCAAGAACTGGTCCCCCGAGGCCCCCAAGATTAAGGACGTCGGCACGCTGACTGTGTCCTATGAGGTAACGATCGACGGCGTGAAGGCCGAGGGTAAGGTAACCCTCGAGGTCAAGCCGTGCGCGATTACGGTCACCGCCCAGGACGCTTCTAAGACCTACGGCGAGGCTGACCCCGTGTTTACGTGGGATGTCACTTCTGGCAAACTCGTCGCGGGCGAAACGCTTCAGGGCCTCGAGATCGAGCGCGAAAAGAACGACAACGTGCGCGACGGCGGCTATGCTCTGCAGCTGACGCAGCCCGAGGGTGCAAACCCCAACTACAGCATCACGTTCGTCGACGGCACGTTCACCATCAACCAGCGTCTGCTCACTGTGGCATGGGGCACCACCGAGTTCACCTACGACGGCAGGGAGCACTGCCCCGAGGCGAAGCTCGGCAACGTGATCGGCAAAGACGAGCTTGGCGCGACCGTCGAGGGCTCCCAGACCGAGGCCGGCGCCTCGTACACGGCGACCCTCACCGCGCTGACGGGCAAGGCCGCTGGCAACTATGTTCTGCCGACCGAGGGCCTGACATGCGAGTTCTCCATCAAGAACGCCGCCCAGGACGCGCCGAAGGTCCAGGCCGAGGCCGAGACAGACACTATGACCCAATCCAGGGGCACGGAAACGACAGGAGCCCCCGCTCGT
>CATXLW010000023.1:0-38081 GCA_958371715.1 uncultured Collinsella sp.
TATAACCGTGCAACGGAAAAGAGCCGCCCTTTCGGACGACTCAAACTGTAATGGGATTAAATAATCATTGGGTTCCGAATGATTATTTAATCCCCGTCCCAGAAAAATCATTCTGCATGTTTGACGCAGCTAAAATAGCCCCGTTCCAAATTGACTACCCTGGCATTGGGGATACCATGGTGGCACCCTAGCGAAAGGATGTTTCATGGCACATGTCGATGACCAGCGTGTGGCGCGCGTGCTCGATGCGCTCGAGGCTCAGCGCCCCGGCGCACAGCTGCTCGTAAACGACCCGTGGTCGATCTACTATCTGACCGGCTTTTATGCCGATATGTTCGAGCGTTTTTGTGGCGTGCTGCTCGCACGCGATTGCGAGCCCGTGATCTTGGTCAACGCGCTGCATCAGCTGCCCGAGTACGACAATGCCCGCGTGGCCTACCACACCGATACCGACGTCGTAACCGACGCCATCGCACGCGAGGTCAATCCTGCCAAGCCCCTCGGCATCGATACCGTTATGCGCTCCGGCTTTTTGCTGCCCCTTATGGATTGTCATGCCGCGAGCGAGTTCTTCCTGGGCGACTTTGCCGTCATCGCCGCACGCGCCCACAAGGATGCCGCCGAGCAGGAGCTCATGCGCATGTCCTCGACCGCTAACGACGCCGTGATGGCCGACGCCATCAAGCTCGTCCACGAAGGTGTGACGGAGCGCGAAATTGCCGACCAGATGCTCGGCCTGTATCGCAAGCACGGCTGCGAGGGCTTTAGCTTTCCGCCCATCGTAAGCTTTGGCGCCAACGCCGGAGACCCGCATCACGAGCCCGACGACACCGTACTCAAGCGCGGTGACGTGGTGTTGTTCGACATTGGTGGACGCCGCCGCAACTACTGCTCGGACATGACACGCACATTCTTTTGGGGCGAGCCGGACGAGGAGACGACACGCATTTACGACATCGTGCGCCGCGCCAACGAGGCCGCCGAATCGCTTATCGCCCCGGGCGTGCGTATGTGCGACCTGGACCGCGCCGCGCGCGACGTGATTGAGGATGCGGGCTATGGACAGTACTTTACGCATCGCCTGGGACACTCGATCGGCCTGCAGGACCACGAGCCGGGCGACGTCTCGCTCGCCAACGAGCAGGTTGTCGAGCCGGGCATGACGTTCTCCATTGAGCCGGGCATCTACCTCCCCGGCCGCACCGGCGTCCGCATCGAGGACCTTGCCCTGGTTACCGAGTCCGGCCTCGAGATCCTCAACGCCTACCCCCACGACCCAGTCCGCCTAGCCTAGCCTGGTCCCCAAGCCCCCAAACTAAGTTGCGGTGGAATAGTTCCTGGATGGGCTGCTAGAACCCAAAAACAGGAACTATTTCACCGCAACTGATGAGGGGGTATGGGCTAGCGCAGCAGGCCGGCTACTTCGCCGGCTAGGGTGATGGTGCCGGCGGCAACGAAGGACTCGCCTGCGGCATCGAAAGCCGCGAGGGCCTCGGATACGTTGGGATACACGCCCGCGAGCTTATCGGCGTCCACTAGGGCGGCAAGCTCCTCTGCCGGCAGGGCGCGGTCGGAATCGGTCTGTGTCACGACCACGCGCGGAAAAGCTGGAATCAGCACGTCGACGATACCTGCCACGTCCTTGTCGGCCAGCGCAGCGCACAGCAGCGTGGGGCGATTCTCTACGCACGGATCGATCTCGTCCAGCGCGCTCACAAAGTTCTCGCAGCTCTGAGGGTTATGGCAGGCGTCGATCAGCTTGAGCGGATCGGTCCCCAGCACATCAAAGCGACCCGGCGTGGGGCAGCCCATAAGCGACGCATCGAGCGCATCATGGTCGAGCTCGCGGCCCAGATAGCCCTCGCACAGTATAATCGCGCACGCGGCATTTTGCGGCTGATACGCCGGCTTGACCATGCTCGACGTATAGATCGCACGCGGCGTGGTGCAGCTGAACTCCACCGTATCGCCCACATGCGCCGGCACCTTGGTCGTGGAGTGACTCACCACCAGCGGCACAACGCCGCACTCGCGGCAACGGGCATCCATCACGCATTGAACGCTCGGCTCATGCGTGCCCTCACCCAAAACAACCAGGCGTCCGGGCTTGATGACCGCGGCCTTCTCCCCCGCAATGGCCTCGAGCGTATCGCCCAAAATGCGTGTGTGATCGAGCCCAATGCCCGTAATGGCAACGGCGACGGGATCGGTCGCACTCGTGGCGTCCCAACGTCCGCCCATACCAACCTCGAGCACGGCAACATCCACCGCGGCCTCGGCAAACACCACAAGTGCGGCAGCCGTCAGCAGGTCAAACGGCGTAATGGAATAGGCGCGCTCCCCCGCCGCCACACGACGGGCATTCACGCGATGTCCCGCCTCAACAGCAGCAGAAACACCACGGGCAAACGACTCGTCGCTCACAACGCGCCCATCAACCTCCATGCGCTCGGGATAGCGCACCAGCTGCGGCGACGTATACAGCGCGGTCTTTAACCCCTCACCACGCAAGATAGCAGCCGAAAAACGCGTGGTCGAAGTCTTGCCATTAGTACCGGCAACCTGAATGCAATCGAAATACTCGTCCGGTCGTCCCAGCTCATCGAGCATATCGACAACCGTCTCGAGCAGAGGACCAGCATCCCCAGAAATCCGCCCCGTATCAGCAGCCAGCTCAACAGCCTCATCAAACGAAAGCAACTCAAACGAGAAAGGAACGACATAAGACCCAGAACGCTTAGTCATAACCCAAAGTCCCCCATAACAGAAAAAGAGGCCCACCAAAAAGAATGAGCCCCTCGCGTTGACAATATCAGCCTTTATCCGCTTGCAGCAAGATCAAGGCCACGAACAAGTGGCCATAACCTACCAGCTGCAAACAACCACGTAACCGCACTAGGAGCGGCCCGACGCTTTGCTCGATACAAGTTCCGCACGCAAAGGACAGCACTAAATGTGCTGTCCGTCTTGCGCAGGACTGTTCGCAGTTGCGAGCAAAGCGTCGGGACGCGCCCCAGAGCAAACCTTACGAGAAGTCAGCAACCTGAGCAGTCAGCGCCGTCAGGATCTCCTTGAGCTCAGCTGCACGGTCCCTCTTCTTCTGGACCACCGCGGGCGCGGCCTTGGCCACAAAGCCCTCGTTGGCGAGCGTCTTCTCGCAGCCGGCGAGCTCCTTCTGCGCCGCGGCGATCTCCTTCTCCAGGCGTGCCTTCTCGGCCGAAAGGTCAACCTTGCCCTCGAGCACCACAAAGACCTCGACGCCGCTATCGACCACGGCGATGCTCGCGGCCGGCTTCTCAACGTCGGTACCCATGACCAGCGAGGTGGTGTTGGCCAGCGGCTCGATGGTCGAGCGCAGGCTCTCGAGCTTCTCGATATCCTCGGCACCGGCGCGCACGACCACGTCGAGCTCGGCCTTGGGGCTCAAGCGATAACGCGAACGGGTGGCGCGGGCGGCGGAAACGACGGTACGGCACAGCTCAAACGCGCGCTCGGCAGGCTCGTCGACGTACTTGGCGTAGTCGGCGAGCTCCGGCCACTTGGCGATCATGAGCGCCTCGGCGCGGTCCACGTTGCCCTCGGCGTCCAAATCGAGCACGCTCGCCGGCATGTTGTCCCAAATCTCCTCGGTGACAAACGGCATGAGCGGGTGCATCAGGCGAATGGAGGTGTCGAGCACAAAGATCAGGTTGCGCTGCGCCTGCAGACGGCCCTCGCCCTTCAGGCGGGCCTTGGTGACCTCGACGTACCAGTCGCAGACCTCGTTCCAGAAGAACTGCTGCACGCCGCGGGCCATGTCGCCAAAGGTGTAGTTCTCGATGCCCTCGGTGACCATCTTCACGGCCTTGGCCAGGCGGCTGAACATCCAAGCGTCGGCCGGCGTCTCCACGACGGGCTCGCCGGGCGCGTAGCCCTCCATGTTCATAAGCAGGAAGCGGCTAGCGTTCCAGATCTTGGTCACAAAGCTCTTGGCCTGCTCGGTGCGCGGGCTGTCGATGAGCTTCTTGGTCTTCTTGTCGATGTTCGCGTCAAACTTGACGTCCTGGTTGTTGGTGCACAGCGTGAGCAAGTTGAAGCGCATGGCGTCGGCGCCGTACATGCCAATGAGGTCCATGGGGTCAACGCCGTTGCCCTTGGACTTGGACATGCGGCTGCCGTCCTTGGCCAGAATCGTCGGGTAGATGACGACGTCCTTAAACGGCACCTCGTCCAAGAAATACAGCGAACTCATGACCATACGGGCGACCCACAGCGCGATGATGTCGCGTGCGGTGACGAGCGCCGTCGTGGGGTGATGGCCCTCGAGCAGCTCCGGCTTTTGCGGCCAGCCCTGCGTGGCGAAGGTCCACAGCTGCGAGCTGAACCAGGTGTCCAGCACGTTCTCGTCCTGATGCACGTGATGGCCGCCGCACTTGGGACACACATCGGTGTCCTCGGTGAGGGCGTCCTCCCAGCCGCAGTCCTCGCAGTAGAACACGGGGATGCGATGGCCCCACCACAGCTGGCGGCTGATGCACCAGTCCTTGAGGTTCTCCATCCAGGTGGTGTAGGTCTGCGTCCAGCGCGCGGGGTGGAAGGTGACCTTGCCGGAGTTGACGGCGTCGAGCGCCGGTCCCTTGAGCTTGTCGACGGCCACGAACCACTGCTCGGACAGCCACGGCTCCAGCGCGGAGTCGCAACGGTAGCAGTGCATGACGGAGTGGTCGAGGTCCTCGACGTGATCGAGCAGGCCGTGCTCGTCGAACCACTTGATGACGGCCTCGCGGCACTCGTCGCGGTTCATGCCGGTGAACTCACCGTAGCCCTCGACGACCACCGCGTGCTCGTCAAAGATATTAATCTGCGGCAGGTCGTGGGCCTGACCCATGGCGTAGTCGTTGGGGTCGTGTGCCGGGGTGACCTTAACAAAACCGGAACCAAAGTTGGCGTCGACGTGCCAATCCTCAAAAATGGGGATCTCGCGGTCGACGATGGGGAGCTTGACGGTCTTACCCACGAAGGCGGCCTTCTCGGGATCCTTCGGGGAGACGGCGACGCCCGTGTCGCCGAGCATGGTCTCGGGGCGCGTGGTGGCGACGACGATGTAGTCCTGGCCGTTGACCGGCTCGGTCAGCGGGTAGCGCAGGTGCCACAAGTGGCCCTTCTCGTCCTTGTACTCGGCCTCGTCGTCCGAGATAGCGGTGGTGCAGTTGGGGCACCAGTTGACGATGCGCTTGCCGCGATAGATCAGGCCGTCGTGGTACCAATCGCAGAAGACCTTGCGCACAGCCTGGGCATAGTCCTCGTCCATGGTGAAGCGCTCGTTGTCGAAGTCAACGGAGCAGCCCATGCGCTTGATCTGCTCGACGATAATGCCGCCGTACTCGTGGGTCCAATCCCAGCAGGCGTCGACAAACTTGTCGCGACCAATCTCCAGGCGGCTGATGCCCTCGCTCTTGAGCTTTTTGTCGACCTTGGTCTGCGTGGCAATACCGGCGTGGTCGGTACCCAGCACCCAGCGCGTGGACTTGCCGCGCATGCGGGCCATACGGATGATGGCGTCCTGGATGGAGTCGTCGGTGGCGTGACCCATGTGGAGCTTGCCGGTCACGTTGGGAGGCGGAATGGTGACGGTGCAGTCGCCCACGCCCTCACGGCGCTTGTAGTAGCCGCCGTCGAGCCACTTCTGCAGGATCGCCGGCTCGTTGGTCGACGGATCGTAGTTCTTGGGCATCTCTTCCATATATCTCTCCCTTGCCCGTCGGGGAGGAATGTAGGCCCGATTTTCGCTCGGTCAGGTCCTGGGCTCGCTCGAAGACCACATTAAGTGGTCTTCGGCTCGTGCGGAATCTACGAAAATCGGGCCTACATTCCTCCCCTTAGGTATCGATTACTTCAGTCTGAATTGACTTTGCCGAGGCTTAAACAAACACACAGAATAGCACAGGTAGTTGGGGTTATTGCGTATATATAAAATAGCCTCCGACCGCGGGTGGTCGGAGGCTATCGACAAAAACGTTTTGACAGGTTTTAGCCGTAGATGCGCTGGGGCTGCTCTTCGCCCTTTACGGAGGCTTCGGTTACGACGACCTTGGTGACGCCTTCCTCACTGGGCAGGTCGAACATCGTCTGCTGCAGCACGTCCTCGCAGATGGCGCGCAGGCCGCGGGCGCCGGTCTTGCGGGCGAGCGCCATGCGGGCGATCTCGTGCAGGGCCGCGTCCTCAAACTCAAGATCGACATCCTCGAGCTGGAACATCTTGCGGTACTGGCGCACCACGGCGTTCTTGGGCTCGGTCAGGATCGACACCAGGTCGTCCTCATCGAGCGCCTGCGTCTGGGTGACGACGGGCGTACGGCCCACGAACTCGGGGATCATGCCAAAGGCGTTGAGGTCCTGCGGGAGCACCTGGCGCAGCAGGTCGTTCTCGTCGACCGAGGTGGGGCCGGCGATCTCGGAGTTAAAGCCCACGCCCTTGTTGCCCACGCGATCGGCAATGATCTTGTCCAGACCCACAAAGGCACCGCCGCAGATGAACAGGATGTTCGTCGTGTCGATCTGCAGCAGCTCCTGCTGGGGATGCTTGCGGCCGCCGGTGGGCGGAACGCTTGCCACCGTGCCCTCAAGAATCTTCAGCAGTGCCTGCTGAACGCCCTCGCCCGAAACATCGCGGGTGATGGAGAGGTTCTCGGCCTTGCGGGCGATCTTGTCAATCTCGTCCACGTAGATGATGCCCACCTGCGCGCGCTCAATATCGCCATCGGCGGCGTTGATAAGCTTGAGCAGAATGTTCTCCACGTCCTCGCCCACGTAACCGGCCTCGGTGAGCGCGGTGGCGTCAGCAATGGCAAACGGCACCTCGAGGATGCGCGCGAGCGTCTGGGCGAGCAGGGTCTTGCCGGTGCCGGTGGGACCGAGCAGCAAGATGTTGGACTTGGCGAGCTCCACCTCGTCCATATCATCGTCGAGCTGCGAGTCAAAGCCGTCGTCAAAGGCCGAAAGCGCAGCACCGCCCTCGATCACGCGGCGGTAGTGGTTGTACACGGCAACCGACATGGCGCGCTTAGCGTCCTCCTGGCCCATGACATAGGCCGAAAGCTCGGCATAGATCTCGTGCGGCGTCGGCACGTGCGTAATGACCTGGCGGGCATCGTCCTCGAGCTCAAAGCCCTCGGCCTCGGGATCCACAGCAGGCTGAGACGCAGCCTGGCCGTGGTCGTTAAGGAAGCCCGGCAGCTTGCCGTTGCGGGCGGCATCCATAAAGTCCGAAGCCAGCGACTCCTCCAAGATCTCGGAGCAGGCGGCAACACACTCGTCGCAGATAAAGATGTTGGTCGGACCCTTTACGAGGCGGCGAACCTGCCCCTGCTCTTTTCCGCAGAAGGAGCAGCGGATGGGGTTGCCATTCTCGTCAAAGTTGTCCTGCATGTTTCCTGCCATCCTAGGCGTCCTTCGCGGCGAGATCGCGCGAGGTGACGATACGGTCGATCAGGCCGTAGTCGAGGGCCTCGGCAGCGGTCAGGTAGTTGTCGCGCTCGGTATCGGCCTGGACCTTCTCGATCGGCTGGCCCGAGGCATCGGACAGAATCTGGTTGAGCTCGCGGCGAGTCTTCTTGATCTCCTCGGCCACGATCTCGATCTCGGTCTGCTGACCCTGGGCACCGCCGCTGGGCTGGTGAATCATGACTTTGGAGTGCGGCAGGCAGAAGCGCTTGCCCTTAGCGCCGGCCGAAAGCAGCACGGCGGCCATGGACGCGGCCATACCGACGCAGATGGTGGAGACCTGCGGCTTGATGAAGTTCATCGTGTCAAGAATCGCCAGGCCAGAGTAAACCTCGCCACCGGGCGAATTGATGTAGAGCGAGATATCCTTCTCGGCATCCTGGCTCTCAAGATGCAGCAGCTGGGCAACGACCAGGTTAGCGCTGACGGAGTTGATCTCCTCGCCCAAGAAGATGATGCGGTCGTTGAGCAGGCGCGAATAGATATCGTAGCTGCGCTCGCCGCGCGGCGTCTGCTCGATAACGTATGGCACGAGGGCGGAATCGAACTTAGCGATCATACGCATCTCCATTTCTCTCTTGCGGACCAAATTGGTTCTAGATAAACGTACGGTGCCCGCATGCTATGCATTGGCTGGCACCGTACGAAGCAACCGGATAACCGGTGTATAACTTTACCCCATCACAGGCGCACGCATGCGCTCACGGGCAAGGTGGCGAGAATTACTCGGCGTCCTTGGCGGTCTCGTCGACCTCGGTCACCTTGGCGTTCTCGACCAGGTGGTCGACGGCCTTGGAGCGACGGATAGACTCACGGACGGCAGGCATGCGGCCATCGGCGATGAACTCGGCCTTGGAAGCCTCGACGTCCTTGACGCCGGCCTTCTCGAACTCGGCGTTGATGTCGTCCTCGGTGACCTCAATCTTGAGCTCACGGGCGAGGGCGTCCAGAGCCAGGGACTCACGGGCAACGTCGTTGGCCTGCTTATGCAGGTCGCCGATGAACTGCTCCATGGTCAGACCGGAAGCGGGCAGCCAGGTGTCGAGCGTCATGCCGCGGGCAGCGAGGTTGGACAGGAAGTTCTGGCCAAGCTCCTCAAAGACGGACTGCTCGTAGTCGGCATCCATCTCGTCGAGCTGCAGGCGCTCAGCGAGAGCGGAGACGCAACGGTTCTCCTTCTCGGCAGGGAGGCGGGAAGCCTTGTCCTGCTCGATCTCGATCTTGATGGCGTCGCGCATGGCGTCGATGCTGTCGAAGCCGAAGTCGGACTTGACAAGCTCGTCGGTGAGCTCGGGGGTGTTGCGGACCTTGATGCCCTTGACGGTGACCTCGACGGTGTGGGTCTCGGCCTCCTCGCCCTCCTCGACCTCGTCGGTCCAGGTGACGGTCTTGACGTCGTCAACGTTAGCGCCGATCAGGGCCTCGTTGAACTCCTTGGGGTTGCTGTCGCTACCGGCGATGAGCATGCGACCCTCGGCGGCAAAGTTGTCGGCGTTCTCGACGGCCTTGAGGTCGACGGTCACATAGTCGTCAGCCTCGACGGCGCGACCCTCGACGTCCTCGAAGGTGGCACGGTAGTTGAGGAGCATCTCGACCTGGTTGTTGATCTCGGACTCGGTGACCTCCGCAGGGGGCATCTCGATCTCGACGGCGTCGAAGGAAGAGAGCTCGGCAGCAGGACGCAGGGAGAACTCGACGGTGTAGGTGTAGTCCTCGTGATCCTTGGCGAGGTCGAGCTCCTTGTAGTCACCGTTCTTGGTGGGGACGATGTCCAGCTCGTTGAGGACGGCGGGCTCGTTGGCGGCGATCAGGTCGTTAGTGGCCTGAGCGAGGGTAGCCTCGGCGCCAAGAGCGGAATCGATGACCGGACGGGGAGCCTTGCCGGCGCGGAAGCCCGGGAAGCGGTACTTCTTGGCGGTGTCCTTGTAGGCCTTCTTGATCGCGGCGTCGACGTCGGCGGCCGGGATGGTGACCGTAGCGGTGAGCTTGGCGTCCTTGACGTCAGAAGCGGTGATGTTCAACACGTTCCTCCTCATACTGCCCAGCTTATCTGAGGTGCTGGTACCTTTATGCAACAAAGAGTCGCGACGGCCAGGGCCGACGCAGATGCGTTGGTGCGGGCGAAAGGACTCGAACCTTCACGGGAATCCCACCAGAACCTAAATCTGGCGCGTCTACCAATTCCGCCACGCCCGCATGAGCGCACAGATTAGGAATGATAGCAGATACGAGCGGCAAGCGCACGCACACCTTTTACAGGCTCACGACCTCACCACGAGTGCAAAAGGCGGGGCGAGTTGTCCCGTCCCGCCAACTACGACTTGTTCGCTGACCCGCTACTCCCCCAGCAGAGCCTTCTCCGGTGTGATGGGCAGCGAGCGCACCTGGTGGCCGGTGGCGTGTGCCACGGCCGAGGCAACGGCGGCGAGCGGCGTGTTGATGACGACCTCGCCGATCGACTTGGCGCCAAACGGGCCCGTCGGCTCGTAGCTCGGCTCAAAGGCCACGCGAATGCTGCCGATATCCAGGCGCGTGGGCAGCTTGTAGCTCATAAAGTTGCCGGTGCGCAGACGGCCGCGTTCATCGTGCTCGACGATCTCGTAGAGCGCGTGGCCGATGCCCTGGGCAATGCCGCCCTCGGCCTGGACGCGCGCGAGCGCCTCATTGATCACGGTGCCGCAATCGACGGCCGCCGCATAGTCCACCACGGTCACCTTGCCGGTGGCCTTGTCGACCTCGACCTCGGCAATGCCGGCCATAAACGGCGGGGGCGAAACGGGCAGGCTGGCAGAGGCATGCGAGGTCAGCGCGTCGCCGCCCTCGATGTTCTTAACGCACAGGTTGGCAAAGTCGCGCAGCGTGAGGTAGCGACCGCGCTCGCGGGCGGCGCGCTCGTCGGACAGGCGCACGTACTGGCCATCAAAGACCACATCGGCGGCATCCACGTCCCACATCTGGGCGGCCTTGGCGCAAATCTTCTTGCGCAGCTCGGTCGCGGCATTCTTGGCGGCCAGGCCCGTCACGTACGTACCCGAGCTCGCGTACGAGCCGGCGTCGAAGGGCGATACATCGGTATCCACGCCACGAACCACAATGAGAGAGCTCTCCACACCCAGCTCCTCGGCGGCAATCTGCGCCAGGATCGTGTCGACGCCCATGCCGTTGTCGGTGGCGCCGGTCGAAAGCGCAATAAAGCCGTCCTCTTCCAGGCGCATGTCGATGCCGGCGATGTCGACATTGGAGATGCCCGAGCCCTGCATAGTGAGAGCGCAGCCCAGGGCGCGTACGCGATCGCCCAGGTCGACGGCCAGCGGCTTGTCGCGCCAACCGATCATGTCCATCGCGCGCAGCAGGCAGCGGTCGAGCGCGCAGGCGTTGAGCTTCTCGTTGTAGTACTGCGGCATGATCTCGCCCTCGCGCACGATGTTCTTAAGGCGCAGGTCGGCGGGGTCCATGTGCAGCATGTCGGCAAGCTCGTTGACGGCGCTCTCCACGGCAAACTGGCCCTGGGTGGCACCGTAGCCGCGATACGCGCCGCCGCGGTTGGTATTGGTGTAGACGGCGTCCCAGCTAAAGCGGCTCGCCTTCACGTGGTTGTAGATGGGCAGGCTCTTGTGGCCCGACAGGCCGATCGTCGTGGTAGCGTGCTCGCCGTACGCACCGGCGTTGGACAGCGTATGCAGATCGATGGCCGTGATGGTGCCGTCGTTCATGGCACCCAACTTGACGGTCATCTGCATCTGGTGGCGCGAGTTGCCCGCAGTGATGGTCTCCTCGCGGGTGTAGCAACAATAGCTCGGACGGCCGGTCTGCTGGGTGACGAACGCAACGAAGATCTCGCAGCAGCCCGTCTGCTTGGAGCCAAAGCCGCCGCCGATGCGCGGTTTAATGACCTGCACCTGCGACTGGGGAATGTCGAGCGACTGCGCGACCATGCGGCGCACGTGGAAGGGCACCTGCGTGGAGGTGGTCACCGAGATTCGACCGAACGCGTCGGTCGTCGCGAAGGCACGGAAGGTCTCCATGGGCGCGGTCTGCGTGGCCTGGCTGGTGTAGGTGCGCTCAAAGACGATGTCGCTCTGGGCGAAGGCCTCGTCCAGGTCGCCATAATCGCTGGTACCGCTGCACACCAGATTGCGCGGGACATCGCCGCCCTGCGGGAACATAAAGGTCACGTCGCCCTCGGGATGGACCACGATGTCGTTATCGAGTGCCTGGGTAAAGTCGAGCAGCGGCTCGAGCACCTCGTAGTCGACCTTGACGAGCTTGAGTGCCTTGTCGGCGGCCTCCTCGGTCTCGGCGGCGACGATCGCCACCTCCTCGTTTTGATAGCGCACGAGGTTCTCGAGGATCAGGCGGTCGTAGGGACTCGGCTGCGGATAGCTCTGGCCGGCGATGGTAAAGCGGCGCTTGGGCACGTCCTCGTAGGTGTAGACGCCCACGACGCCCGGCACCTTCAGGGCGCGCGACGTATCGATGGAGCGGATCTTGGCGCGGGCATAGGGGCTGCGCTTGAGTTTGACGATCAGGGCCCCGGCGGGCACCATATCGCCCGTGTAGACGGGGCGGCCCTCGAGCAGGGCCTTCGAATCCTTCTTGGGCTGCTTGTGGGTAATCTGCTTGTAGGAGACGCCGTCGCAGCTGGTATCGTTGACCGGCAGCTCGGGCATCTCAAAGCCCACCTGCACGCCGGACTCGTTGAGGAAGCGGACAATGGCGCGCAGCTGGCTCTCGTAGCCGCTGCAACGGCACAGGTTGCCGGCGAGCTGGCGCGAGAGTTCCTCGCGCGTGGCGACGAGGCTCGGGTCCTCCTTGGCGGCGCGGGCAAGCGCCAGCACGTTCATGATAAGGCCGGGGGCGCAAAAACCGCACTGCTCGGCGCCTTCGGCAGCCATCGCGCGGGCAAGCGCCTCGGACTCGACCTTGAGACCCTCGAGCGTGGTGATGGTATGGCCCTCAACGCGCGCGGCGGGAACCGAGCAGCTCAGCACCGGGTCGCCGTCGAGCCACACCGTGCACAGGCCGCAGTTGGTGGTCTCGCAGGCGCAGCGCACCGACGCACAACCCTGCTCGCGCAACAGTGCAAAGAGCATGGTGTCGGGGGCAATCTGAACCTTGACCTTACGGCCGTTGAGCGTAAAGGAAAGATCGATGAGTTTGGCAGCCATTAGCGCACCTCGCTAGAATCGACGCCGGGCACGCGGCGGCAGGAATACTCGTCCGTGGCGAACTTGGGGATCTGCACGGTCTCGAGCTCGCGGGCAAGCGCGGCCGAAAGCTCGATGCCGGCGGCGCGACGCACAGCCTGGATGGCGAGCGGGGCAGAGATGCGGCGGCGGTAGTCGGCCGAGCCCCACAGGTTGGTGCCGTAGCTCAGCGAGCGCACGGATGCGGCCAGGGCGCGAAGCTCGTCCTCGGAAGGATGCTCGTTCACCAGGCCGCACGCCTCGCCCTGCAGCAGAGTCGCGCGCAGCGGGCGGGCGCCCACGGTGACGTGCCAGGTGTTGTTCCACCAGGCGGCGGTGACGTTGAGCGAGGGGAAGTCGGTCGCAGCCTTGCGCACGGCCTCATAGCTCGCGCGGTAATCGTGCTTGACGACCACGACATGCTCGATCACGTCGCGCACGTAGCCCATATCCACGAACTCGGCGAGCGGCACGCGGCCGGCGCCCGTCAGCTCAACATAGGAATCGAGCGCGAGGAAGGCAGAGAGAACGTCCGAGAAGCCAAAGCGACCGTAGATGCTGCCGCCCACCGTGGCGGTATTGCGCAGCTGCACGCCCACGATATCGTGGACGGCGAACTCAAAGACATTGTTGACAAGCGCGTTGAGCCCGGCATGACGCTCGAGCTGGCGCAGGGTGCACATGGCACCGATGCGAAACTCGGTCTCGGTCTCCTCGATCTGATCGAGTCCGCAGGCCGAAAGGTCAATCGCCGTCGCCACACGACGCGAACCCAGGCGCATCCAGATGCCGCCGCCCACAATCTTGTTGTTGCGGTTCTTCTGCAAGAGCTCATAGGCTTCGGCCGCGTTTCCAACACGGACGTAGGTACCGAACTTGAGCACGTTCTCCCCCATCTCTTCACTTGTCCAGTACCCCTAAGTGTACCAAACGAGGGCGCACGGCCCTCACCACCATAGAAAAAGGCTCCCAGCACAAATGCTGGGAGCCTCATTACATGCTATGTCAGGCAGGGTTTAGCAGACGCCCTGGGCGAGCATGGCGTCGGCGACCTTCAGGAAGCCGGCGATGTTGGCGCCCATGACGAAGTTGCCCTCCTCGCCGTACTCCTTGGCGGTGTCGTCCACGTTGTGGAACATGCCGCGCATGAGCTGCTCGAGCTTGCCGTCGACCTCCTCGAAGGTCCAGGACAGGTGCTCGGCGTTCTGGCTCATCTCCAGGCCGGACACGAGCACGCCACCGGCGTTGGCAGCCTTGCCGGGCATAAAGGCGACGCCGTTCTCCTGGAAGTAGGTCGTGGCCTCGATGGTCGTGGGCATGTTCGCGCCCTCGCCGACCACCTTGCAGCCGTTGGCGACGAGCGCCTGGGCGTCCTCGAGCAGCAGCGTGTTCTCGCGAGCGCAGGGCAGCGCGATGTCGCAGGGAAGCTGCCACACGCCACGGCCGTCGCCCTCGTGCCACGTGGCATTGGGCTTCTCGTCGACGTACATAGCGAGCGTGACGCCCTTGTCGTGGCCAGAGCGCTTCTTGTTATAGACATGCTCGAGCACGGTGTAGTCGATGCCGTCGGGGTCCTCGACCCAGCCGTGGGTGTCGGAGCAGGCCAGCACCTTGCCGCCGAGCTGGGCGACCTTCTGGACCGCGTAGATAGCGACGTTACCGGAGCCGTGAACGACGACGTTCTTGCCCTCGAAGGACTCGCCGCGGCTCTTGAGGTACTCGTCCACAAAGTAAACCAGACCGTAGCCGGTGGCCTCGGTACGGGCAAGCGAGCCGCCAAAGGAGAGACCCTTGCCGGTGAGGACGCCGGTCCACTCGTTGGTCAGGCGCTTGTACTGACCGAACATGTAGGCAACCTCGCGGCCGCCAACGCCCAGGTCGCCGGCGGGAACGTCGGTGTTGGGGCCAATGTGGCGAAAGAGCTCGGTCATGAAGGACTGGCAGAAGTGCATGATCTCGTTGTTGGACTTGCCCTTGGGGTCAAAGTCGGAGCCGCCCTTGCCGCCGCCCATGGGAAGGGTGGTCAGGCTGTTCTTGAGGATCTGCTCCAGGCCCAGGAACTTGAGCATGCCCAGGGTGACCGTCGGGTTAAAGCGCAGGCCGCCCTTGTAGGGTCCAATAGCAGAGTTGAACTCGACGCGGTAGCCGCGGTTGACCTGGACCTTGCCTTGGTCGTCGACCCAGGGGACACGGAACATAACGATGCGCTCGGGCTCGACGAGGCGCTCCAGCAGGGCGGCCTCCTCGTACTCGGGATGGGCGTCGAGCGCCGGCTGGATAGTGCCGAGGATCTCGGTCGCGGCCTGGATGAACTCAGGCTGCTCGGGATAGCGGGCCTTGAGCTCGTCGAGAACTTTCTGCGTGTAGCTCATGCTTCCTCCAATTGATGGAAAAGAAAGGTGTCGTTCGCGGCGTCCCATGTGCCGCGAGCTTTATCGAGTATGGATAATATCGCACTGTTGCAGCAAAGTTTCGCATAAGCCGACAAGCGGATGTTTCGTTTTGATTACGATGCAGGTAGAAGCGTTTTTGAGTGCCTGACGTGCAAAACCCGTGTTTCAAACCTGTTTCGTCCACGTGTTCCAAACCACCACATTGGGGACAGGCACCTTTGTGGTGGTGTTGGTGGTTAGAGGACGAGCTGATGGTAGTCGGCGGGGGTTATGCGGCCCTCGGTGGCAGCGCGGAAGGCAGCGAGTGCATCGCCCGAGAACGGCATGGCCCAGCACAGCCCGCAGCCGGCGGTAATGGAGCCTGGCAATGGCATAATGCGCCCGGGCACGCCGGCATCCAGGCACAGCTGCTCGCATTCCATCACATCGAACGTGCTGTCGAACGATACGATGATCTTGCGTTCGTGGTCGAGGGCATCACCGGACGGGCCTTCGCGGTGTGCCTCACGATACGCCGCGGCGGTCGCTTCCTCTTCCGCAGTATGCCCGCAGCCTCCGCAGCCGCAGGTACAGGGTTCGGACCCGTCGCAAGTGCAAGGTTCTCCCGTGTCGGGACAAATATCGTGAGACATGGCAACTCCAATCGTCTAGGCAAGCAACTCGGCCGCCGCAAACTCCTCGGGCGTATTGACGTTCTCGAAGCAGAGCGTGGAGCCCGCGGCCTGAACGATCTGCGGCTCATCCATATAACCAGCTTGAACGCGATTGATCAGGCAGCGAATGCGTTGGCGGTCGCAGGCAAGCAGCTCTTGGGCAACCGGCGCGCACGCGTCACGGCGCCAGACAGCGCAAAGCGGCTCAATCCCCCGCTCCTCGCGCGGCACGCACACATCGAGCGCCTCGGCCTCAACACGATCGGCAAGCGCGCCGATGAGTTCCGGCGAGACAAACGGCATATCGCAGGCAACGATCGCCACGAGAGGCAGCCGAGCCGCAGCCAACGAGCTCGCGATGCCGCGCATGGCGCCCGCCGACCCTTCAAGATCCGCCACCACACGCGGCACCAGGCCGCCAAACGTGTGCTCCTCAAGGTAGGCAAGTTCGCTGGGACGCGAAGTCGTCACGACCAACTCGCCGGCAACTGGCGCCAGCCGACCCAGCACGCGCTCGATGAGCGGCTCGCCGCAAAACGCCATGCGCGCCTTATCGCAGCCCATGCGCGAGGACAGCCCGCCCGCCTGGACGACACAAGAAAGATCGGCACGTCTTACGGTAGTCATACGGCAAAACACCTCCATCGGCATGCTCGAAGCCCAGTGCACGAAGCTAAATACAGCCGCCGAAATAGCGGCGCTACGAAAAGCTCGTGCAAAAACAAAACAGCGCCTTTGCGGCACGCAGCAAGACCGCGAGCACAAAAGCGCTGGTAGCGTATGGCGGGAACGTATGTGAATCGAACACATCCAAGACGTTTTGCACGCCTCGCAACGGTTTTGAGGACCGCGGAGCCCACCGGAGCCCATCCGTTCCCAAGTGCGCCGGTATTTTACCAAACCGAGCAGCCAACCTAGCGCAGGGAGCGCAGGCCGCCGGCTTCCTTGTCGAGCACCGTAAAGCGCACGGCATCCAGGTGCTCCAAGATGCTGATGGCACGCTTGCGCGACACACCCAGGGCTTCGCGCAACACACTCGTGGTGGCAGCGCCACCGGCTGCCTCAATGGCGGCGGCAACGAGCTCGCGCGCATGGGCCTCGGCGGCAGCGGACAGGGCAACGTCGCGCTCGACCTTCACGATGGAACGGTTGAGCGAAAGCTCGCGCAGGGCACGCGTCATGGTGTCGCGATCGAGCTGCAACTGCTCGCCCACCTCGGACAACGTCGGCGCATCGAGGCCAGCTTCGTCCAGCAAGGAAACGATGCGCTCGCAAGCCTCTCGCACCACGCGTGCCGCCGCGGTGGCCGAATGCGGATCGAATACCTCGGCGCCCTCGGCGGCGCAAACGCCGCGCGAGCAGCCCTCGTAAATCAGGGCCGCGGCAACGCCTTCATCAGCGGCAGGCCACGCAGCATGGGCAACGGCGCCGGGCGTAAAGCCTGTCTCCTTGGGAGCCGCCGCGTGCATGGCTGACAGGGTCGCCGCCAGTGCATCCATCGCGGCGTCGAGCACCACGGCGTCCGCCAAGAGGTCCGCATCACCCACGGCAAGCTTGCGAACGGAGCCCTGCGCCACCAACCCGCGCAGTGCGGCATCGACCTCGCCGACACCAAGATCCAAAGCCTCGGCAACATCAATCGCCGTAACCGGCAGCGTCTGCAGCGCCAGCCAAGCGCCCACACCGCCCGCGATATCGCCGGACTCGAGCGCCGCGTACAGCACGCGTTCCCCCTCAGTAAGTTCGCGCGAACGGCGGCATCGCGACAACAGCACGCGCCCTCCACCAATAAGCATGACCGGCGAATAAGACAGCACCACGGCATGGTCGCCGGCGCGCAGCGGCAGCGAGTTTTCCAAGCGCACCTGAACAATACGGGCCTCGCCCACCGCCATGGGGGCCTCGCCCTCCATGAACATGATGCGACCGACAACCTCGGCCGTACCCGCCATCACATGCACGCGCGCGCCCGACTCGAGCACGCGCGGC
This sequence comes from uncultured Collinsella sp., assembly GCA_958371715.1. Taxonomy (GTDB): domain Bacteria; phylum Actinomycetota; class Coriobacteriia; order Coriobacteriales; family Coriobacteriaceae; genus Collinsella. Next base: position 17,704 of record CATXLW010000023.1, read on the forward strand.
TTGGCACCCTCGCGGCCCGGGTAAGTGAACACCATCATAAAGCGCATCGTCTGGCCAAAGCGACCCTGCACGCCGAGCATCTCTCCGCGATCGAGCGCGGCGACGGCATCGCCCACCAAGTTGAGCGCCACACGCTGACCGGGCAATGCCCGCTGCGTATCGCCATGCACCTGAATCCCGCGCACACGACAGACCGTACGCGACGGCAAAGCCATCAGCTCGTCGCCCACCGCAACCGGCGCATCGTGCAACGTTCCCGTCACCACGGTACCTGCGCCCTTGATCGTAAAGCAGCGGTCGATGGGCAGACGCGGCGCGGCATCGGTGGCCTCGGCACGGGCACGGCAGGCATCCCAGCAAGCGGCAACCTGCTCGTCGAGCGCAGCCAGCAGGTCATCGATTCCCGCGCCGGTCTTGGACGACACGGGCACGATCGGCGCGTCGGCAAACACGGTATCCGAAAGAAAATCGTCCACGTCGAGCTCGGCCAGCTCAATCATTTCGCTATCGGCCAGGTCGCACATCGTCAGCGCGACCACCATGTGCGTGACGCCCAGCAGCTCCAGCACATGCACGTGCTCGCGGGTCTGCGGCATCACGCCCTCCACGGCCGAAACCACCAGCACGGCCACGTCGATACCCGTGGCGCCCTGCACCATGGCGCGCAAGTAATGCGCATGGCCTGGCACGTCGACCAGGCCAACGATCTTGCCACTCGGCAGCGCCAGCTCGCCAAAGCCCAGCTCCACCGTCATGCCCCTGCGACGCTCGACCTCCAGGCGATCGGGATTCTTGCCGGTCAGCGCCTCGATCAGTGCCGACTTACCGTGGTCGACGTGACCCGCCGTGCCAACGATAACGGGGCACTCCACCAGCGCTTGAACCTCACTCATCGAGCAATCGCCTTCTCAACGCACGCGACGAGCGTCGATGCCGCCGTCTCGATATCGCGGTCGCCCACGAGCGTGCGCACATCAAACAGAATGCGGTCGTGCGAGGCGCGCGTGACGACCGGCGTATCGAAGTCTTGAACGAGCGAGCGTTTGAGCGCGTCGACGGACAGGCGCTCGTCAACAAGACGCACGGCAACGCACGTCGTGGGCAACTCCACGGTAGGCAGCGAGCCGCCACCGGGGGTCGACGATTCCTCGACGATTTCCACCTGCACGGCACACGGGCAACCGGCCTTATCGAGCCCGGCGACCATACGATCGTGCAGCTTGCGGGCACGACGCTTCAGATGAGCCTGCGGCAGTGTAAGCATGCTGAGCACCGGAATATCGCGATGGGCAACATCGGCGCCGTCCATGTAGATACGCAGCGTGGCCTCGAGCGCCGTGAGCGCCAACTTGCCTGGACGCAGAGCGCGCATGAGCGGATGTGCGCCGCAGGCCTGGACCAGATCGCGACGGCCCATGATAATGCCCGCCTGTGCGGCACCGAGCAGCTTATCGCCCGAGCACGACACCACATCGAGCCCCGCCGAAACCGAAGCCGGCGTGGGTTCCTCGCCGCCGCGCACCAAGATGTCATCGGGCAGCAGCGCGCCCGAACCCTGGTCCTCGTAGAACAGCAGGCCATGCTTGTGAGCAAGCGCCGCAAGCTCCCGAGAACCCACCTCCTCGTGGAAACCCTCGATGCGATAGTTAGAAGGATGGACCTTAAGGATCATCGCCGTATCGGGCGTGATGGCACGCTCGTAGTCGACCAGATGCGTGCGGTTGGTGGCCCCGACCTCGACGAGCTTGGCACCCGAGGCCTCCATGACGTCGGGGATACGGAAGCTGCCGCCGATCTCGACAAGCTCACCACGGCTGACTATGACCTCTTTGCCCGCGGCATGGGTTGCCAGCACCAGCAGCACCGCAGCGGCGTTGTTGTTGACGACCAGCGCGTCCTCGGCACCGGTGAGTGAGCGGATGAGCTGCGCGGCATGCTCCTTACGCGACCCACGCGAGCAGGTGTCCACGCTGTACTCGAGCGTGCTGTAGCCGCGTGCGACCTCGGCCACGGCCTTTGCCGCCGACTCCGCAAGCGGGGCGCGGCCCAAGTTGGTATGGATGACCACACCCGTGGCGTTGACGGCGGGACGCAGGCTCGGCAGCGCGGAGCGATGCGCACGCCACTCGATGGCCGAGGCCAGCTCGCGCTTGGAACGCGGGGCGGCACCGGCACGAATCGCGGCGCGCTCCTCGTCGAGCTCGGCCGTCACGGCAGCATGGACCACCGCGTCACAGGTCTCCCCCGCCGCCTTCACCACCGGCCACTCGGCAAGCAGCTCGTTGACGGAAGGAATGGCGCGCAGGCGGGCGCGCACCTCATCGGACATGTTCTGGCTATCGCTCATGTGCGGCCTTTCAAAAGAAACGTGGATCAGTCAAATACATCAGCTGAGTCAATTACTCGTCATTATCCCCGCGCGCCGCGATCTTTTCCACGCGAACGGCGTTTTCCTGGGTGAGCGCGGCGCCCGTCAACGGGTCCCAACGTAACGGCGTATGGTCGAGCGGGCCCACACCCAAGGCTTGAGCGCCACCGGCATCGGCGCCAAACGAACGCCCACCGGGGGCGGCCGAGGTGAAGATGCACGCCGGATGCAGATACGGCGTCGTCTCCACACGCACGCGGTCGCGGCCCATATCGCTCACGAGTTCGACGATCTCGCCGTCGGCGATGCCCATGTGCGCGGCAGCATCGGCATTCATCTGCACGGCATCCAGGTCCGACCCAGCCTCGGCGGCACCTTGGGCTGCAAGCCTTCGCGAGGTATGCGACTCAAAGGGACGGTTGCCGCTAATGAGGCGAAACATCCCCAGGCCCGGCTCCACCATGGGGGCGATCCAGTTGGGTACACGACCCAGGCCGGCTCGTTCCCATACGTCGCTTGCCAGCGCAATTTTGCCGCCATCCAAGGGAATCGCCGGCTCGCCCGTACGCGACGGCAACGCAACGCCCGTGTCGGCCCAGCCGCGCTCCTTGAGCTCGTCCAGATTGATCCCAAAAGGCGCCACCTGGGCAGCCGCCAGATCGTCAGACGTAAACTGGAAGTACTCGCCCACGCCACATGCCTGCGCCAGACCGGTAAAAATCTCCCGACCGGGACGCGTGTCGTCATGCTGCACGGGCAACACGGCATTGCGGTAGAACAGGCGCGCGTCGTTGCGGCCCACGACCGTACCCACGCCGCGGTCGGCCTCCAGATACGTCACGTCGGGCAGCACGAAGTCAGAAGCACGCGCCGTCTCGGACCAGCGAATATCAATCGTCACGAGCAGGTCAAGTTGTTCCAGAATCGATAGCCACGCCCCGGCGTTGCCATAGCCCGCACCGGGATTACTGGCATAGACGATGAGCCCGCGCAAATCGCCGGCCAGTATCGACTGACCGATGGTCGTGCACAGGCCGCGCACCGGATCGACCAGTGGATAGCGCTCGGACCCCAGCTTGGGCCCACGCGGCACCGGCGGCGTCGCAAAGCGCGTGGGATCGAGGTCGCCCAACACAAGCGGCGTGGGCGGATTGAGCGCGCCGCCCGCATGCCCGATACAGCCCAGCAGCACATCGACCAAGCAGATAGCGCGCGCGGTCTGGGTGCTATTGGCATACGCGATACCGATGCCACCATGAAAGCCCGCATCCACCACAGCGGCAGGCGCGGCGGCAGCGAGATCGCGCGCCGTGGCGACAATCTCTGCGGCTGGCACGTCGCACATCGACTCAGCCCACTCGGGCGTCCAGGCACGGGCCGCCTGCGCCAGTTCGTCAAAGCCCGTGGTATAGCGGGCAACAAACTCGTGGTCGTACAAGTCCTCGGCAATCAAGACATGCGCAATGCCCAGCAGCAAGGCCAGGTCGCAGCCCGGGCGCACGCGCAGCCAGCGGTCGGCAAGCGCGGCCGAGCCGCTGCGCCGGGGGTCAACCACGATGATCTTCGCCCCGCGCCGGCGTGCATCGTTGAGCGCATCAACGGCCCCCATCGTCGACGAATCGACGATAGAACGCCCCAAATACATGATGCAATCGGTATGCGCCAAGTCGGAGGTGGGGCTGTAGCCCAGGGTATGCTCCCAACCGGTAAGTCGGCTTACCTCGCAGGCACCGTCGGCACCGTACACATTGGGCGAGCCCAGCGCATGCATAAGACGATAGCCCCAGTAGCGGTCGAACGAGGGCACGCCGAGCGTCATGCCCAGCGCACGGGGCCCGCGCTCGTCAACAATCCCCAAAAGACACTCGGCAATCTGGGCAAACGCCTCATCCCAGGAAATCGCATCAAACCCCGAGCCATCAGCTCGGCGGCGCATGGGATGCAAAATCCGATCGCGCTCATCAAACGGCATGTCCAGGCGATGCCGCCCGCGGGCGCACAGGGCACGCGCCGCGCATGGATGCCCCGGCACCGGCAACTCGGCCACCACGCGACCGTCCTCAACGCGGGCCGCAAAGGCGCAATCGGCATAGCATCCCCCGCATGTGGTCACCACGGCGCGACCGTCACGCTTCACAGCAGATGCCATCTCGATTACCCCTTTCACCAGCCAAACACAACAGGTCAACAGCCCGGCAACGAGCCCCAGACCAAAAAAGCCTCCCGCACGGCAACGCCCCGCGGGAGGCCCAACGTCAAACAGACGGTATCTTACGCCTCGGACTTCTTGGCGTAGATAAACCAGTAGCCGAGCGCGACCAGAACCGCACCGCCCACAATGTTGCCCAGCGTGGCAGCGGACAGGTTAAACGCAATGCCCGCAACGTTGAGCGCATCGGCGCCGGCGACGTCGGCACCATAGCCGCACGCGTGCATCACGGCACCCATGGGCAAAAAGTACATGTTGGCGACACAGTGCTCAAAACCGCAGGCCACAAAGGCAGCGATGGGCAGCAGAATGCCCACAACCTTATCGACCACGGTCTTGCCGGCGGTACCGATCCACACGGCCAGGCATACAAAGATGTTGCACAGGATGCCGCGGAAGAAGATCGTCACCCAGTCGATCGTCACCTTGCCAGCGGCGACGCTCACCATGGAATTGGCGACCGCCTCGCCGTTGAGCTTATAGATGCCGGCCATGTACACCAAAAAGACGATGAACAGGGCACCGACAAAATTGCCGACCCACACGACGACCCAGGCCTTGAGCATCTGAGCCAGGGTGATCTTTTTGCTCTTGAGCGCACAGACCATAAGCGAATTGCCGGTAAACAGCTCGGCGCCGCACACCAGCACCAGCACCAGGCCCAGGCAAAAGCACAGGCCGCCCACGACGCGCTGGGCACCCCAGCCCAGCGTGTTGTCGCTCAAAAACACCGTAAAGAACAGGCCGCCGAAGGCAATGAACGCACCGGCGAACATTGCCAACAGAAAGGCCTTAGCGACCGGCAGGTTGGCCTTGGTCACGCCGGCGGCCTCGGTCTTGGCCTCGATCGCGGCGGGCGCCAGGCAATCGGGTGCGGGATACTCCACCTTGGAATCTGCCATGTCAATCACTTCTTTCCTAACAAAATGGAACAAGTGCTCCTACTGCTCTTGCCCCAAGCGGACAAAGTGGGAAAAGTCGTTGGCGGCCACGGCGTCGTACACGGCGTCGACGGCGTCAAAGACTTCCGGGGACATGGGGTTGTAGAACTCCGTGTCGCCCGGCTGAATCCCGACGAAGACGATATCATCGCACGATTGCTCAATCTCTTCGATCAGAATCGACAAAGGGAGCGAATGCGTGGTGAACATCGACTTGCGGGCCACATCGCGTTTGTCGAGCAAACGGATGGACCCGACGGGCAGCGCCATGTCGGCGGCATCGACCAAGACCAGGCGCGGCGGACGCTCGCGCTTGACCTCGATGATGTCGTCTTCGGGCGTTTGGCCGCCGTCGATGGTGTACCAACCGGCAATGGGCGCGTCCTCCATCTTTTTGGAGAGCACGGGGCCGGCGGCATCGTCGGCACGCAGCACACTTCCCGCCGTGAGCACGATACCCGCAAACGGGGCGCCGTTCACACGTCCATCCACAACGCGACCCATTACTGCAACCTCCCCGTCAGATACACGCCCGACACATCGCGCACGCGCTCAACCAGATCGCGGAACTTCATCAAAAACGCGACCTGCTGGGCATGCAGGCCAAAGTCGTCATCGAACACCGAGATGCCGGCCTTGGCAGAACCGCGAAAACCGCGCTCGTCGAGCAACGCATCGCAGGCCTCGAGCAGCGACGGCACCGCCGCCTTGTCGAGCTGGCACTCACCAAAGGAGCGGATGGCCTCAAACTTGGTTTTGGCCTCCCCCTCCGGCAGCGCGTCGACGAGCGAATAGAAGACGTTCACCGGCACCGACAGGCGCGGCTCAAAGCAGTCGAGCACGCCGGTGTGGTGGCCCACGGCGAGCGTGTAGTACAGCACGTCGCAGGCCTCCTGGGGAACGTCTTCCTCGGTCTCTACAAACTTACGCGTGAGCTCGTAAAAGACCACCTGGCCGGGCGCATGGCCCAGGCAGGGGTCGGCGACGCCCTCGGCGGCCTCGTCGCTTGCGCGCGAGGCATCGCCAAAAGAGCCGCCGAGCATGCCGGGGCCCGCAAAGTAACCAGAGCGGTCCGTGAGCTCCATCTAGCGACCTCCGGCCAGCACCAGATCCTGCAGCGCCGAGTAGACCTCAACGCGGCGCGGATCGTCCTGCTTGTCGATGAGCAGCGCCATGGCACCGCGGATATCGCCCTTGGGCGCACCCTCGAGCGTATCCATAAACTCGTTGGCCAGGTCGCGGCCGTAACGGTAGCCGCTCATGGCGCGAGCCTCGCGCTCGATGGCAACGCGCAGCTTGTACGGCACGCCGGGGTGCAGGATATCGGCCTGCTCGCCGGTAGCCTCCACCGTGGTCTCGGCATGGAGCTTTTGGTCCAGCAGGCCAAGCGCCATGGCAAAGCCGTAGATGGTCTGCGCGGGGCTGGGCGGGCAGCCGGGGATGTAGACATCGACCGGCAGGATCTTATCCGTTCCGCCCCAGACGCAGTAGTTGTCGTAGAAGATGCCGCCGGTGCAGCCGCACGCGCCATAGGACACCACGATCTTGGGATCGGGCGCGGCCTCAAAGGCGCGCAGGGCCGGCATGCGCATGGCGCGCGTCACGGCGCCGGTGTACAGAAGCACATCGGCGTGACGGGGCGAGGGCACGACCTTGATGCCAAAACGCTCGACGTCGAAGACGGGCGTGATGGAACCGAAGATCTCGATCTCACAGCCGTTGCAGCCGCCGCAGTCGACACGGTAGACGTACACCGAGCGCTTGATCTTCTTAAGAAGGGTCGCCTTGGCCTTCTCGATGCTCTCGTCGAGCTCGATCTTGGTCGGGCGGTACTGGAGCCGCTCGGGCAAAAGCGTGGGTTCGGCCATGGTTACTCCTCCTTCGTTTCAAAATCCATGATGATGCCCTCGACCGGTGCAGGTCCAGCGGGGATCTCGGGCGCATCGGGGTTGAGCTCGCGGTCGACATACTCCGGATTCACACCGTGGCCGCCCAGATACTCCATGCCGGGGCCCTGGGGCTCACCGGACGCAAGCGTCTCGTTGGCAGCCATGCCGCGCGCGTTACCGGTCTTTACGGCCGAGGCGGCGCGCAGGGCGTCGAGCTCGCGCTTGCACTCCTGGCACATACCAACGGTACGGGCGGCCTGGATGGCCTCCATGCCGCCGGCCTTTTGCAGCAGGCGCTTGGCGTAGTCGATCTCCTTGTGCGGGGCAAACGGCTTACCGCAACGCGAGCAGTGCTCGAGCGTATAGACGCTTTTGCTGGTGAGGTCGTCCTTGCTCATGACGGCCAGCTCAAACTCCTCGGTGAGCTTGATGGCCTCCATGGGGCAGGCTTCCTCACAGCGGCCGCAGAAGATGCAGCGACCGTAGTCGATCGACCAGGTGATGGTATCGGCCGCAAGGTCGGTGTCCATGCGAATGGCATCGGCCGGGCACGCCACGCCGCAGGCACCGCAGGCGATGCAGAGCTCCGCGTTGTGCTCGGGCTTGCCGCGCATGTCCTTGTTGGTGGGGAACGGCGCAAACGGGTACTTGACCGTCGCGTCGCCGGCCTTGGCGTTGACCTTCCAAAGCTTCAGCATATTAGAGCGCCTCCTCATCGAGCGGAGCGGCCATGGTGCCCTCGCCCGCAAGCGGCGACTTGTCGCGCCAGACGTTCTCGAACTGCTCCTTGTCGAGCACGTGGTCGCGCTTGGCGGCGACATCGGTCACCGTCACGCGGTCGGTGCAGGAGTAGCACGGGTCGAGCGAACCGACGATCAGCGCCGCGTCGCCCACGGTGTTGCCGCGGAACATGTAGCGCAGGACCGGCCAGTTGCTGTACGTGGCGGCCTTGGCGCGCCAGCGGTAGCACTTCTGGTTGTTGCCGAGCATCGCCCAGTGCACGTCCTCGCCGCGCGGCGCCTCGGTGGCGCCGATGGCGTACTTGTGCGGGGTGTACTCCCAATCCGTGGTGAGGATGGGGCCCGACGGGCAGTTCTCGAGCATGATCTCGATCATGTCGATCGAATCATAGACCTCCTGGATGCGAACGGCGGTACGGCCGAAGGCATCGCAGGTGTCGGCCGTGGCGGCGTGCATCTTTTGGACGTCCGGATCGGCGTAGCCGTCGAAGGGATGGTCAAAACGCACGTCGCGGGCATAGCCCGAGCCACGCATAAGCGGGCCGACCGGCGAGAAGTCGCGTGCGATCTTGCGGTCCAGAATGCCGATACCGCTCGTACGCTCGATAAAGTTGGGAGTAGAGAGCAGCACGTCGACGAGCTCCTGAACCTCGGAGCGCAGCTGGTGGATGGTCGTGAGCGTGGAGAGCTTCTGCTCGGCCAAAATGTCGCGACGCACGCCGCCGATCACGTTAAGGCCGTAGGTCTTGCGGTGACCGGAGAGCTTCTCGGCCAGGTCCATGGACTTCTCGCGGACGCGGAAGAACTGCTGGAAGCCGGAGTCGAAGCCCGTGTAGTGCGACGCCAGGCCAATATTGAGCAGATGCGAGTGCAGACGCTCGACCTCGAGCATGATAGCGCGGATGTACTGGGCGCGCGGCGGGACATGGATGCCCTGGGCACGCTCGACGGCCTCGGCATAGGCCACCGAGTGGGCGCAGCCGCAGATGCCGCAGATGCGGTCGGCGAGGAACGTCACGGCGTCATAGTTCAGGCGCGTCTCGGCGACCTTCTCCATGCCGCGGTGCACGTAGAACAGACGGTAGTCGGCGTCGACGATCGTCTCGCCCTCAACGAACAGGCGGAAGTGGCCGGGCTCGTCGGAGGTAATGTGCAGCGGGCCCATGGGGACGAGCGTGGTCTCCTTGCCCTTGGTATCGGCCAAGAACTCGTAGTTTTCCATGTCGCTCGCGGGAGCGGGACGGAAACGGTAGTCCATGGAGTCCTTGCGCAGCGGATACAGGCCGCTGGGCCAATCGTCGGGCAGCACCAGGCGGCGACGATCGGGCAGACCCTCGGGAATCAGACCAAACATGTCGCGAAGCTCGCGCTCGCCCCACACGCAGGCGGGGACGAACGGCGTCACGGACGGGAACGTCATCTTGGCGGGATCGACCTCGGTGCGCACGGTCACCCAGCCGGGGTCCTCCCCCTCCATGGAGATGACGTAGTACACGGCGTAGCGACCGCACAGACTGCGCTCGTCGTTGCCGACAATCACAGGAATCCAGCCGTAGCGCTCGTAATACAGGTAGTGGACAGCCTCGGGCAGACGGTCCAGCTTGACGGTGATCGTCAGCTGGTCCTCGCACTGCCATTCGACCTTCTCGATAGCGCCCGGCACTGCAGCACGCAGGGCCTCGACGTGGCTTTCGCAGCGACGAGCGTAGTCCTTCTTTTCAGGTTCTGCCATGGTGCTAATTCACCTCACTTGTCTTGGTCTGGGAACTGAACACCATGCGGTAGAGAGGGGCCTCGTGGAGCTCTTCGACGCTCTGGTTCAAAACGACGGACGTTGCATCCTCGACGCCGCTCGTGATGGCGACCGGGGTGGCGATACCGAACCACATGACCACGATCGCGAGGGCGATCTCGGGGATGATCATGAGGGCGGGCACCTCGTGGCGCTTCATGCCCTCGGGCGCCTTGCCGAAGATGGACTTGAGCGCGATGCCGGTAAGGGCGAAGTACACGCCGGTGAGGCCGATGGCCACGAGCACGACCACCCAGATGGGACCGGACTGAACGCCGGCCACGAAGGTGAGGAACTCGGAGATGAACAGGGCGAACGGCGGGAAGGCGGCGAGCGCGAGCAGGGCGATGATGGTGAGCGCTGCCGTGACGGGAGCGATCTCGACGACGCCCTTGATCTTGTTCAGGTCGCGGGTGTGGTAGATGTGCTGGATGTTACCGGCCATGCAGAAGGCGAGCGCCTTCGTGAAGCCGTGGAAGATGCAGTGCAGCAGGCAGGCGGCGATACCGAGCGGGCCACCGATACCCAGGCACAGCGCGACCACGCCGACGTTGTCGACGGAGGAGTACGCGAAGCGGCGCTTGATATCGTCCTGCTTGAAGATGCACAGGGCAGCCACCAGGATGGACAGCGTGCCCAGGATGAGCAGGAGCGTTCGCGGATAGGTGTCGCCCACCGTGATGATGGACAGGGAGTAGAAGCGGATGATCACCAGCATGGCGCACTTGAGCAGCACGCCCGAGAGCAGCGCGGAGACCGGGCTCGGAGCCTGGGAGTGCGCGTCGGGCAGCCAGGTGTGCATGGGGAACAGGCCCGCCTTGGTGCCGAAGCCGATGACGATGAACGCGAACGCGAGGCGCACGAGCATCGGGTCGAACTGGTCGGCGTAGGGCATGATGGAGGTGAGGAAGGCGGCCTCATGCGCGTTGGGCATGATATCGGCGGCGTTCGCGTAGATGAGCAGCGTGCCGAACAGGCCGAAGGCCACACCGGCGGTGCAGACCATCGCGTACTTCCAAGACGCCTCGAGCGCCTGCTTGTTCTTGTAGATGCCCACGAGGAACACGGTCGACAGCGTAGTGGCCTCGACCGCCGCCCAGGTGAGGATGATGTTGTTGGACAGGCAGGCGAGCAGCATCGTGAAGACGAACAGGCTGAACAGCGCGTAGTACTGCTTGGTGCGCTCGGCCGGCATGGTCTTCTCCTCGATATCGATCTTGATATAGGAGATGGAGTACACGCCGGTGATGAACCCGATGATGCCTACCAGAAGGACGAAGATCGACGAGAGCGAATCGAGATGGAGCCACAGGCCCAAAGCGTCGATATTCTGCCCGCTCGAGAGCATGGTTCCCGCGGTGACGACCGAAAGGACAAGGGTCGCCGCGACGGAGATGGTGTTGAGCCCCGCGAAGACGTTGTAGGACGTCGTCTTGGGGAGCGCAGCCATAATCAGGGAGAACACGAGAGGACAAGCGAGCAGGGCGACCGTCAGCATTGAAACATCCATGGCCTACCCCTTCAATTCGGTCAGGTCGTGGGAGTCGAGCGACTTGGTGTCGTTCCAAATCCTCACGACGACGGCGGACATGATGATGACGGCGAAGATGGCGTCGGTGGCGATGCCGATCTCGATGATCTCGGGGGCCGTGGGCGCGAGCAGAGCGAGCGTCACGTGGCTACCGTTCTCCATAAGGCAGTACCCGAAGATCTGCTTGAGGATGTTGCGCTGGGAGATGATGCACGTGAGGCCGACGAAGAAGTGCGCGAAGCTGATGGCGAGGGCCGGAGTGGCCACCTCGGCGGTGGGCAGGCTCAGGCGCGTGACCACCGCGAAGCAGACGGCCACCTCCAGACCGGTGAGGATGATGGTCCAGGCCGGCTTGATGGAGGAGGTCAGCGTGCTATCGGCAGGCGAACCCATCTTCTTGTAGGCACGGTTGAGAATGAACGGAACGAGGATCACCTTGGTGACGAAGGCCGACGCGGCCCACATGAGAAGCTCGGTGGCACCGGTGGTGAGGCCCAGGGTGAGCAGCACGCCCACCAGGACAACCGACTGGATCGCGTACCACTTGATGGCGGACGGGATGGTCTTCGAGACGACCACCATGGTGGAGGTCACGATCAGAAGACCGCCCAGGATATTGACTAACGAATAACCCATGTCCTACCTCCTAACCCATCCAACTAGAGGACAGAGGACCGGCGACGACGACCATGATCATGAGGACGACGAACACGAACGCCATGGCGCGCGGAAGGGGCTGGCCGGCGGCCACGGTCTCGCTCGGCTCACCGGGCAGGACCTTACCCATCCAACGCAGGAACCATGCGAAGGTGGCGACGGTCTCGACGACCATGACGCACACGAGGACAAAGATGACCGTGTTGGTAGCACCAACCGCGAAGCCACCGGAAATGATCTGGAACTTGGAAAAGAACGTGCTCATGGGGGGCACGCCGGCGATAGCGGTCGCGGCGACCGCAAAGCCCACGCCCGTGACCGGGTACTTCTTCATGAGGCCCTGGATCTTGGGCAGCATACGGGTTCCCAGCGTGAAGCTGAGAGAGCCAGCGATGAGGAAGAACAGGGTCTTGGTGAACGCGTGGTTGAAGATGTGCTCGACGGCGCCGTTAAACGCCATCTGGCTTCCGAACACGGAGAGGCCTAGGCCAAAGAACACGTAGGCGAGCTGCGCGATCGTCGAGAAGGCGAGCAGGCGCTTCATATCCTTCTGGGGCAGGTACATGAGGAAGCCGAAGAGCATGGTCACGACGGCGTCGATGATGGCGACCCAACCGACGATCTCGGGGATATCGCCGGCGCTCGCAAGAGCGCGGGCGAACACGCACACGCCGACCTTAACCATGGACGCGCCATGAAGGTAGGCGGAAACGGGCGTGGGGGCCTCCATTGCAGAGGGCAGCCACATGTAGAGCGGGAACTGGGCGGACTTGGCCCAAGCAGCGAACAGGATGAGCAGCAGCACGACGGTCTTCATACCGGAATCGAGCTGGGAGATCGCGCTCAGCGCGAACGTGCCGGTTCCGGCGAACAGGAAGGCCGCGCCGATGTAGAGTCCCAGAGCGCCGATATGGGTGATGATGAGCGCCTTCATACCGGCCTTCTTGGCCGTGGGCGTCATGTAGTAGCTGATGAGGCCCCAGGAGCACACACCGGTGATCTCGAAGAAAACGAGCTGGCCGACGATGGTGGAGCTGTAGGCGAGACCGGCCATGGCGCCGATGAACGTGGAGAAGTACACGTAGAAGCGACGACGGGGCGCGTCGGGATGCTCCTTATTCTTATCGCTCATGTACGGGAACGAATAGATGACGACGAGCAGGCCGATAGCGACGAACGCGGGTGCGAGCAGCGTGCTCATCCGGTCGAATATGAAGCCCATGACCAAGGTCTGGCCCATACTCGCCCAGGTTACATCGACCGCGTTCATGCCGTTTCCGGCAAACGTCGCGGCCAAGCCAACGGAAGCGACCGTGGCGATGCCGCCGGCAAAGGCGCAGATCCATTTAGCGTAGGGACGCGGCAGCATGACGATGAGCAGGGAGCCCAGCATGGGGACGGCGATCGCCACCATGGCAAAGAGGGACAAGCTCGATTCGATTGACATAGTTTCTCCCTTCTCCCTACACGCCTACGACGACGAAGACGAACGCGAGGACCGCGATGCCGACGACGGCCCAGGTCTGGTTACCGAGCACCTTGAAGCGCGAACGGGAAACGGAGTTCTCGAGCACGCCGCAGACGACGAAATCGACCAGGCACTTGACGAGGAAGACGACGGCGCCCACGAGAGCGGTGACACCGATGGTCGCGGGCTCTCCCCAGGGGATGAAGATGGAGGTGAACCAAGCGACGACCACGACCTGCTTCATGCCCATGGCGAGCTTCATCATGGCCAGGGACGGGCCGGAGAGCTCGGCGAGCGGGCCCTCCTGGAGCTCCTGCTCGGCTTCGGCCTGATCGAACGGAAGCTTGCCGAGCTCCATGTAACAGGCGGCCGCGAAGGCGACGCCGGCGAGGATAACGGCGACGACGCTCGAGACGTTGCCCGTAACGATGTGCTGACCCATGGTCGCAATGTCCGTGGAGCCGCACACGATGGCGACGGTGAACAGCGCGATGAGCATGGACGGCTCGATGAGCACGCTCATGAGGAGCTCGCGGATACCGCCGAAGCCAGCGTAGGCGTTGGAGGAATCCACGCCGGACAGCGCGAAGAAGAAGCGGGACAGCGCGAGCGCGTACATGATGGTGATGGCGTCACCAAAGACGGGCATGGGGCTCTGGAGCGTGAACATGGGCAGGCCCATGGCGAGCATAAACGACACCGCGAGGAACAGCGGCGGCATGATGCGCAGCACGAAGCTCGAGTCGGAACTCACGGACTCGGGACGCGCCATGAGCTTCGCGAGGTCCCGGTAATCCTGAAGGATGGACGGACCGCGGCGATTGTGCATCTTCGCGCGAATCACACGGGCGAGGCCGGAGAAGAAGGGCGCGACCAGCATGACCACGAGGCCCTGCGCCATCGCAAGAACGATGTTCATAATATCCTCTCCCCTCTCTAGACCATGACCACGGCGAGCACGAGGAAGACCACGAGCGCCGCGACGATGTAGCAGATGTATACGGAGTAGTTGCCGCCCTCGATCTTGGAGGCGAGGCCGGCCAGCTTGTCGGCACCCTCGCTCGGTGCATCGACCAGGAAACGGTCGGGCAGGGGCTCGACGCCCTGGGCGACACCGGTGAGCTTCTGGAACACGTGCGCGATGGACCAGCAGATCTTGGTGCATACCTCGCGCAGGGTGTAGAGCGGGCCCATGAAGAGTTCGACGTCGGACGCGAAGCTCGTGGCGACGACGGGCATGTGCTCGTTGGGCTCGTAGCCGCACGCCCAAGGGTCGGTCTTCTTAGCGGGGGCCTTGGCGCCGAGGCAGGACCTCAACGCGAACGCGAGGCCGGTGAGGACCACGAGCGCGATGGCGATCGCGGGGGTGGAGGTGGCGGCACCGGAAATCTCGTTCACGAGAGACACGCCCGAGGTGGCTGTGACGGCGGAGCCGGCAAGCACGCTCTGGGCGACGTCGCCCAGAACCGGGGCGATGACCGGGGAGCCGATTCCCAGTACCACGCAGATGGCCGCGAGGAGCATCTGCGAGAACAACATCGGAGCCGGGGACTCCTTGGCGTTCGCGGCCTCCTGGGAACGAGGGCTGCTCGCGAACGAGACGCCGTAGGCCTTCACGAAGCACGTGACGGCCAGGGCACCGGTGATGGCGAGGGCGGCCGCGGAGGCGACGGCGAACACCATGACGACCGGGTCGGAGAGCGTCGAGATGTTGAACAGGGACTGGTAGGTGAACCACTCGGAAACGAAGCCGTTGAGCGGCGGGATGGCCGAGATGGCAAGGGCACCGATGAGGAAGCAGACGGCCGTGACCGGCATGCGGCGGAACAGACCGCCCATCTTCTCCATGTTGCGCGTACCCGTAGCATAGAGCAGGGAGCCCGCGCCGAGGAACAGCTCGCCCTTGAACATGGCGTGGTTGAGCGTGTGGTAGAGGGCGGCCATGAGCGCGATCGTCGCGATGACGTCGTTGCCCAGGGCGTGCGCCGTCATGGACGCGCCGACACCGAGCAAGATGATGCCGATGTTCTCGACGGAGTGATAGGCAAGCAGGCGCTTGATGTCGTGCTCGTGGAGGGCGTAGACGACACCCAGGACCGACGAGATGGATCCGAAGACCAGGACCATGAGGCCCCACCAGAGCTGGACGCCCGAACCCGCGAGCAGGTCGAGACCGACCTTGAGGATTCCCAGGATGCCGATCTTGATCATGCCGCCGGACATGAGGGCGGACACGTTGGACGGCGCCTCGGGGTGCGCCTGGGGCAGCCAGGAGTGCAGCGGAATGATACCGGCCTTCGCGCCAAATCCGAAGAACGCGAGGACGAAGCACGCGGAGGAGACGGCGGGTCCAAAGTCATGCGTACGGAAATCACTGAAGCTGAAGGAACCGCCCACGCCGTTGGTCATGAGCAGGAAGCTCGCCATGATGAGAACGAAGCCCACGTGCGCGATGACGAAGTAGAGCCAACCGCCCCTAATGGAGTTCTTGTTCTCCTCGATAACGACAAGGAAGTAGCTCGTAAGGGACATGAGCTCAAAGGCGACCAGGAACCAGAACACGTTGTCGGCGGTGATGACGAGCATCATCGAGGCGACGAAGGTGTTCATAAAGAAGCCGGCGCGCCCGACCTTGCCCGGGTACTCGTCGAAGTAGGACAGACCGTAGATGAAGCCCGCAAAGGCGAGAATCGAGATGAGGACCACGATCAGGCCCGCAAGGCCGTTGAGCAAGAGCTCGAGACGGGCGAACGGGAAGAAGAAGACCGTGTTGAGGGACGAAACGTCGCCAAGCACGGCCTCGAGGCCCGCGATGAACGACAGCACCGCGGCGACGGCGCCGATAAGGCAGCCGGCGGTCTTGGCGGCGTTATCGGCCTTGATCAGCAGAACCGAGGCGAGCGCACCGATGCACGAGACGGCAAGCGATGCGATAAACAGCGTCATGCTATCCATTGTTTACGCTCCCTTCTGCTTTCTCGGACAGGCCCTGGGCCACAGCGGTGACGTCGACAGCCGGACCGTTTTCGATCGAGCGCAGGCGCTTGGCCTCGTCGAGCTCGCGATCGGCCGCGCCGCCCATGACGGTCAGCGCCTTGGTGGGGCACGCCGCCACACAATGCGGGCCGTCCGGATCGAAGGCGCACAGGTCGCACTTCACAGCGCAGGTGTACTGGCCGGGCGCCCACGTAAGCAGGCTGCTCAGGGACTTAGGATACGAAGGCGTCGAGTCGCACATGCCTGCGACACCGGCGATAGACGTGCCATCGGGATGGATGGCTCCGAAGGGGCACGCGATGGCGCACAGCCTGCACCCGATGCACTCCTGCTCCTTAACGTGGATACGATCGCCATCGTGCTCGATGGCATTCACCGGGCAAACCTCGGCGCAGGGGGCACCCTCGCAATGGTGGCAGGCAAGGGCGGCCGAAATACCGCCGGTCTTCACGAGCGCCAGGCGCGGCGTATCCTGAAGACCCTGCATCCGGTGGGCGTCGGCACAGGCGGACTGGCATGTTCCGCAGCCGATGCACCTCTCCGGGTTGATGTCGATGAAGCGGTTCATCCCCACTTCCTTTCAAAATAACGGGCCGGGCTCCCGAACGTACGGGACGCCCGGCCCAAAAAGCCAACGAGAACGGGACTACACGATTTGATTCACGTGCGTCTCGTCGTCGAACTTGGCGGCGCCGGGCTCAACGTCCTGGGGAGCGGCGGCGTCGACCAGAGCCTGCTTGAGCTCGGTGTACTGACGCTCCACCTCGCCCTCTGCCCAAACCTGGTCGGCAATGGCGTCGACCTGGCAGGCGGAGAACTTGTCCTCGGGCGTGTGCGAGACCGGGTCGACCTTGTGCATGGTCAGCTCGTTGCACTTGCCGATCCACCACTGGTAGGTCATATAGACCGTGCCCTTGTTGATACGGTCGCTCACGTCGGCGCGGCTGTATACCTGGCCGCGGCGGCTGTGAATCGAGACGATGTCGCCGTTCTTGATGCCGCGCGCCTGGGCGTCCGCGGGATTCATGCGGACAAAGCCGGGCTCGTCGGCAAGCAGCGCCAGCGTCTTGCAGTTGCCGGTCATCGAGCGGCAGCTGTAGTGGCCGACCTCGCGGACGGTGCACAGGATGAGCGGGTACTCATCGTCGGGAAGCTCGGAGGGCGCCTCCCAGTCGTGCGCCATCAGGTTGGCGCGGCCGTCCTTGGTAGTGAACTTGCCGCCTGCGAACATGTCGGCCGTACCGTGGTCGTTCACATCGGTGCTCTTGACCGGCCACTGGGCGTAACCGCCCTCGGGAGCCATCTTCTCGTAGGTCGCACCCACAAAGTTGGGGCACAGGCTAATGCACTCGTTCCAGATCTGCTCGGTGTTGTCGTAGTGCATGGGGTAGCCCATACGCGTGGACAGGTCCGCGAAGATCTCCCAGTCGTGGCGGCACTCGCCCTTGGGCGGAACGGCCGCGTCAAAGTGTTGGAAGCTACGGTCGGATGCGGTAAAGACACCCTCGTGCTCGCCCCAAGAGGTGGCAGGCAGGATGACGTCGGCGAGCATGGTCGTCTGCGTCATAAAGATGTCCTGGCAAATGAACAGGTCCAGCTCGGAGAGCGTCTTGCGCATACCGGCCGAATCGGGCTCGGTCTGCACCGGGTCCTCGCCGTAGTTGTAGAAGCAGTGCACCTTGCCCTCGTCGACCAAGTGGCCCAGGTCGGTGAGCTTATAGCCCTCCTCGAGCGGGAGCTTTTCCTCGGGCACGCCCCAAGCCTTGGCAAACTTGGCGCGAGCGGCGGGGTCGGTGACTTTCTGGTAGCCAGGGTACAGATTGGGCAGCATGCCCATATCGCAGGAGCCCTGAACGTTATTCTGACCGCGCACGGGCGCGAGGCCGGAATTGGGTTTGCCGATCTGGCCGGCAACGCAGGCGATGGAGGCGATGGTGTGCACCGTCTTCAGGTTCTGCTTCTGCTGGCATACGCCCATGCCCCAGCCAATGATGGCAGAAGGCTTCGCCGTGGCGTACATCTCGGCAGCTTGGTGGATCAGCGCGGGATCGACACCCGTGATGTCCTGAACGGATTCGGGAGTGTAGTTCTTGATGGTCTCCCACCACTCGTCAAAGCCGTTCGTGTGCTCGGCGACGAATTCCTTGTCGTAGAGGCCATCGTTGACCAGACAGTTGGCAAAGGCGTTGAGGAACGCGACGTTGCAACCGTTCTTGATCGGAAGGTAGATATCGGCGATACGCGCGGTTTCGATATGGCGCGGGTCGGCGACGATGATCTTGCAACCCTTTTCTTTGGCTCGCACGATACGCCTTGCGACGATGGGGTGCGAATCGGCAGGGTTATAGCCGAAGAGGAAAATGCAGCCCGCATCCTCCATACCGGGGATGGAGCATGACATGCAACCTGAACCAACCGTGTCCATCAGACCGAGGACAGTAGGGCCGTGTCAAGTACGGGCGCAGTTGTCCACGCTGTGGGTGCCGATGCACGCACGCGTAAACTTCTGCATGACGTAGTTCGCCTCATTGCCGCCGCCTCGCGAGGAGCCGGTGGTCATGACAGCGTTAGGACCATATTCGTCAATTATGGCCTGCATCTTAGATGCGGTGAAATCCAGTGCCTCGTCCCAGCTTACGCGCTCAAGATCCGCGCCCTTAGTGCGGCGGATCATCGGGTGCAGTACGCGAGGAGTCAAGATCTTGGTGTCGTTGATGAAGTCGTAGCCGCTCATGCCCTTAAGGCACAGCTCGCCCTGATTGGTGATGCCGTTGAGCGGTTCGGTACCCACGACCTGGCCGTTTTGGACCAAGAGGTTAAACTGGCAACCGGCGCCGCAATACGGGCAGATCACTTTATGCTTCTCCATGACACCCTCCTTCCTTTCTCTGCTACCGATTAATCGGTACGTATCTGACAATCGTTGGGCTTGTTTAGCCGCCCGCTTACGCCTCGTTTTCGATGGTGGCGCGGGCACGCTCGGCAGTCAGTTCTACCAGGCGTTCCTCGTCTACCAGGGTGAGGCCCTTGGTCGGGCACGCCTCGGCACACGCCGGACCGCCGGGACGGTCCACGCACAGGTCGCACTTGAGCACGAAGCTCTTAGTCTGCGAACCCACGCGCACGTCGCCCATCAAGACGGGGACCTGCGTGGTCGCCACGCTCACGGCGCCAAAGGGGCAGGCCATGACGCAGCTCTTGCAGCCGATGCAGTTGTCCTCGTTGACGCCGATACGATGGTTCTTTGGATCAAAGAACAAGGCGCCCGTGGGGCAGGCCTTGGCGCACGGGGCATCCTCGCAGTGATGGCAAGCCACCGGTGCGGAGATCTCGTACGTGCGCGTCACGCGCAGGCGCGGCGCGGCGATGTTGCCGGGGATGTCGTGTGCCTCGATACACGCCGCCATGCAGGTTTGACACCCAATGCAGCGCGAGGAATCGGCTACGACTCGTTTATTGCCCATGTTGTTCACTCCCTCCTGAATCCCTTGCCGGAGAGACCCTGTCGACATTGCCCCAGGCCGCCCGTGGCCTGGCATCGACGTATCGAATGCATGCGGCGAAACAGGCACTCGATAGAATTTCTCCAACGGTATACAGGTTGAATATACGCAGTTGCAGGGGGCAAACTTGAGCGTAACCCCTGCAATACGGGTGTATTGCAGGGGTTTTGGCAGGTTAGGATTATTCTCGATAGGATATAAAGGCTAGTGTATTACACGCGTACGTCCGAGAGAGATTTTGCGCTCATTTCTGAAGGATGTAGTACGTTTGTAATATCGTTTA
>CATXLW010000024.1:0-37252 GCA_958371715.1 uncultured Collinsella sp.
CCCTCGCCCCTCGGCGTGGGGGCTGTTCTTTTTTCACTCTTGGTTAACCCCCGCCCCCCCCGACTACTTGCGCTAGAGCATAAGTTATACAATTAGTCAAGTTATGTCTGTTTAAACAAAATAGCGGCACGCAGGCGCATTGGGATTAACCTAAAAGCGGCGTTAATGAACAGAGTGTCTGTATATATCTGTGAAAGTAATTGGGAAATCACGTTTTAGTAGGCAATGAGCTGTAAATCAGCAACGTAATCAATTTGTAACAAACTTAGACGTTTAAACAAATAATGCAACCGTTTGCGAATTTAGCTATAAATCCACAAGGCGAACAGGTATACTCCTTTATTGTCGTGTAGGAAATACGTAGACAAAAAGGAGGTTATGTGATGGTAAGTATTGTTCTTGCTAGCCATGGTGACTTGGCGGCTGGAATCAAGCAGACGGGCTCGATGGTCTTTGGCGATCAGCCGTCTGTTGCCGTGGTCTCGCTCGAGCCGAGCATGGGCCCCGACGACTTCCGTGCCAAGGTCGAGGAAGCAATCGCTTCCTTCGAGGACCAGGAGCAGGTGCTCTTCCTCGTTGATCTGTGGGGCGGCACGCCCTTCAACCAGATCAGCGGTCTCATCGAGGGCCATGATTCCTGGGCTATCGTCACCGGTGTCAACCTGCCTATGCTCATCGAGGCATATTCGCAGCGCTTTGACGCAAAGAACACTGCACATGCGATCGCAAAACATCTCGTGACTGAGGCTAAGGCCGGCGTGCGCGTCAAGCCCGAGTCTCTGGAGCCCGAGGAGAAGAAGCCGGCTGCGGCCGCCGCTGCTCCTGCGGGGGCCATTCCTCCGGGAACGGTGATCGGCGACGGGCACATCAAGATCGCCCACGTCCGTATCGACACGCGTCTGCTGCATGGTCAGGTGGCCACCACGTGGACCAAGCAGATCAACCCCAACCGCATCATCGTGGTCTCCGACGGCGTTGCTCACGACGAGCTCCGCAAGACCATGATCGAGCAGGCTGCCCCTCCGGGAGTCCACGCCAACGTCGTGCCCATCAAGAAGATGGCCGAGGTCGTCAAGGACACGCGCTTTGGCGACACCAAGGCGATGCTGCTGTTCGAGAACCCGCAGGATCTGCTCAGGGCCATCGAGGCCGGCGTCGACATCAAGGAAGCCAACATCGGTTCCATGGCCCACTCCAAGGGCAAGGTCGTCGTCACTAACGCTGTCGCTATGGGCGATGACGATGTCAAGACCATCGAGGCTCTCAAGGCCAAGGGCGTCAAGTTCGAGGTCCGCAAGGTTCCTTCGGATTCCTCCGAGGATCTCGACGCCATGTTGAAGAAAGCTAAGGCCGAACTGGCCGCTCAAGCATAGTAAAGGAGGGTCCGATACATGTCTGCAATCACTATTCTGCTTGTTGCGATTGTCGCGTTGCTTGCCGGTATGGAAGGCATTCTGGATGAGTTCCAGTTCCATCAGCCGCTCGTGGCATGCACGCTTATCGGTCTCGTAACCGGTCACCTTCAGGAGGGCATCCTCCTGGGCGGTTCGCTCCAGATGATGGCCCTTGGCTGGGCTAACGTCGGCGCCGCCGTCGCGCCTGACGCCGCTCTGGCCTCGGTCGCTTCTTCGATCATCATGGTGCTCGCCCTCAACGGTGGCGCCACCGATTCGGCCAAGGCCGTTACCGCCGCCATCGCCGTCGCCGTCCCGCTGTCGGTCGCTGGCCTGTTCCTGACCATGATCTGCCGTACCCTGGCTACCGCTATGGTTCACGGCATGGACGCCTGCGCCGAGAAGGGCGACTTCGCCGGCATCGAGCGTTGGCAGTACGCCGGCATCCTCATGCAGGGTGTTCGTATCGCCATCCCGGCAGTACTTCTGTGCATCATCCCGGCCGAGGCCGTTACCAACGCGCTTAACGCTATGCCCGATTGGCTGTCCGGCGGCATGGCTGTCGGCGGCGGCATGGTCGCTTCCGTCGGTTACGCCATGGTCATCAACATGATGGCCACCAAGGAGACCTGGCCGTTCTTCATCCTCGGCTTTGTCCTTGCTGCCATCCCTCAGCTCACGCTGATCGCCCTTGGCCTCATCGGCATCTCCCTTGCCCTCATCTACCTTGGCCTTAAGGATCTGGCCAAGCAGGGTGGCGGCATGGGCGGTGGCTCCGGTGACCCGCTCGGCGACATTCTGAACGATTACGAGTAGGAGGGGAGTGATACATATGGCAGAGAACAAGATTCAGCTCACCAAGGCTGACCGTAAGAAGGTTTGCTTCCGTCATCAGTTCCTTCAGGGCTCGTGGAACTACGAGCGTATGCAGAACGGCGGCTGGTGCTTCGCAATGATCCCTGCGATCAAGAAGCTCTACACCAGCAAGGATGACCAGATTGCCGCTCTTAAGCGCCACCTGGAGTTCTATAACACCCACCCCTATGTTTCCGCCCCCGTCATTGGCGTTACCCTCGCCCTCGAGGAGGAGCGCGCCAACGGTGCTCCGATTGACGACGTCGCCATTCAGGGCGTCAAGGTCGGTATGATGGGCCCGCTCGCCGGCGTCGGCGACCCCGCCTTCTGGTTCACCCTTCGCCCGATTCTGGGTGCACTGGGCGCTTCCCTGGCCCTGTCCGGCAGCATCGCCGGTCCGCTGCTGTTCTTCTTCGCGTGGAACATCATCCGTTACGCCTTCCTGTGGTACACGCAGGAGTTTGGCTACAAGGTCGGCTCCTCCATCGCCAAGGACCTCTCCGGCGGTCTGATGGGCAAGGTCACCGAGGGTGCTTCCATCCTGGGTATGTTCATCATCGGCGCCCTGGTCGAGCGCTGGGTGTCCATCTCCTTCACCCCGGTCGTCTCCAAGGTCACGCAGTCCGCTGGCGCCTATATCGACTGGGCCAACCTGCCCGCCGGTTCTGAGGGCATCAAGCAGGCATTGACGATGTACAGCTCTGTCGGTGCCAACGCACTCGACCCGGTGAAGGTCACCACGCTTCAGGCCAACCTCGATCAGCTCATCCCCGGCCTTGCCGCCGTGTGCCTGACCCTTCTGGTCTGCAAGCTCCTCAAGAAGAAGGTCAGCCCGATCGTCATCATCCTGGCTCTCTTCGCCGTCGGCATCATCGGTCGCGTCTGCGGCTTCATGTAAGCACGCTTCGGCTTAAGACCGAGAGTTGCTAGGCAAGGGCTTTTGAGCCATTGAAACGGACCGCACCCGGTGGGTACACTGGATGCGGTCCGATTGTTTTTATTGGAGGGCGAGGCGCGTATGGCGCAATCTCAGAACAGCACGGTCGATCTGGCAACGCCGGCAACCTGCCTGATGGGGCTTACCAGTCACGGTAACGTGATGGTGGGCAATAAGGCGTTTGAGTACTATAACGAGCGTAATCCCGAGGATTATATCCAAATCCCGTGGGACGAGGTCGACTATATTGCCGCCGAGGTTTTGCGCGGCACCAAGAAGATTACGCGTTTTGCCATCTTCACCAAGGACAACGGTCACTTTACGTTTTCGACGCGCGACGACAAAGAGACGTTGTGCGCGGTCCGCAAGTACGTCGACGAGGATAAGCTCGTGCGTTCGCCTGACTTTATCGATGTGACGGCTAAGGGCGCCAAGAGCATCCCCTCCGTTATCAAAAACCTCTTCCACAAAGGCAACTAGCCATTAAAGAGCGCCCCCCTAAAGTGGGACGCGGTTTCCCATGAGGCTCGATCGGGAAAGTGCATCCCGGTTCGAGTGCCGATTGCGGGATGTAGTTTCCGGAACGGGCCCGTTTGGGAAACCGTGTCCCGTTTCGAGTCGAAATTCTGGGACACAGTTTCCCAGCGAGGTCCCATGGGGAAAGTCTGACCCAGAATTTGCCTGGATAGTGGGACGCACTTTCCGGAGGGCTGTTCCACCGCAACTTCGAAGAGTGGCTACACGCTGCATCACAACGTGTAAATCTGCTACACTAGTACAACATGCCTCCGTAGCTCAGGGGATAGAGCACCGCTCTCCTAAAGCGGGTGTCGACGGTTCGAATCCGCCCGGGGGCACCAGAAGATTATAACGGCGTCGCGAGAGCGGCGCCGTTTCTGGTTTGTGGGAGCTGCCGACGGATTAGGACCGTCGACACCCGCGTCACCAATTTCCCCGCGGGGGGGAGTTTTCGAATCAGCCCGGGGACACCAGAGATTGATCGAGCCCGGTACACCGTCACGGTACCGGGCTCTTCTGGTTCATGCCATGTCAAAAACGAAGCGCCCGCTTGCCGGGGGGGGGGAGCAAGCGGGCGCCTGTGAGCGAATATGTTTGCGGCGAGAGCCGTAATGAGCGGTTGGGTGGCGACTAGTTGGTCGTACCGGAATCGTCGCCCGTGCTCGTGCCTGAACCCGAACCCGAGCCAGAAAGTGCAACCGTCAGCGTAATCGTGCTGTCGGTAGACTGCTTGCCGGTGGGGGAGACGCCCGTAACGGTGGCGTTTTCGTTGCCGCTCACGGGGTTACCGTTCTGATCGCAGAATGCGATGTTGTAGAACCCGGCGTTGTTGAGCGCGGTAACGGCGGCGGAGATGCTCTTGCCGTACAGGTTGCCCGGAACGCTGGCTTTGCCGGACTTCTTGGCAATGACGACGGTAATCGTGGCGCCAGGCTTCTGCTTGCCGCTGGGGTTCCAGCTAATCACGGTGCCCTCGGTAACCGAGTCGTTCTCCTGGTAGCTCACGTCGACGCCAAAGCCTGCCATATCGAGGGCGTTGCGCGCCTGGGCCTCGGTCATGTCGGTCAGGTCGGGGACGGACGTGGTATCCGGGCCGCTCGAGACCTTGTACGAGATGGTCGTGCCCTTCTCGACTTCCTTACCGGCTTCGGTGCCCTGCTCAAAGACCTGGCCCTCATCGGCCTCGTTGGCCTCCTCGGAGGCGTTGCCCTTCAGGCCAACGCTTGCCAGCGCGGCTTCTGCCTGGTCCTTGGTCAGGCCGACCAGCCGGGGAACCTCGACCTTCTCGGAGGGCTTGGGGCCCTTGGAGATTACCAGGTTCACCTTGGTGCCCTTGGCCTTCTTGGTGTTGCCGTTGGGCGTCTGCTCGGCGACCTTGCCCTCGTCGACATCGTCGTTGTAGCTTTGGTCGATGGTGCCGACCTCGAGGCCGGCTTCCTTGATCTGCTCGACGGCAGTCTGCTGGTCCTTGCCTAGCACATCGGGCACGGTGACCTGCTCGCCGCCAAAGAGTCCTGTGGCAAAGGCCACCACGATACCGATGACGGCAACGGCTGCCACCACGGCGGCGATGATCTTGTTCTTGTTGGATTTGGGCTTTTCGACCTCGTAGGAGCCGGTGGAGCCCGAAACCGAGCTACGGGCGGTATTCTGGCCGCTCACGCCCGAGACGGGACGCACCATGGCGCGCGTCTGATCGGAAAGCTCGCGAGTCTTGGTGGCGCCCAGCTCACCGGGGGCACCGATGATGCGCGTGGGCTCCGAGATGTTGACGGCACGGCCCGACAGGTAGCTGTTGAGCACCTGACGCAGCTCGTCGGCGGTCTGGAAGCGGTTTGCCGGGTCCTTCTCCATGCACTTGAGGATGATGCGCTCAAGGTCGGCGTCGACACCGGAGTTGATCTGGCTCGGCGGAATAGGCAGCTCGTTGACCTGCTTGAGTGCGACCGAGATAGCGTCGTCACCGTCAAAGGGAACGCGGCCGGTGGCGCACTCGTACATCACGACGCCCAGCGAGTAGATATCCGAGGTGGGGCCGAGGTCCTGACCACGGGTCTGCTCGGGGCTGACGTAGTGGGCGGTTCCCAGCACGTTGTTGTCTTGCGTGAGGTGGCTGTTCTTGGCGCGCGCGATGCCAAAGTCCATCACCTTGATGTTGCCGTCTGGCAGCACCATGATGTTCTGCGGCTTAATGTCGCGGTGGATGATCTCGTGCTTGTGGGCGACCGAAAGCGCGGAGCTGATCTGCGAGCCGATCTGGGCGACCTTCTTGGGGTCGAGGGCGCCGTGGCTCTTGATGCCGCTCTTAAGGTCGGTGCCGCGCAGGTACTCCATGACGATGTAATAGGTGTCGCCGTCCTTGCCCCAATCGTAGACGCCCACGATATAGGGGGAGGAGAGACCGGCTGCTGCCTGGGCCTCCTGCTTAAAGCGTGCGGCGAAGGTTGCGTCGCCAGCATACTGCGGCAGCATGATCTTGACGGCTACCGTGCGGTCGAGGACCTGGTCCTGCGCACGGTAGACGGTCGCCATACCGCCTGTCCCCACCTTATCCTTGAGGAGGTATCTTCCCCCGAGGACCCTCTGTTCCATTCCTGCTCCTAACATAACTATTCGCTCAACGATGTGTGTAGTACCAAATGTGTGGCCGCTGGGGCCGTGTGGCGCGTAGCCGCTAGCTCATCGGCCGTGGCGCGTCCCAAGTATCCGCTTTGATCACGGGCATCACGCCCCCTGTGCGGCGAGCGCCGCGGTCAGGACGATACCGGCAATCTTAGCCGCCTTGACGTCGTGTTTGTCGTAATCCTCCAGGGCCACCGAGATGGCAACCGTGGGTGAATCGTAAGGTGCAAAGCCAACAAACGTAGAGTTGACGTTGGTGCCGCCGGTCTCGGGCGAACCGGTCTTGCCGGCAACCTTGACGCCCGGAATCTGGGCATCGGTGCCGGTACCGGACTGGACGACGGCGAGCATGGCCTGCTTGACCTGGTCGGCCGTGGCAGAGCTGACAGCCTGGCCCAGAGAGCGGGACTGCGTGGTCTTAACCACGGTTCCGTCCGGGGCGAGTATCTGGGACACAAAGAACGGGTCCATGACCACGCCGCTGTTGGCGATAGCGGCGGCGATCACGCAACTCTGCATAACGGTGGTCTGCGGGCCAGGCGTGTGGTCCATGCCGACGGGCTGGCCGGCGCCTGCCCAAGCGGTCTCCCACTCGGTCATAAGCGACGGGTCGGCCATGATGGAGGCGGCGGAGGTCAGATCTTGGCCGAGCTTTTGGCCGTAGCCAAAGGCGTTGGCAAACTGGACGAGCGAGCTGGCGCCAATCTCGTTGGCCACCTGGCCAAAGACGACGTTGGACGACACGGCGAAGGCCTGCTGCAGGCTGATGGTGCCGTAGCTTTCGTTGGCATAGTTGGTGACCGGCGCGTTGCCGATGTCCATGGAGCCGGGCGCCTGGTACGTGCTGGTAAGGCTGGCGGTGCCGGTTTCGAGTGCCGCGGAGAGCGTGACGACCTTAAAGGTCGAGCCCGGGGTGTACAGTGCGTCCATGGCACGGTTGTACATGGAGCCGTCCTCGCCGCCGCCCGACTGGAGCAGCGCATCGATGTTGGTGTTGTCGTAGGTGGGCGAGCTCGCGCACGCAAGGACCGCACCGGTGCGCGGATCCATGACCACCACAGCGCCCTTAAAGCCCTTGAGCGCCTGCTCGGCAGCCGTCTGGATGCGCGAGTCGATGGTGAGCTTGGCGGTATTGCCCGGCTGGGTCTGCCCCGCGAGCGACGCGATGGCGTTGTTCCAGCTGGAGTAATCCTTGGAGCCGGTGAGCGTGTCGTTCATGACGCTCTCGATGCCAGCGGTGCCATACTGCTGGCTCACGTAGCCCACCACGTGCGCGGCCATATTGCCGTTGGGGTAGGAGCGGGCGTAGGTGCCGTCCTCCTGCTGCAGCGACTCGGCCAGCGTCACGCCGTCGGACGTGATGATGGAGCCACGCTGGATGTACTTGGAGCGGGCGATGGTGTGGTTGTTGGTCGGCATGTCCTGGTAGTCCTTGGCCTTGATGACCTGGACATAGGTGAGGTTGCCGATAAGGATGGCGAACAGCGCCGTAAAGGCGAGCACCGCACGGGTTAGACGGTTGGCGAGCGCCACGCGGCCGAGCACACCGGATTCAGGCGTGTCGAGCAGGCGACGGCGCATGCGCGAGCCGACGGAATGGCTGCCGCTGCCGTAGGAAGACGAGGTGGCAAAGCGCGTGCCCGTCGGGGCGGCGGCGGATGCGACCTGATCATCGGTGATGGCGGTCATGGTGCCGGTGCCGGTAAGCTCGGCCTCGCGTCCGGTCGCTTCGTCACCGGCGCGCAGCAGGAGCGCGACGATGATAAAGCTTGCCAGCAGCGAGGAACCGCCCTGGCTCATAAAGGGCAGGGTGACGCCGGTCAGCGGTATCAGGCGGGTAACGCCGCCCACGATCAAAAAGGCCTGGAAGCTGATGGCGGCCGTAAGGCCCGTGGCGCTAAAGGCGGCGAGGTCGGATTTAGCGCGGGCAGCCGTGGTGAGGCCACGCACGGCAAAGAGCATAAACAGAATGAGCACGGCGCCGCCGCCCAAAAGGCCCATCTCCTCGCCGATGGCAGAGAAGATAAAGTCGGACTCGACGACAGGGATGTTGTTGGCCATGCCGTTGCCGATACCAACACCGACCAGACCGCCATCGGCAAGCGAGAAGAGCGACTGGACGATCTGGTAGCCCTGGCCCTGGGCGTCCTTAAACGGATCGACCCAAACTTGGAAGCGCACCTGAACGTGCGACAGGAACTTGTAGGCGCCCACGGCGCCGACGGCCAAGAGCGCAAGGCCGATAACGACATACGAGAATCGACCCGTGGCAACGTAGAGCATCAGCAAGAAGATGGTGTAGAACAGCACGGCCGAACCCAGGTCGCGTTCGAAGACGACAACGAGTAGGCACACGCCCCACACGGCAAACAGCGGCAGCAGCAGTCGCAGGCGAGGGATCTTAAAGCCCAGGATCTTGCGGTTGGAGATGGAGAGCAGCTCGCGGTTCTCGGCCAGGTACCCGGCCAAGAACAGCACGATAAAGACTTTGGCGAACTCGCCGGGCTGGATGGTAAAGCCCGCGATGCGAATCCACAGCTTGGAGCCCGAGATCGTGGTGCCGATAAAGATAGGCAGCATCAGCAGAATGATGCCGATAATGCCAAAAGTGTACTTGTAGCGCATGACTACGTCGAGGTTCTTAACCAACGCGAGCGTTCCCACCATGAGCGCCACCGAGACAAACAGGATGATGAGCTGTGAGATGGCGAGAGCGGGGGCGAGGCGTGTCACGAACGTGATGCCGATGCCCGAAAGTATAAATACGATGGGTAGGATGGCGGGGTCGGCGCCGGGCGCCAAGATGCGCACGGCGATATGTGCCGCGGCGAAGGCGGCAAAGAGGCCGATCGGCACCGCGAGCGTCTCAAAGGAGATGGCGGCGCCCGCGGTGAGCACGTACATCGCATACAGCAGGATGACGGGGAACGCCGAGGCGATGAGCAAGAGCAGCTCGGTGTTGCGGCGACTCATAAGCGGCACTCCCTTTCTAGTTCTTTTCGGAGGCTTCGGCCTCGGCGGACTGTTCGGCGGTTTTCTCGGAATCTGATTCGGAGGTCGATCCCTGGTCGGTGTTGTCGCGAATCGTTTGCGCGTCGATCACCTGGCGGGTCTGCTCCTCGTCGATCTGGTGGCGGTACTTGGATATCGTGTCCTGCGCATCGTCGACACTTGTTTGCGGAATGCCCGCCTTGAGGCGGTTTTGCGTGTCTTCGGGCAGGTCGGACAGCTTGATACTGGTTTCACTTTCGAGCCAGTGGAGCTTGAGTCCGAGCGGCTTGCCGGGCAGGCCGCGCCAGACGGCGACATTGCCCTGGTAGGTACCCAGGTAGTACGAGCCGGTGACACCCGTGTAGGCCCAGATGGCAGCCGCCAGCACCAAGACGAGACCTAAGACGACGCCGATGGTGACGTTGCGGCGACGCACGCGTTGCGCCTCGCGCATAACGCCATCGTCAACCAGGTCAACGACTACTACGGTCACGTTGTCGTGGCCGCCGGCGGCAAGCGCCGCGTCCACTAGGTTGTCGACGCAGATTTGCGCGGTTGAGGACTGCGTGGCGATGTTCTCGATATCGCTATCGGGAATCATGCTCGAAAGGCCGTCAGAGCACAGGATCAGGCGGTCGCCTTCCTCGATATGCAGAGTGAAGTGGTCGGCATACATGGCGGGGTCCGAGCCCAGCGCACGGGTGATGACCGAACGGTTGGGGTGGACGCGAGCCTCATCTGCCGTAATCTCGCCGGCGTCCACGAGTTCTTCCACATAGGAGTGGTCGCGGGTCACGCGGATGAGCGTGCCCTCGTGGAGCAGGTAGGCGCGCGAGTCGCCCACGTGGGCGATGGCGAGCGTATCGTTTTCGATATAGGCGCAAGTGGCTGTGCAGCCCATGCCGGGCTTGCCCAGGCCATTCAAGGCGGCCTCGATTACGGCGGCGTTAGCGGCCTCGACGGCTGCCGCCAGGCGTGCGGCGTCGGCGGACTGCGGGGCCGTCTTGGCAATAGTCTCAACGGCGATGGAAGAGGCTACCTCGCCGGCAGCGTGACCACCCATGCCGTCGCATACGCAAAAGAGCGGCGACTGCACCAGGTAGGAATCCTCATTGTGCGGGCGTACGCAGCCAACGTCAGAGCGGGCGCCCCACATGAGTTGCGTGGTGGTGCCGGCATCATAGGTCGAGTCGGTCTCGATGCGCTCCTCGGTCAGGGGCTCAAAGCTCATGGTCGAGCCGGGGTCTTTGAGCTTGGCTTCAACGGCGGCTACGTCGATCTCGGCTGTGTCACCGGGAGAGACGGTGTCGGTCTTGGCGTTTGATTCGGAATCGCCGGTGTCCGGGGAGTCGGGCTCCTCGGACACGCGGGCGGTCGACTCGTCGTCTTGCGGGCTGACGTCTATAGGCTCGGGTGCCGCAAACACCGCAGCGCTCTCGTTGATTGCCGCGGCGACGGGCTCTGCAAAGTGAGCCGGCGCCGGGGTTGCTTCGGGCGCTGTGGGCTGTTCCGCAGCATGTGCGCCGATGGGCGCCGCTACGGCATCCTCTTCGCCCTCGTTATCGGCGAGATCCGAAATATCATGCGTTACATGCGAAAGAGGCAGGGAGAACACGGTGTCCTCGGGCTCCACGGGTGTGGAGTCCGCCGGAGCGGCGTGGGCCGGTGCAGCTACGGCGGCAGCCGGTGCCTCGGTCATGGTTGCGGACTTGTTCTCCTCGTCGATCATCGACGGTTCACCTTCATGACCACGTCGCCAATCTGGACTTCGTCGCCCTCGCGCAGCGTTGCGGGCTCCACAAGCTGGCGGCCGTTGACGAGCGTGCCGTTAAGCGAGTTGAGGTCCTCGATGATGAGCGCCGGGCCCTGCAGCGAAAAGCGCGCATGCGAGGCCGAGACGAACGGTTCGTTGATGCAGATGTCCGAAGATGGCGAGCGACCGACGATGACGGGGCCGAGCATGTCTACGTGGATGCCGCGGATACCGCGCGGACCCTTGTCCACATCGATCGTCCAGATAGCCGAGTCGCGACGCTGCCCGCGCACAAGTCCCACGCCGGTCTTCATGACGGCGAACAGGAAGATATAGAGCAGGGCGACCAGGACGATGCGGCCTGCAAAAAGGACGATATCGATGTTCATAAGAGACTATCCCCTAAATTCAAAGGTGCTCAGGCCAAACGTCAGCAGATCGCCGTTGCGCAGCGGGCAGCGCGTAATGCGGCGGTTGTTGACGAGCGTGCCGTTGGTGGAATTGAGGTCCTCGATCGACCAATCCGAGCCCGTAAAGGTGAGCTGGGCGTGGCGGCGCGACACGTTGGGGTCGCGCAGGGCAATATCGGAAACTGAGCGCTCGCGACCGATAGTCACCTGTGCGGAGGTGATGCTATGGCTCTCGCCGCTCACGACGTCGACGAGCTGGGCGAGCGGGCGCTGTGGGGCGCGAGTGCTCGCCATGTTGGAGGCGATGCCGGCTGCGGCGCCTAGGCCCACGGCGGCACCGGTCGCGGCGGCTCCGCCCATGCCGGCAAGCGCGTCGCGCGAGACGGTCTGCGGCACCGGGATGGGTGCGGCGGCGGGGTCGGGGACGCTAGGCGCGAAGGGGTCTGCCACGGCAAGCGGGTCGGGAGCGGCGGCGCGAGGCGTCGGCTGCTGCTGGGGCATGGCGGCGGGGCGCTGCTGCTGCGGGGCAGCAAACTGCTGCTGGCCGGCGCGCGGGGCGCTGGCGGCACGGCTTGCCGCGGAGTTGTTCTGGCCCAGGCCGTTTTGATAGGCGCGCTCTTCTTCGTACAGGCGGCCGAGCGTGGGGGCATCGACGTTCTCGGCAAAGACCGAGAACTTGCCGGCGCGCAGCTGCGGATCGATCATAAAGCGCACGAGGGGCTCGCCGACAAAGACATAGCGGCGCTTTTCGGCCTGCGCTTTCACAAACTCGCGGACCTCGCGCGAAAGCTCGGGGTAGAACGGGGCGAGCATGGGATCGTCGTCGGCGGCGATCAGGATGGTATAGAGTGCCGGCGCCGTGTTGACGCCGTTAATCACCAGAGTCTGATCCTCCATGTCGCGAGCGGCCTGCTTGGCAAGCTTCTTAAAGGAGAACGGGGCACGGGTGGCACCGAAGATGCCGGCCACGTGGTCCTCGAAGATGTTCAGGAAGTTCACGAAAGATCACTCTCCGTATAGGTTCTTTGGTATCCGAGCAAATATAGGCATATCCCAACGATTATAGAGGATAGGGTTCCCGCAACTGCCGCCTTGGCGGCGACCGCGGCTGCAAGGCTGGCAATTTCCATATGGTGTGCAAGACAGGATGCCGCTGCGCAGCCGATGCCGGTGACGGCGATGGCGGCGATTGCGGCAAGGTTTGAGCCCTGGTCGGCACGCTTGGCATGGGCATTGAGCAGTGCAGATGACGCTGCGGCAGTTGTCGCGACCAGCACAAAGGCAGCCCAAAGGAGCGGGTCTTCCAGCGCTGCGGCAACGTTACCGAGCCCCAGCACGCCTCCGGCTGAAAGCGCGACCGTCGCCAGACGGGCAAAAAGCACACCCATGCCCGTTGCCGCGGCGGCGCTTGCCGGGCCGAGCCAAAATGACGCGACGCCGGCGGCGACCCCAGCTGCCAGGAAGGTATTGCCAGTCAGACAGCCAAGCGCGAGTGCACAGGTGAGCGCGGCGCTCGCGGCAGCCTCGGTGCGACCCCAGGCGATCCACCAACCGGACATGGCAGCGGCAAAGATCACCGCGACGGGCAACATCGACAGGATGCCCTGCGCCTGCATGGTGGCGTTGGCCATGAGCACCAAAAAGCCCACAGCCGAGATGGCCGAGCCGATCTGGGGGGCCAGGCCAGCCGCCGCTCCGATCGCGATAGCCGCAATGACTAGGCCGGGAAGCGCCGCGACCCCGGCCGTTTGCATCAGCAAAAAGCTAAAGGCGCCGCACGTTAGCGCCGAGATAGCGTGCATGGTGTAGTCGCGCGCATGGCTCCAGCGCGTGCCCGCCCAGCCGAGCGCGGGGTCGACCTCGATGGCGTCGTCCTCGTAGTACGACGGCTCGATATCGTCGAGCTCCTGCTCGTCATCCGAAAGCTCGCCAACCATTTGCTCCAGACTGCGACGGCCCTCGCGCACGCTGCCCAGACCGGCAAGGAGTTGGTCGCAAAATGCCTCGATGCTGTTGGGGCGGTCCTGCGGCATGGGGGAGAGCGCGCTCATGAGCGCGGCCTCGGCTCCCGGGGGAAAGTGTGGTATCAGCTCGCTGGGATAGGTGGCGCCGCCGATGATGCGGTCGAGCGAGTCGGCGGGCGTGGCCGCCATAAAGGGAGCGCTGCCGCACAAGCCCTCATAGACAACGCAGGCAAGGGCAAAGACATCGGCGCGTTCGTCGACCGTGCCGGTCTCGATATCGAGCTGCTCGGGCGGCATGTAGCCGATGGTGCCGCCGCGCGAGCCGCCAAAGCCACCGGCGGACGACAGTCGCGCCATGCCAAAGTCGGTGAGCTTTACATTGCCCGAGTGGTCGATGAGCACGTTGGCGGGCTTAATGTCCAGGTGGAGTACGCCATTGCTATGGGCGAAGGTGAGCGCCTGGCCCAGGGCATCGGCAATGGCCGCGGCCTCGTCAAAGGTGAGCGAGTGGCCGTCCACGCGATGCAAAAACTCGGCCAGCGACATACCGTCGACATACTCCATGACCAGGTAGGCATAGGCGGTGTCATGCGTAAAGTCGATGACCTGCACGATATTGGGATGTTGAAGCATGGCGGCAGTGTGCGCCTCGCGCAGGACATCCATGATGTCGCTGGCGGGCATGCCGGCGCCGTTGATAAGGGGGATGCGCTTAATGGCGACGCGGCGGCGCAGGTGCGTGTCGCGGCAGATCTCGATGGAGCCAAAACCGCCGGTCGCAAGCGTCTCGAGCGGCTGGTACCGCTTGAGCAGCTCGCGAGAACTGGTGCCCTCCAAAGGAACGTCCGGCGAGAACCGGGCGGTATGTTGCGAGAAAAGCGGCATGGCCAACCCTCGTGCGTTTAAAGTTCGTTTGCGAGCGGCGGGCGCGGGGCCGAGCCATTCGCGGTGGCATAGATGCTGCTAGTGTAGCACGCTCGGGCAGATGGCGAGGAAACGGGGATGAGGTGGTCCGATCGATTCGGGCCGTTTCGGCTCGTTCGGAAAGCGCACCCCAGTTTTCAGCCAAATAATGGGATGCGCCTTCCAAATGGGGTGGGCTGCGGAAACTGCATCCCAGAATATTGCCCTGGAACGGGACGCGCTTTCCGAACCGGCGTCCAAAAGGAAACCGCATCCCGCTTTGATGTGGGGACTGCGAACAAAAGCCGGACCGTGATCTGGCGCGGATTGGAGTTCGCCTGAATCATTGATGCTGGCTGGTGTGAGAACAGAGATAAACGAGCGGCTCGAGCGATATAATGACACGCTATGGAGGCCATATGCTTTTTTCCCGCCGTTCTGCTACATCTGCCTGCACCATTGCGCTTGTCGTAATGGCGGTCACCCCTTATCACCGGTTTTCATCTTCAATCGGCCTGGCATCAGGTGCAATGACCTGGCTCGTTATCCTTGGCGCATGCCTCGCAGCGTTTGGTCACGGTGTTGCGCTCCGCAAGGGGAGAGAAATGAGACGGCCGAGGCATCTCGGTGCTATCGGTGTTTTCCTTGGTGTTATTGCAACGGTTCCCGAATGGGCCGACCTGGCTTTCTATGCTCGCGGTGATTCTATTCCGTTCGTGTTTGCACCAATCTGGTTGTTGCATGGTGTTTCGTGTGCCTTGTGCTTCACTGGGTCGTTGCTCCTTTCATATGTAATTTGGGATACGGCGGGCTCTCCTTTGATACGGGGGGCGGCGCGGGACGGCGAAAGGGGGACCCGCCGATCGCAGAGCGCGCTTTTTGCAGAAACAATAGTTGTCCTGTCTTGCCTGCTGTTTTGCTGTCGAGTTTCATGGAGAGTCGTTCCCGAGCCATGGGGGATGCCCTCTGTAATGGCCGCATCAATTGGCCTTATGCTTTTAATTCCTCTGGTCTATCTCGTATTGGCTGCGGTCCCGCTGCTTTGCTCTCCCCGCGCCTTTGGTCGGGGAGAGAGCGACGTGTTCGCCCGTTCTGTGCTCGTAGCAGTTCCCATTGGCCTTGTTCCCGCTGTTGAGGTGGCATACTTCGCAAACGATGCCGCAATCATTGCGTCGCTGACGATAGGGTCCGCTATTGCCGCCTTCGTATGTACGTTGCTCAGGAAGAAGCGGAACAACGATTCGGATATCCCCCGCACGTCCGACCCATTCGATGCGGGAGCGTTTTCTCCCTCTCTGTCGCCTCGAGAAGAGCAGTTTGTTCGATTGTTGCTCAAAGGGAAAACGCCGGCGGAAATTGCCAGGGAGACGGATACGAAGCCATCGACGGTGCGGACCACGCTTCACCGAGCATACGGGAAGGCGTCGGTTGCGGGCTCGCGTGAGCTGGTGGCGCTGTTTGCGGGTGGGGGCGAAGCTGTAGAGTCTGAGCTGTCGCAGCGGCATGCCGGCGATATGTTGGCATTAGCTCGGACGCACCGGCTGCTTCGATATCTGCCCACATCTTTTTTTATTTTCCTTGCGGCAGGTCCCTTGGTAATGGCGAATAGTGATTGGGAATCCAGCGTTACGCGGGCAGTCGCCTTTTCTCTTGCAAGCTATACATTGGGCCTCGGACTGTTTCTTTCGCCGTATTG
Organism: uncultured Collinsella sp.; assembly: GCA_958371715.1. Lineage (GTDB taxonomy): Bacteria > Actinomycetota > Coriobacteriia > Coriobacteriales > Coriobacteriaceae > Collinsella. Next base: position 16,045 of record CATXLW010000024.1, read on the forward strand.
CGCGGTTGTAAAGACAAATCATGACGCTGATCTGGATAGGGCAGGCGAAGCGATTGGGCTCGGAAGCCCGTGCGTGTGGGCGATACTGTCTGCCGTGGAATGGGCTTTTGTCTATATCGCGGCATGGAGGTGCATACGCGATCCGTTGATGGCTGCACCGGTCCTGGTTTGCGGCATAGCGTCTATGGCTTCGCTCGCTGTTAAGCTGCGCCCGTTTAAGGTTCATGCCCATACTCGGGCTATCGTGCCGTTGGTCTCAATGGGCATGGTTGCCTTAATCTATGCGGTCGCTAGGGGGCGAATCCACGGGTTTGCGGTGCTGACGGGGATGCTGCTCACGTATATAGTGCTGCGAAGCTGTCCGCAGCGCAAAATGCTCGGGGTATGGATGCTCTGCTTTGGGGCGATGGCTCCTGTCTGGGTCGTCTTGCTCAACATGGCGCAGGATCTGACGGTTTTCAAGCCGTTGTTCCTCGCGTCGTTGTTGGGGCATAGTTCGGCTGTCAATATCGTCGTGGCAACGGTGATCGTCTGCTGGTCTGTGCCCATATTCGTCACGCACATCGCGCTCGCCCGCTCGGTTGAGGACGAGAAGGCCGTCTCGGAGTACCGCGCGAACGGGTCCACCGAAACGGCTCGCGTGCGCCAGCTTGCCCTGCTTGCGTCGCGCTCCCTTTCCGATGTTCAGTCGCAAATTTTGCTGATGACGGCGGAGGGCGCAACGACAAAGGCTATTGCGGAGGATGTCGGTTACGCTGCATCTACGGTGCAAGCACTGCGGTCTGCATCTTACCGCCAGTTGAGGATCAAGAATAAAGCGGAGCTTGTTTCATTGTTGTCGCAGGTAGATAACGTGTAAACGCCTGAGCAATCAACTCAATAGCGGGTGTTTACAGACATCTTTCTCTATTCATGCAAAGGTTGCCGTGCGTCGACGCATTGTTAACCGCTTTTGATTGGAGAAGGCCATGATTAAGCCGAGGAGCGCTATTGCTCGAATCGGAGTCGGCTTGGCGATTGTTGCGGGCTTGTCGATGGGTGCACCTGCCGCATCATTTGCTCAAGAGGAGTTCGACACTTCCCAGGTTTCGAGCATTTCGCAGAGCGCGGATGCTGGAATTGCCACATGTAAGAACAACAAGGATACAGATTTCGCTTTTCAATGTTCTGGCACGAGCGCAACCGGCTATCGCTCAAAGCACGACTCATCTTCAGTTTACATTTGGATTATGGGCTATTCGGGAAAGCCATTGCGCCTGTACGTGGACGGTGCCTATGACACTAAAGGAACGGGCAATATGAATTGCACGCAAGGCGTGTATCGCTCCAACCATGAGCATGAATGGGAGATATACAACCTCGTCCGTGAGAACAAACGCAGTCATGCTCGTCTGACCGCATGGGCCGAGTCCGGATACGGCACGGTCTATGGAAAGTGGAGCCCCGATTGCTTTGGCCATTTTAACAAACTTCCCTCCTAGCCAATCCGCAGCTTCTTGTTGTGATTAGGGCCGGGCCGAGCGTTGCTGCTCGGCCCGGCCAATGGGAGGATGATGACATTTGAATAGAAATCTAATACGGCACGAGCTGTCCAAGATATTTGGCAATCCTATATTTGCGTTGGCTCTTATTTTGGCGACTGCCATTTCGATGGCGGCTGCCATCGAGGCGTGGTGGACACTCGAGGCCGAGCGCAAGCAGCTGTTATCTTTTGGCTACGGCATTGGTCTGCAGTCTCAGACATACCTCGGCCAAACGCGTGAAAGTAGCTTTGGCAACTGGATTGTTGTGAGCGCGAACGCGCCGTTGTTAGCGTCGGTGTTTTTCTATGCGCTGCCGTTGCTTGCCATGCTGGCCGGGTCGTGGTCATGCCTGTCCGAGCGTTTGAGCGGTTACGAGGCGCAGATCTGCACGCGTGTTTCTAGAAATGCATATGTGAACGTGAAGATGCTGTCTGCTTTCCTCTCTGCGTTTGCGGTCACGGCTATTCCGCTACTCGTGAACTTCCTGATTGTCTCCATGCTGTTTCCCGCGTATCTCCCCCGAGTCGACGAATCGACTTACGTCGGACTCTATCTGCATAGCTATTTTTCTGGCCTGTTTTATTCCCGGCCTCTGTTATACGTGCTGGTTTATACGCTGTTCGATGCGGTGGCGCTGGGGGTTCTATCCATGGCCGTGACCGGTCTGTCGGTTGTGTTCCGCAGCAGAATCAAGGCGATGGTCGTTCCATATCTGATTATGGTTGCATGGCATTTTGTTAACGACTGGATTTTTAGCGTCCTTTCATGCGTCGGCTTTAACTGCAACATTCTTAACAGCATCAGGTCGGAATCACTAAATAACTGGCCCGACATCCGAGCGGGGGTTGCGGAAATCATCTTGCTGTTCGTCTTTTCTTTGATTTCCGCGAGATTCTTAAAAAGGCGCGAGGTGGTCTGATGTTGTTTAGGCTGGTCGCTGCGGACCTGAGGACCGTTTTGAAGAAGAACATCGTTACTTTTATTGCGGTTGCGGCAGTGACCGTTTCGAACTTGGTGTACGCCTACGGATTGTCTTCTGTATATGGGGTCAGGACGGATACCTTGGGGTTTGCGGATAATCTTGCGCTCGTGTTTGCCGGGTCTGCTCCGTTTGAGCCTAGGCCCGGGGTCATGTTTGTGCCTCCGTTAGGGTGGCTATTCCTCATTCTGCTTATTCTCTATACAACACTCGATTATCCGACCGAATCGTTGCACGGGCTTGGTTTACAAGCACTTGTTCGATGCCGGGCAAGAACCCTTTGGTGGGCCTCGCGTTTTATCTCAGTGGCGGCGGTAACGGCATTTTCGCTGCTCGTGGTGGTTTGCTCTGTTGTGATTTGGAGCTTGGTGGTGAGCTCCTCGTTCAGCGCGGTCGTCCATGGCGAGTCGCTTCAGCTGGCTAATTTGGCGCCGTGGTTTCTCAAAGCTGCCGAGGCGGATGCGCTGCCGTTTTTCATAGGTCTCTTATTTGCTTTCGAGGCGCTTGCGTTTGCGCAGGCAGCGGTCGGGTTTGTGCTTGGGCCGTCAGTCTCGTTTGTGGTTTTAATGAGCTACCTGATCTGCTCGGCATATGCGCGGCATTGGGCGCTGCTGGGTAACGCCTTGATGCTGTTGCGCTGGGGCGGAATTGTCAAAGAGGGAATCGCGGCGGGCTCGAGCGGCTTGTTTTCAATTGTGATTATGTCGTTATGCCTATCGTTGGGTGGACTGTGGTTTCGAAGGGCCGACCTTATAGAAAAGGGGGACAAGATATGAGCGTGATCGTTAGGGACGTATCGAAGCGCATGGGCAAAAACGATGTCCTGCGCAACGTGTCCATCGAGGTTGACCCTGGGACCGTGGTCGGGCTTCAGGGGATAAACGGTTCGGGCAAGACCATGCTCATGCGAGCGGTCTGTGGATTGATTAAACCCACCGAAGGCGAGATCTCGATCGATGGACAAAGGCTTGGGGCGGACATCTCGTTCCCGCCGAGTCTGGGGATGTTGATCGAGGCGCCTTCCTTTTTGGGATATCTGTCTGGCTACGATAATCTGGAGCTCATCGCCCAGATCAAGGGCGTTGCCACCCCCGAGGACATTCGCTCTGCCCTGCGGCTCGTGGGGCTCGATGCAGGCGAAAAAAAGAAGTTCCGAGCATACTCGCTTGGGATGAAGCAGCGTCTGGGGATAGCTGCGGCAATTATGGAGAAGCCGAAGCTGCTTGTTCTCGATGAGCCAACGAATGCCCTCGACGAAGCGGGCGTGGAAATGCTCAAGCGCGTTGTGGCGATGGCGGCATCAACGGGTCGCGAGGTTATTCTGTCCAGCCATGACGGAGAGGTGCTCGAGGAGCTGGCCGATCGGGTTTACTGCATGCGCGACGGTGCCGTTGTGAAAGTTCGGGAAAGGTCGTGAGCACGATGAAGAAGGCCCTGTGGACGAGAAGGTCGGCGCTCGCGCTTTTCGGCTGTGCTGTTACCGGCCTTGCGGGCATGAGGGTGAGCGTCGTTAACGGGAGCCGGACGGTCATTCCTGAGAAATACTATGCGGAGGGCGAATGGCTCTCGATGGATGGGGCGTTTCTGGGGTCGAAGGATGTGGCGACTGACGGGTATTCGTTTTGCATAGACGGGGCGGAGCTGCTCACGCCGCGCGAGTATCTCAAGCGTGCGCATGATGATTATTCAAAATATGGCATCGTGGATACGAAAACGAAATTGAAGGACGCCGACATCACGTGTGTTATCGCCGTAAAGATGCGTGTCAGGAATAAGGACAATGTCGAAGGCGGCATCAAGACGTATGTTTGGCATTTGGTACCGGAGCACGCGCCAAACTATGACTTTATGGTCAATACCGATCTGATAGCGCAGGCAATGCCGGCTTTAGACGGACTTGCAGCATTTGCCGTGCAGGTTGGGGCGGAAAACGAGTTGCTTGTCCCATTTATGATGCAAAACACCAACGATTACTTTGAAGATTACGAGACCGTCCGTTTTGAGAAGGCTTTCCCCGGGACTTACACGATGAAGATGACCGATCTGCCGGAGCGAAGGCTCTTAAGGTTTGAAGTGAAGTAGCTCGAGAGTTAGGCAAAATGGGTCCATCGGCGGTACCCGCGCCCGATTTCAGGCGCTCCGACTCGGAATCGGGCGCGGGACGAGGCACCTTCGGTGTCGGCCGGATTACCGCTTCTTCTTCTTGTTCTTCTTCTGCTTGCGCTGCTTGCCCTTGTTGCCCTGGGGCTTGTCGGCCTGTTTTGCTTCGGCAGCGGCCTTTTCTGCCTTCATCTTCTTGCGTTTGGTCTCGATGCGGAGTTTTTTGTTGATGCGCGCCTTAAGGAAGGCGCCAAACTGCTCGGCATCGCCGCGAACAAAGGTGTCCTTGGGGATCGTCACGCCCTGGTCGGCGAACATGGCCACAAAGATGCGCTCGCCGTCGAGCACGTGGTCGAGCTTCTCAAACGGGAAGAACTGCGACTTGCCGCTCTTGCCCCAGACCATCAGGCCGTCCTCGTTGGCGGCGACGCGGCGGTAGCGGCCGCCCATGGACTCGTCTGCCTCGACGGCATCGATAAAGTCGCGCGCGAGCGTATGGTGCAGATTTTTGCTCCACCAGGCCAAAAAGGCGCCGAACACGATCAGCACGACGCCGAACTTGATCCAGCTGCCGCCGGCCACCAGCATGCCGATGCCGATGAGCACGGCAATCGCGGCGGCGACGTACAGGGAGCCACGGCGCCTGGGCGAGGCGACCAGGCGGGCGAAGTCGGTGACGAGGTCGTTTTCGTACTGATACTCGTTGAGGTACAGAATGCCGTCATCGGCCGCGGCCTGCGCCTCGAGCGCGACCTCGACCTGGTCGGCTGCTTCGGAGGGAATGAGGTTGCTCTCTGCGTCTGCCATGCTCTTTGGACTCCTATCGCGGCGGACTCGCCGTACGGGTTATTATGGAATGCAGTATGCCGTGCGACCGCATGGCCGCCGCGGCAACAAGACTCAGTATACCCGGGGGAGCACCCATGGAATCGTTGTACCGAAAGTATCGCCCGCTCACCTTCGACTCCGTGGTGGGCCAGCAGCATATCGTCTCGACGCTCGAGCACGCCATCACCGAGGGGCGCCTGTCCCACGCCTACCTGTTCTGCGGACCGCGCGGCACGGGCAAGACCACCATGGCGCGCATTCTGGCCAAGGCGCTGCTGTGCCGCAATGCCGAGGCGGCGCGCGCCGAGGGTGCAAGCGGCTGCATGCCCGACGGTACTTGCGAGGAGTGCGAGCTCATTGCCGAGGGCAACCACCCCGATGTCTACGAGCTCGATGCCGCAAGCCGTACCGGCGTGGACAACGTGCGCGAGGAGATCATCAACTCCGTCAACTTTGCCCCGGTGCGCGGCAAGTACAAGATCTATATCATCGACGAGGTCCACATGCTCACGACGGCGGCGTTCAACGCGCTGCTCAAGACGCTTGAGGAGCCGCCGGCACACGTGATCTTTGTGCTGTGCACCACCGACCCGCAAAAGATTCTGGAGACCATCCTCTCACGCTGCCAGCGTTTCGATTTCCATCGCATCGGCAACGAGGATATTGCGCATCGACTGTCCTACGTGTGCGAGCAGGAGGGATTCGATTACGACGACGAGGCGCTGGCCATCGTGGCGCGCCATGCAAAGGGCGGCATGCGCGACGCGTTGTCCACGCTGGAACAGCTGAGCGTTTTTGGCAACGGCGCTGTGCATGCGGACGATGCCCGCTCGCTTTTGGGCGAGGTTTCGGACCAGATTCTGGGCGAGTTTTCCCGCGCCATTGCCGATCGTGATGTTGCCGAGCTCTATGGACTGATCCGTGCGCAGGTCGAGGAAGGAAACGACCTGCTGGAGCTGACGCGCGACCTGGTAGCGCATGTGCGTGACGTGTACGTTGCCTGCGTTGCCGGTGCCCGTGCCGAGCTGTTTGAGGGCGGCTCCGAGCAGGCCGAGGCGCTTGCTGCCGAGGCCGCTGCCTTTGGCGAGCATCCTGCCGACCGCCTGGCCCGCGTGCTGACGGTGCTCGACGATGCCGCACTGGAGATGAGGGGCGCGAGCGACGTGCGCCTGGTGCTCGAGATTGCCTGTACGCGTCTGGCACGTCCCGAGGCTGATTTAACGATTGAGGCATTGGCCGAGCGCGTGGCACGCCTGGAGGCCATGGTTGCCAATGCCGCGGTGCCGGCGAGCGTGGCTGCTGCTCAGGCCGCCGCGCCTGCAGCATCCGTACCCGCTGCTGCCCAACAGCCGACGCTCATTTCGGGCGCTCGTGCTGCCGCTCCGGCGGCATCCGCTGCCCCCGCTGCTACGTCCGCGCGCCAGGGCGGTATGCCTTGGGACCGTGGTGCTGCCGCTCCGGCGGCTCAGCCTGCGCCCGCGTCAGCTTCCAAGCCTGCAGCGCCTGCACCTCAGTCTGCGCCGGCTCCGACGCCTCAGCCCGTTGCGGCCCCCGCGCCTGCCACCGCTCCGGCGCCTAAGCCCCAGTCCAGCAATGCCGCCCAGGTTGCTGCCGCCGGCACCGCCGAGACCCCCGCGGTCGAGGATGCTGGCGAGCTCCAGCGCAAATGGGCCGAGGTTGTCGAGCGTGTCAAGGCGCGTCAGGCTTCCTACGCAGGGCTTTTGCTCAACGCCCGCGCCACGGCCGACGACGGCTCCAAACTCACCGTTTCGTTCCCTGCGGGCTCGACCTTTGCCATCAAGATGCTCGGTCGCGCCGATACGCAGTCGGTGGTCCTGCCGACGGTCTGCGCGGTCTTCGGTCGTCGCACCGTCGACTATGTCCTGGATGGGGGTGGCACGCCGGCTCCTCAACATGAGGAGCATTCTCCATCTGCACGGGCTGCGGCATCTGCGGACCCGCAACCCGTGTCCTCGGCGGCCCCTGCATCCTCGAGCGCCAGCGCGATGCAGCCAAAAGCAGCACCGGTAGCGGCACCGACCCCGTCGGCGCCTAAGCCCGTCACGGCCAAACCGGCTGCTCCGACACCCGCGCCCAAGCCCGCCTCGCCCGCGCCCAAGTCGTCTGACCTGGGCAAAGCCCCCTGGCTACGCTCCGACAACCCCGCCGGCGCTCCTGCCACGGGTAAGCTCCCGACTGAGCCCGCGCCCCGTGCGCCCGAGCGCTCTGCCGCTCCCAAATCTCAGCCTGCTGCGTCGTCTGCGCCGTGGGAATCCGAGCGGGTGCCCTACGACGACGCCATGGTCGGTGGTTTTGCTGCCGATGCCGGCGGGGACGATCTTCCTCCGTTCGACGTGCCGGCCGCGGCGCCCGCGTCCAAGCCCGCTGTAACCGCCCCCAAAGAGGAGGACGCCCCCGCTGCCCCTTGGGAGTCCAACCCCGGCGCCGGCAGCCCCTTCGGCCACCAGGGCGCAGCCCCGAGCATCCCGCAGACCGAGGACGAGGCCAAAGCCCTCATCCGCAGCGTCTTCGGCCAGTCCACCATCTTCAAGCCGGTGGAGTAGCTGCGCAGGCGGGTATACTGCTCAAGAAGAGGGCTCAATGTCCGGGCGCATTTGAATTTCGGACATGTGTAGCGTGGTGCCGCGTGTCTCGCATTCGAGCAGGCAGATGCGTGACGGTCGGCCTAGGGTGCTGAGGTCGACACGATACGTCGCGCGGCTGTCCGTGTACTCGACTTGCTCGGCGTCGAGGGTTGCTCCGATTGTCAAGAAAGCGCCTGGTTCGGCACCGACAATCTTGGAGTCCTTTATCTTGACCTTGAACTCTTGGTAGAGGGACGGGCTATTGTAGTAAATGGTTCGGGTTCCGTCGGTGCACTCATCGGTCGCTTCCCATTTGACGATCGGCTGGTCCGAGCTGGCTATCAGTAGCTCTGCTCCAAAAGCTACGGCGTGGGTGATGACAACCAACAATGCCCAGCCGACAAAGAGATAGAGAACCGCATATGCAACGGGGTGTTTTGAGCGGATGTTTTGGAGTACGGCTGGGACATTCACGAGGGCACCTCCAAATTGTCATCTATGACAATCAAATTATACCCAGCCGCCATGCGTGCCGCCTCGAGCAGCGGCTCGGCATTTTGCCATTTAGTGGTACGCATTAAATGTCGGATTCCGGTTCTACGAGATTTAGCTTTCAATATTATGCAGATGCGAATTATTCAACTTTGCATAATCTTGGGCGTGCGTCACGCTCAAGGACATGTATATCAACTGAGGGAACGCGCCCGCCCCGTTCGCTGGCCTCACGCCGTGGTACGATTTTTGAGTTTGAAAGTTCCGCCGCGCCCCGGCTGCCCTTGCAGCTTGTCGCGCGGCCGCACGTAAAGGAGCCATCATGGCCGGTATGAACATGCAGCAAATGATGAAGCAGGCTCGCAAGATGCAGGAGCAGCTTGCCGCCGCGCAGGAGAACCTCAAGTCCCAGACCGTCGACGCCTCTGCCGGCGGCGGCATGGTCAAGGTGACCGTTAACGGCGAGATGGAGCTCGTCAACCTCACTATTGACCCCGATGCCCTCGATCCCGAGGACGTCGATATGCTGCAGGACATGATCATGGCTGCCGTCAACGAGGCCGTCCGCGGCGTCAACGAGCTCGCCAACAAGCAGATGGGCGCCATCACCGGCGGCCTCAACATCCCGGGCATGCCGTTCTAAGACACGCATATATATGAGTGCGAATCACAGTCTGCAAAAACTGCTCGATGAGCTGGGCCGTCTGCCGGGCATTGGTCCCAAGTCGGCCCAGCGCATCGCCTATTACCTGCTCGAGGCCGATGCCGAGGAGGCCCGCCGCCTGGCCGAGGCCATCCTGGAGGTTAAGCAGGAGGTCCACTTTTGCAGCCGTTGCTTTAACTACGCCACGGCCGACGAGTGCTCCATCTGCCAGGATTCGATGCGCGACACTACTCGCATTTGCGTGGTGGGCGAGCCGCGCGACGTCCAGGCAATCGAGCGCACGGGCAGCTACCATGGCCTGTACCATGTTCTGGGCGGCGTGATCAGCCCCATGGACAAGATTGGTCCCGAGCAGCTGCACATCCGCGAGCTGCTGGCGCGTTTGGGCCACGAGGATATCCATGAGGTCATCATCGCCACCAACCCCAATATTGAGGGCGAGACCACGGCGAGCTACCTGGCCCGCACTATCAAGCCGCTGGGCGTTGAGGTGTCGCGTCTGGCGAGCGGCCTGCCCGTGGGCGGCGACCTGGAGTATGCCGACGAGCTTACGCTTGGGCGCGCCATTGAGGCCCGTCGCACGATTTAGGTGGCGAGCCTGCTCCTGCCGTATGTTTTCCTGGCGACGCACGGGGCAGTCATAATTTCCCCGTGCGACTATAAGTTTGTTGTGCAACAAAGATACTTTGTATCCGCTTATCGCATGGATGCTTCCACTCGCATCCTTAATTTGCTCATTCGTTGCGCAACCTTTTGGGTTCGCTGATACACTCAAATATGGATTCGAATGAATGCGCCGCTCCCGAGCGGCGTGTTTTTGTTGGAGGAGAACGCATGCGGCCCGGTGGCACTCAGACAAAGCGCGGCACCGCGGTGCGCATGCGACGCCGACTGGGCTTGGCGCCGCGGGCGTACGCACTGCTGTCTTGCTCGCTGGTGCTGGTCATAGCTGGCGTTTCTGCCTATGGCATGACCGTGCCGTCCATGATGCAGGCACATGCCGCACGCGAACCGCGCGTGGGGCATGAGGTCAAAAGTGATCTGGGCACCACGACTGGATATGCTTGGGCAAGTGTGGTCGCGCATATTGTGTTTGGCGCCGACGACGCGGACGGCGCCGAGGCCCCGGACAACGAAGTCACGCTTGCCAATGGCAAAACCATCGTGCTCACCAACACCAAGATCATCGATCGGTTGTCCAACAATAGCGTGGCGGCAACGGTGAATAAGGTCGAGCAGCAGAAGGAGCAGGACGCCCAGCAGTCCGGAAAGCCCGGTAGCTCGGATACTTCTGGCTCCGGCTCGGATTCGTCGAGTTCGGGCGGCGGCTCTGGGTCGGGTTCCTCTGCCGGAGGGTCTGGAAACGGCGGCTCGACGGGCGGCAACACTGACAACGATGCAAACTCCGGTGGCCTTTCCGCTGCTGAGGAAGAGAGCATTCACAGTTGGCTTGTGACCAAGTGCAACATGCTCGACGGCTATGTTTCTCGTGCCAATGACGTGGTTTCGACCTATAACTCTACGGGAGATCCCAGGCCGTGCGACAGCCTGGTCGGGGAGATGTTTGTCATTCGAGCCGAGTTCGGTCGTCAGACATTCTCGCCCCGGTCAAAGTGGTATCAGCAGTATGCCAATCTGTGGGGCTGTTACACCAACCTATGTCAATGGGTCGGCCATTACGGCGATGATGACGTCGCGCTCGGTAACTTCAACAATAACGTGGCGGCGCTTGCCCTATGATGACCGATCTTGCATCCACCACACCACAATCGCTCGGTCGCGATCCCATGGTCGGCCTGCGCCTGGCGCGTGTCGACGGGTTTGAGCCGGCCATTGCGCTCGGTCAGGACGAACTGCCTGCCTATCTGCGTCGTTTTACGATACTGTTTGCCGACGATGCCACCATGCGCCGTGGCGGTATCGGCCGCGTGACGCGTGCCGTCAACGCCCAAGGCGAGGCCGTAGCACTCAAACAGCTCATCTTGCCGACGCGCGATGAGTTTGACGACGATGCCGCCCATGAGGCGCTGGTCGCCAAGTTCAAAGCGGCATTTCGCGAGGAATATGAATGCCATCGCGCCCTTTCGGGCCTTAAGGGCTTTCCCCGCCTCTATGGCTGGGGCGAGGTTGACGGTGTGCCTGCAATTGTCATGGAATGGGTCGAGGGCGAGACGCTCGCCCGCTTGCGCTCGCGCTTTGCCGTGGACGATGCCGGCCGCCTATCGCCGCTTGTGGCGGCGCGCTTGGGGCGCGACCTGTTCGACCTGCTCTGCCGCATGAGCCTGGTGGGGGAGGGCTTTGTCCATCGCGATATCTCGCCCGCTAATATTATGGTGCGTACGGCGCGTCTACCGCTTGACCGGCAGCTTGCCGAGGGCACCTTTGACCTGTGCCTGATCGACTTTGGCTCGTCGCTGGCGCTCGAGCCTGCGTCGGCCGTGGCCGGTACCGGCGGCAAGGCGTCGTTTACGGAGCGCTATGCCACGCTGCGTCGCGCGACGGTTGCCTATGCCCCGCCCGAGATGCTCACCGACGATATTCCCGACCTGCGCGCTTTGCGTATGTCGCCGGCGATCGACGTCTATGCCGCAGCAAGCACGGTTTACGAGCTCATTGCCGGCGCCGCGCCATACGAAGCCGCGCCGAGCGCTTCGGGCACCTCGGGTTCGCGCAAAAAGACGCGCGACATCGCCAGCCCCTACCGTCTCAAGATGGACACGCGGCCCGACTATCCCATTGGTGCCCATGCGCCCGGTTGCGATTTGACTCAGCTGCTTCGTCGTGAGCCCGATGTGGCGCTCGCCGCGGCCGAGCAGGCCCAGCAGCTGGGGCTTGAGCCGGATTCCGAGGAGCTACGCGATGCGCTGGCGTTTGTCGATGCCCAGCTGTTCGACGTGGTGATGGCCTGTCTGTCCAGCCATCAAAAAGATCGTCCCGAGCCGGCGGCGGTCGAGGCGGCGCTCTCGGCGTTTTGTGACCACTATGCGCAAAATGTCGGTCGTTCGCTCCGCGGCGAGCCGCTCACGCCGTGCCCCATGGATGCGTCTGGCCGCGCGGTTCGTCGCGCGCTGATGGTCGGCGCGACGGTCGTCTGTGGCGTGGTTTGGGCTGTGGTCGTGGTTTCGGCCGCGCTGCTGGCGTCGGGCGCTCGCGTGACGGCGACTTTGGGATCGCTCGTGTGGTCTGGGTCGCTACCGGGTATTATTGCCGCACTGGCGTTGGCGCTGCCAGGCATAGCCGGCGTTGTCGCGGGGGCACTTGCGCGCAATCGGCGCTCGGGCTTCCTGCAGGGTGTGCTTGCGCTTTCTGCCTGCGAGGTTGCGGTGCTGGTTGTGGCTGCATGTAGCGTATTTTCCCAACGCGCCGTGATGGGCGGCCTTGTTGCCGCTCTGGTTGCAACCTATACGCTTACGTGGTTTTTGCTTGCGATGGGCTTTGCCTTTGAACTTCCCGTTTCGGCACCGCGACGCACAAAAGTCCAGATGGCGACTCCGCTTGCCGGTGGAGCCGCAGCTGCCCGTACTTTTGGCGGACCTGTCGAAGTATCGTCCGATTCTATTTCTACGACCAAGGAGGCCTAGGTCATGGCATCTCAAGTTGAGCTCACCCCATGCGGGGCCATGTTTGACATCTTTAAGCGCGCGGCGCATCTGAGCCATATCGAGCTGTGCGGCTTGGTGCTTTCGTCCCGTCCGCTCGCCGACGGCCGCAGCCCGCAGAGCCGGGCCGCCGATCGCTCTTGGGTTTCCCGCTTTATCGTTCGCGCGCCGGTCGGTACGCTTCAGCAGCGCTACTTTGCCGAATACGGTACCTCGGCTGCGCGTATTATGTCGCAACTGGCCCTGCGCCAGCGCAATCCCATGGACTCCACGGCTGTGATCAATATGGTGTGCGGCCCCGCAGGTGAACCGATGGTACGCGCGCTCGAAGAGTGTCACCAGGACACGAATCTCTATCGCAACGCGCTCGATCGCCTGTCCCAGGCGGCGGAACTCATGCCCGCCGAGCGCGCCGAGGCCGTGCTGGTGCTGTTTGTCGCCGTCGGTTGTTCGGCGGATGTGCGGTCCTCGGTGAACTATGCCATCGACTACGCGCACGCGACCTGCGGCGGAGGCACCTCCACGCCGCGTTCGCTTGGCATGTCGATGACCGCAGGCGAGCGCGAACCCGCCCCGGCGCACCCCTTGGGCTTGCTGCGCGTGCAAAACAGTTTTGTCGTGAGCGCCCCGCGCTGGATTCAGCCGAGTGAGCAGGGCGTTGAGATTGGCGCGCTGGCCACTGGTGAGGGCGATATTACCGACGTCGGCGACGATGTCTCGGCCCGCCATGCCCATATCTGGTGCGATGCTCAAAATATCTGGCACGTCGAGGACTTGTCGTCCACCAACGGAACCGTGGTGGTAAACGGGGCCACGCGCGTCTGCATTCAGGTCGAGCCCGGTCGTTCCGCCCAACTCAATCCCGGCGACGAGCTCAAACTCGGCGAATCCACTACCTACGCCATCCTCTTCGGTGCCCTCTAGCCGGCAGATAGGGACGTTCCTTTTCTGCCGGCACTTTGGGACACTCCTTGGCGCGCCAGAGCCAGTCGCCCGGGGATGGAGGGACCATTTTGGCCCTTGGCAGTCACCCAAGGTAAACCTTTACCGCCCGCCTATATTTGCCGAAATTACACTTGACGGCGGGGTACAATAAACCCGCATGCGGATTTCCGTTGCGGGCGCTTCCCATCGCCGGGGCGTGCCCGGGAGCATCCGGCATGCGGCCTTTGCGGCGCTCGGTCATGTGCAAGACGGGCGGTCGGGTCTGTGGGGCGCATCAGTTGCCCCTCGCCTCGGCATGTCTTCTCTCCACGCCACGTACCTGCTGCTGAGCCTGCCTGCCAGATGATTGGAAGCAACAGCGTAAATCCCATCACGCCAATATCCCGGCAATCGCCGGGGCCTGTATACCTATATGAGAGGAGAGGGGTATATGGCGCGTAAGTTTAAGTCTATGGACGGCAACGAGGCGGCCGCATATGTTTCGTATGCGTACACCGAGGTAGCGGGAATCTATCCCATTACGCCGTCCAGCCCGATGGCCGACCATGTCGACCAGTGGGCGGCCCAGGGTCGCAAGAATATCTTCGGCACCCCGGTCAAGGTCGTCGAGATGGAGTCCGAGGCAGGTGCAGCCGGTACCGTTCACGGTTCGCTGGGCGCCGGTGCTCTGACCACCACCTACACGGCTTCTCAGGGTCTGCTCCTGATGATCCCGAACATGTACAAGATCGCGGGCGAGCAGCTCCCGGGCGTCTTCCACGTCTCCGCGCGTTGCGTCGCTTCGCACGCCCTGAACATCTTTGGCGATCACTCCGACGTCATGGCCTGCCGCCAGACCGGTTTCGCCATGCTCGCCGAGGGCAACGTCCAGGAGGTCATGGACCTCTCGCCGGTGGCTCACCTTGCCGCCATCGAGGGTAAGACCCCGTTCCTTAACTTCTTCGACGGCTTCCGCACCAGCCACGAGATCCAGAAGGTCGCCATGTGGGACTACAAGGATCTGGCCGAGATGTGCGACATGGACGCCGTCCAGGCTTTCCGCGACCACGCGCTCAACCCTGAGCACCCGCACACCCGCGGCAGCCACGAGAACGGCGATATCTTCTTCCAGAACCGTGAGGCCTGCAACAAGGTCTACGACGAGCTTCCCGCCGTCGTCGAGGGCTACATGAAGAAGATCAACGAGAAGCTCGGCACCGATTACGGCCTGTTCAACTACTACGGCGCTCCCGATGCCGACCGCGTCGTCGTGTGCATGGGCTCCTTCTGCGACGTGCTCGAGGAAGTCATCGACTACCTCAACGCTCACGGCGAGAAGGTCGGCCTGGTCAAGGTTCGCCTGTTCCGTCCGTTCTCCATCAAGCACTTTGTCGACGTTCTCCCCGAGACCGTCCAGAAGATTGCCGTCATGGACCGCACCAAGGAGCCGGGTTCCATCGGCGAGCCGCTCTACCAGGACGTCGTTTCTGCTCTCTACGAGGCCGGCAAGACGGGCATCAAGGTCGTCGGCGGCCGTTACGGCCTGGGCAGCAAGGACACGCCTCCCGCGTCCGCGTTCGCTGTCTTCGAGGAGCTCAAGAAGGACGAGCCCAAGCGCGAGTTCACCATCGGCATTGTCGATGACGTGACCAACCTGAGCCTGCCCGAGGCCGAGGATGCGCCCAACACCGCAGCCCCCGGCACCATTGAGTGCAAGTTCTGGGGTCTGGGTGGCGACGGTACCGTCGGCGCCAACAAGAACTCGATCAAGATCATCGGCGACCACACCGACAAGTACGTCCAGGCCTACTTCCAGTATGACTCCAAGAAGACCGGCGGCGTCACCGTCTCGCACCTGCGCTTTGGTGATTCCCCGATCCGTTCGCCGTACTACGTGACCAAGGCCGACTTTGTCGCCTGCCACAACCCCAGCTACATCGTCAAGGGCTTCAAGATGGTCCGCGACGTCAAGCCGGGCGGAACCTTCCTGGTCAACTGCCAGTGGAGCGACGAGGAGTTCGCCGAGCACATGCCCGCCGTGGCCAAGCGCTACATCGCGAACAACAACGTCAACGTCTACCTGATCGACGCTATCGACCTGGCCGCTAAGGTCGGCATGGGCAAGCGCACCAACACGGTGCTCCAGTCCGCCTTCTTCGCGCTGGCCAAGGTCCTGCCCGCCGAGGACGCCCTGCAGTACATGAAGGACGCGGCTACCAAGTCCTACATGAAGAAGGGCCAGGCTATCGTCGACGCCAACCACAAGGCCATCGATGCCGGCGCTACCGCCTTCCGTAAGTTCGAGGTTCCGGCCGACTGGGCTACCGCCGAGGACGCCGCTCCCGTCGAGCTCTCCGAGGAGACCAAGTCCGCTATCGCCCAGCAGGTCAAGAACCTGCTCGAGCCCATCGATCGCATGGACGGCGACAGCCTGCCTGTTTCCGCCTTTGTCGATTGCGCCGACGGCCAGTTTGAGCTGGGCGCCTCCGCATACGAGAAGCGCGGCGTCGCCGTGGTCGTTCCCCACTGGGACGAGACCAAGTGCATCCAGTGCAACCAGTGCGCCTACGTGTGCCCGCATGCCACCATCCGTCCGTTTGCGATGACCGAGGACGAGGCTGCCGCCGCGCCCGAGGCTACCCGCACGCTCGACGCCATGGGCCCCAAGGCCAAGGGCATGAAGTTCACCATGGCTGTGTCCCCGCTCGACTGCATGGGTTGCACCAACTGCGTCAAGGTTTGCCCCAAGGGCGCCCTCGAGATGGTTCCCACCGAGCAGGAGATGGACCAGCAGCCCGTTTGGGACTACATGGTCGAGAACGTCTCCGAGAAGAAGGAGCTCATCGCGGCCAACGTCAAGGGCAGCCAGTTTAAGCAGCCCTACCTGGAGTTCTCCGGCTCCTGCGCCGGCTGCGCCGAGACCGCCTATGCACGTCTGGTGACCCAGGTCGCCGGCGACCGCATGTTCATTTCCAACGCCACCGGCTGCTCCTCCATTTGGGGCAACCCCGCTGCCACCGCTCCTTACTGCAAGGACAAGGACGGTCACGGCCCGGCGTGGAACAACTCCCTGTTCGAGGACAATGCCGAGCACGGCCTGGGCATGGCCGTTGGCTATGAGGCCGTTCAGCACAAGCTGATCGCCGCTACCCAGGACATCATCGCTGCCGATGGTCCGTCCGATGAGCTCAAGGCCGCCGGCCAGGCTTGGATCGACTCCGTCAACGACGCCGAGGCCTCCAAGACCGCTGCCGCTGCCTACGTTGCCGAGCTCGAGAAGTGCGGCTGCGACGCTTCCAAGGCGATCCTCGCCGACAAGGCTTACCTCACCAAGAAGTCCTTCTGGATCTTCGGCGGCGACGGCTGGGCCTACGACATCGGCTTCGGTGGCCTGGACCACGTCCTGGCTTCCGGCCACAACGTCAACGTCTTCGTCTTCGACACCGAGGTTTACTCCAACACCGGTGGTCAGGCCTCCAAGGCCTCGAACTTGGGCCAGGTCGCTCAGTTCGCCGCCGCCGGTAAGGTGACCAAGAAGAAGTCTCTGGCCGAGATTGCCATGAGCTACGGCTACGTCTACGTGGCACAGGTTGCCATGGGCGCCAACCCGGCTCAGACCCTCAAGGCCATCCACGAGGCCGAGGCCTACGACGGCCCGTCCCTCATCATCGGCTACAGCCCCTGCGAGATGCACTCCATCAAGAAGGGCGGCATGCAGAACTGCCAGGCCGAGATGAAGAAGGCTGTCGAGTGCGGTTACTGGAACCTCTTCCGCTTCAACCCCGAGGCTGCTGCCGGCAAGAAGTTCTCGCTCGATTCCAAGGAGCCCGCGGGCGGTTATCAGGAGTTCCTGATGAACGAGGCCCGTTACGCTTCGCTGACGCGTTCCTTCCCCGAGCGCGCCGAGGAGCTCTTCAAGGAGAACGAGCAGGCCGCTATGGACCGCTATGCTCACCTGTTGAAGCTCAAGACGGTGTACAACGAGGCCTAGGTCTCCCACCGCAGGATCTGAGGGCTGACCTTCGCGGACGTCCTCGGACATGAAAGAACCCCCGCTGCGCACTACGTGCGGCGGGGGTTCTTTCGTCCTGCGGAGTGTCCGCGAAGGTCAGCCCTCAGATCCTGCTACGACTACGTCCTTGGATTGTGTGGGCGGATGAAGGACGTGGTTGTGGGGGCTTCTGTTCCCTTCGCTGTTTCGCGGCTTTGCCGCGAAACCACGCGCCACTTTGGGCATGGAGGGCTAGCTGATTGTGGCCTTCTGCTGCCCCAGTGCTGTTTCGCGCTTTGCGCGAAACATCGCAGCACTTTGGGCATAGTGGGGGAGTTGGTTGTCGCTGCCTTCTATCCCCTTGCTGTTTCGCGCCTTTGGCGCGAAAGGCGCAGTACTTTGGGCGTGGGGGCTGGCTTGCGGACTCAGATGACCTAGAGAGATATGGGTGCAAACGAGAAATCGTTGTTGGGGTCGTCCTTTTCCATAAACTCATCGAGACAGAATGTCATATAGATTGGAACGTAAAGGATCTTGCCCTCTTTGCAAAGGTTTTCGTGGCTCAGCACAACGGCCTCGGGAATTTTGTACTCGCCCACACTCATCAAACGGTCGAGGGCTGCATGTGCTCGAACTTTCTTGCCCGATTTGACTTCGATTGGGACAACATGCCCGCGGGCACCTTCGATTACAAAGTCGACTTCACCGACCTCACGCGTTTGGTAGTACCACGTATCTGCTCCGAGGGCAACGAGTTCCTGTGCGACCACGTTCTCATAGAGGCCGCCGAGGTTGGGGGTTTTCATGTCAAGGTAGACGGCGCGTGCCGTGCTGCCGGGATACCGCGATGCGAGCATACCTGTATCGGACTCGTATAGTTTAAAGGCCGTCGTTTTCTCCGTCCTCTTGAGAGGACTTCGTGCCTCCGTCACCTGGGGGACCATCAATCCAACGCCTGCGTTCACCAGCCATAGGAAATCCTGCTCGTATTTTTGAAGACGAGCTCCCTCGCCTAGAGACGAGACGATAAAGCGATGGGACTCCGCCTCAAGCTGAACGGGAATTTGCTCGAAAATGGAGCGAACGTTAAACGCTCGAGTCGATGCATATTTAGAGATATCGCTTTTGTACTGATCGACTAGCTGAATTTGAAGCTCACGCGTTCTCACGAGCGAATAGCCCGAATCGATATAGTTCTGAACGACCTCCGGCATGCCGCCGCAAACGATATAAGCTCTAAAGTTTTTGAGCATCGCCTCATGAATAAAGTTTTCGACGGGACGCCTCTCGACAAGGCAGCTGCGGATGTCTGCAAGCACATTCTCGCTGATGCTGTTTGCCCAACAAAACTCTTCAAAATCCATTGGCCGCATAACAATGTGCTCGACATACCCTACCGGAAAAGAAGAGATCCCCTTAAACTCAGTCCCAAGCATAGACCCCGAGAAGACATAGCTAAAGCGTCCGTCCTCGACCAGCGCCTTCATAAGTGTAACGATCTGCGGATACTCCTGAATCTCATCGACGAAGATAAGCGTGTCTCCTTCAACAAGCGGTGCATCCGCAAGAAGGGCCACACGGTTGATGAAGTCAATGGAGTTCTTAGCGCCAACAAGTACGTCTCTTGCCTCGGCATCAAGTAGCAGATTGACCTCATAATACGAAGCGTAGTTGCTCTTTCCAAACGCGCGAATCGCATAGCTCTTGCCAATCTGACGCGCACCGGTAACAAGCAGGGCCTTATGGGAGTTATTCTTCCAGCTCAAAAGCCTATCAGTGACCTTGCGGCGTAGCATTAAAACACCTCATTGACAAAAATTGGCAAATAGATTTGCCCCTAATCATACAAAAATTGGCAGATAGGAATGACCCAAATCATACAAAAATTGACAGATAGCAAAGATTCGCTTAGGTCCCAGAGCCATCGAGCCGGCGCGGTGCTATGCAAAAAGACTGGGGACGCCGCTGATGTTCTCGATTGCCTGGGCGCGCAGGAGCGAGAGGGCGTCGACGGCGTTCATGCAATACCCGACGGTAAAGTTCTATACTGCAAACTCACAGTCGCTTGCCGCAAAGTGAAGCGCGATTGGCTATCCCTTTTGTTGGATGAAAAGCCCCGTGTTATTGCAGGGGTGCATACTTGTCTTGCAAGTGCATAGAATCTCGTATAGTGCGAGTAAATAATTGCAGTGTCCGTTATGTGTTTAGCAAAGATATAGTTTGCATAATCCAGCCTAATCTCTGCTCTAATTAAATAAAGTCGCACGTAGATGACGTAAACATGTGTGAGCTGGGCTTCTTTACGCTGAGCGGGTAAAAACGACCGTTCACCGTTAAACTATTTTCAAAATGAATAAAATGAGCGATAAAGAGAATATAAACCTTAATAAACTCGCGTATTGCACGGACGCGGGTTATTAATGGGTTGTAGGCCTTTTACAGAAAGGATTCCAGCAATGTCTAAGCCTCTTGGCAAGCCCGATCGTATTGTCGTCGCCCTCGGCGGCAACGCCCTCGGCAACAACCCCGTCGAGCAGATCGAGGCCGTGAGCAACACCGCCCACGCCCTCCTCGGCCTCATCGAGCAGGGCAACGAGATCATCATCACCCACGGCAACGGCCCGCAGGTCGGCATGATCCAGAACGCCTTCGCCGCCGCCCACGACGCCATCGGCACCCCCGAGATGCCGCTGCCCGAGTGCGGCGCCATGTCCCAGGGCTACATCGGCTACCACCTGCAGCAGGGCATCGGCCGCGAGATGCACAAGCGCTATAAGCGCTGGCACGCCGCCACCGTCGTCACCCAGATCGAGTGCGACCCGGACGACCCCGCGTTCAAGAACCCGACCAAGCCGATCGGCCCCTTCTACACCGAGGAGCAGGCCAAGGAGTTCATGGCCGAGGACCCCTCCAAGGTCTTCGTCGAGGATTCCGGCCGCGGCTGGCGTCGCGTCGTCGCCTCCCCCGATCCCAAGAAGATCGTCGAGGCCGACTCCATCCTCAACCTGCTCGACAACGAGTTCATCGTCATCGCCTGCGGTGGCGGCGGCATCCCCGTCGTCCGCGACTACGAGAACAAGGGCTGCTACAAGGGCGTTCCCGCCGTCATCGACAAGGACCTGGGCGGCGAGCTGCTGGCCGAGGACTGCGACGCCGACGTCCTGTTCCTGCTGACCGCCGTCGAGCATGTCGCCATCAACTTCGGCAAGCCCAACCAGGAGGAGCTCGAGGACATCACCGCCGACGAGGCCGAGCGCCTGGCCGACGAGGGTCAGTTCGGCAAGGGTTCCATGGAGCCCAAGGTCCGCGCCGCCATCAAGTTTGCCCGCTCCCGCAAGGGCCGCACCTGCATCATCGGCGCCCTGGACAAGGCCGCCGAGACCATGGCCGGTCTCTCCGGTACCCGCATCCACGAGTAGTCTCTACTCCGTTGCCTCTCTCGTGGGCGCCAGGCAAGACGCCCACAAACTAGCCTCTCTTCATGAGCCCCGCAGTCCGCTCCGACTGCGGGGCTTTTGCTATT
>CATXLW010000025.1:0-37212 GCA_958371715.1 uncultured Collinsella sp.
AGAGTTTCTCGGCGAGCTGTTCTTGGGAGAGCCCCATCGCCTCGCGCCTCGTCTTTGCTCACCGGCACGTCGAGCGTCTCACCGAGGGCGACGAGTATCTCCGCGTCGGGCACCGAGAGCCCGCGTTCCCATTTGGAAACCGTCTGCCTCACCACGTTCAGCTTGAGCGCGAGCTCCTCCTGCGATAGCCCTTTCGATTTCCTGAGGACCTGGATGTTCTCGTTCAGCATGGCGGATCCTTTCTCTCGCCCGGTTCCTACGTTACCGCAATGCTGCCCGCAGATGGCCCGTTGCCGCAAGCAACGGGTCGTAACATCGGCGGGGACCGTTTGAGTTCACAGGTGATGCAAGCTCCTAATAATTTGACGTCCATTCAATCTACCTGCGGTTTGCAACCATAGGGTGCCTGCAGGTTGCGTAAAATGAAGCCTCAAGTTGGTGGTTTCCGCCATGTGGCTACCGTAGTGTGTAAGTCGCCGGCAGGAAAGCACCGAACGCTGGGATGCCGTGCCCGCGCCGTCGCCGTGAGCCAAGATCACGACGCCCGCGTGCCCGCTTCCAGCCAACGAGAGGACCTACTATGAGCTTCCGTACCAACCTTCAGTATCTGCGCGCCGAGCGCCATATGACCCAGGAGCAGCTCGCCATGCTGCTTGGGGTATCCCGCCAGTCCGTCACCAAGTGGGAGGCCGAGAAGTCCTACCCGGAGATGGATAAGCTCATCAAAATGTGCCAGATTTTCGAGTGCTCGCTCGATGACCTGGTGCAGGGTGACGTGTCGCGCCGCGCGGCCGTGAGCCAGAGCGCCGCGGATGGCGTGCAAAACGATGGGAACGCCGTCGTCCGCGTCGAGGCTCCGCACGGGCGGAACTCGTTGTCCGACACCGGATCCGCCTTTGTGCCCGCGATCCCCGTCGGTCCCAACACGGATGTATGCGGCTATGACGAGCACATGGTCGCATTTGCCCGCAAGGTCGCACTCGGTGTGGCGCTCATCATCCTGGGGGTCGCCGCCGCGGTCTTCACCGATGAGGTCCTGCACTCAGACGGAATCGTCCTCATGGCGTTGTTCGCGCTCGTTGCCGCTGGCTTGGGATTCCTTATTCCATCCGGCATGGAGCACGCGGCTTTTGTGGAAGCCCATCCGTATGTTGCGGACTTTTACACCGCAGAGCAAAAGGCGGCAGAGCGTCGTCGTGCTTCGATCGCGATCGTTTCGGGTATCGCGATCATCCTTCTTGACATCGCCGTATCGGCGCTGTTTGAGGTGGAGGCGAACGTCCAGGTATATGGCGACACGCTGATGATGGTCCTGGTCGCCGTCGGTGTTGGGGTGATTGTCCACTGGGGCATGCTGTGGGGCCGCATGGATGTCGCGGAGTACAACAAGGAGTGGCTCGAGACGGTCGAATTGAGTGCGGAGGAGCTGTCGCAGCTGGATCCCCAGAGCCGCGAGGCGTATCTGCGCGCGTGCAATCCCAAGTATCGCCGTACAGCGGCGCGCAAGAAGAGGGCTTGCGTCGTGATCATGCTCGCCTCCACCATCATCGCGCTCATCTGGCTGTTCGTCGGTGCTGCCATGGATGCGTCCGAGGGGATCGGCGGCCTGTTCTGGCTCCCGTGGGTCGTCGGTAGCTTGGGCTCCGCTATCGCCCTTATCGTTATCGACGATGACGATGAGAATGATGCGGCTGCATGCGGCGATAGGGAGTAGAGGCGTTCGAAGACATCCGTCTGAATGAAGCGGGCGGCCTCGGGTGTGCCGGGGCCGCCCGCATTTTGCTGGGTGGTGCTGTATTGCCGGCGTGGAGCGGGCCTCAAGCTAGTGCTTGCCGTCAATTTGAAGTCTTCGGCTGCGGGCACCTTCGAGTCCGCATCACGAGCGCAACGCTGGCGCCCAAAAGCGCCGATTCTTGACGCGCGTGATGCGGACTTCGGCAGATGCTGCCTCTAGTTCAGCAGCCCCCACACGGCAAAGCCGAGTGCTCCGCCGATGGCGGCTGCGGCGAAGAAGGTCAGCAAGTCGTACGCCAGTCGGTGCTTCGTCGGCCACGCGCGGCGGGGGAGTGCCCGCGGATCGCGCTCGATGTCCGCCTCGCCGTTCATGAAGGCGAGGATCTCGCGGTATGTCACCAGGTCGTTCTCGCGCTTGATGCGCTCGAGGACGGTCGCGACAACAAGCGCCGCTATCGCCGGCAGGAACGCCGCAGCCGCGGCGACGCCGGCGCCCCAGGTGCCCTCCATCCAGTTAAACGCCGGCGACAGTATCAGCGCGAACGCCACCGCCAGCAACGCGAGCATCAGCACGGCCAGCCATAGCATCCGCGTTCCCATGCGCTTGCGATCTCTTTCGACTGCCTCTTCCATAACGGTCACGTCTCCCTTCACGAGCGTGTCTATGGAGGTGTCGAATAGGATGCTCAGCATGAGCAGACTCTGGACGTCCGGATACGTCTTGTCCCGCTCCCAGTTCGAGATCGTCTGACGCGACACGTAGAGTTTCTCGGCGAGCTGTTCTTGGGAGAGCCCCATCGCCTCGCGCCTCGTCTTGATCTGGTTGCTGATGTCCATCGTCACCTCCCGGTCGTGAAGGAGCGTCCCGCGAACACGCCGGGTGCGCTATCGAATCTGTTGTACATCATATGCGGCAAGGCTTGCCGGGCGCTGCAAAAACTGTTTTGCACGGGGTTTACCTGCATGATTGTTGCTGCGATGGCTTAGCGATGTTGTCGAGCAGTCATCCAAGTGTACAGGCCCATGGCGGCGTAGCCGATTGCGGTATAGGCAACCCCATGGAACGCAAGGTCCTGGCTGCCCTCGACCGCGAGGGGAAACAGGAGCGCGGATCCGATCCCGAGCGCCGCGGGTATCCAGAAGAGCGCCCTCGCGGAGTTCGCGGCGAGCAGGCCGAGGGCGATCGCAGTTACGGGGAGCACGAGGTAGATCAGCGTCATCATGGCGATCATGCCGGCATCGGATGGGACGATGCTCACCAGGAGGACGGGGATTGCCCAGCAGGCGCCAACGATTGCGATCAATGCGATGAGGGACGCGCGTACGGTGACGTTCATGGGGCACCTCCTAACGGGAATCGCCCCCATTCTGGCATACATCTTCAGAATGGGGGCAAAGGGGGATACCATTTCGGGGAACGGGTGCGTACCCGCGCTTTTAACTCAGCATCTTGGCGAGCATGCCGATGCCGACGCCCACCAGTCCGCCGGCGATGGCGCCGATGATGATCTGCACCGCGTTGCGCGTGCCCTTGACCCAAGGGTTCATCTCGCGCTCACGGCGCCCCTCGAGCGTGTCGCGATCGACCTGCTCGCCGCGGCTAAACGCCAACACCTCGCGGTACGTGACGAGGTCGTGCTGCTTCTTCATGCGTTCCATATACACGAACGCCACGAGCATCACGACGAGCGCCACGGCGGCAAACGCCGCGGTGGGCGCGATGTGCATGCCCCAGCCCCATTCGAACTGGAACGCCGCCCACGCGCTCAGCACCAAAAACACGACCGCGCTCACGACCGTGATTGTGGAGAGGGCGTTGTACTTCTTGACCGCTTCGTTCATTACCTGTGCCATGGTTTCCACATCTCCTTTGATGAGGGAGTCCACGGTCACCCCGAACACGTTGGAAAGCAGCAGCAGGCTCTGGACATCCGGATACGTGCGGCCGCACTCCCAGTTGCTGATGGTCTGGCGCGACACGTAGATGCGCTCCGCCAGATCGTCTTGGGACAGTCCGAGCTCCGTGCGATGCTCCTTGATGTGCGAGCCCAGCTCCATGCGTTTGCTCCCTAGAGGGTCGGGGTGACCCCTGTCGAGAGCCACCATGTCATTGACGCGAGCATCGTACCATCAAAGGTCTTTATATTTGACCCCCACGGGGCAAAATCGAGCTGTCAAAAGGCTTTATATACGACATCTAGCTGGGAAAAGAACGGTCCCCAAAGGCGGATGCCTCCGGGGACCGGTTGGTGCGTATAGAGGGGGCGAGCTTGCTTTGGGTTGGTGTTGGCCCCGCCGCTCGGCTCGACTTTGGAGCGGCGGGGCTCAGCTCTGCCTCGGCGCTGGCGAGGCAGAGCGCGGCTTTGCCCCGACGTCGGCAGCGGCCGAGCCCTGTCTTCCCGGCTTAGCCCTCCTCGCCTTTGGGCGTGCCCTTGAACGAGGGCTCTTTCTTTGGCAGCCTTCCCGCGCGTTTGAGGGCGTCTCGCAAGATCCATTCCACCTGACCGTTGGCGCTGCGCATCGCATCGTCCGCCCAGCGTTGGACGGCCTCCCAGATAGCGGGGTCTATACGGAGTGGATACTGCTTGCGTGCCATGACGTGCCTTCTTGTCGAATGTGCAATTTTGCACCCGTCCCCAAATTACTCATTGGTGTTGGGGTTAGTACAGCGAGCCTGCGTTGAGCACCGGGTGCGCCTCGGATTCACCGCAGAGCACCACCATGAGGTTGCTGGCCATCTGCGCCTTGCGCTCGTCGTCGAGCTCGATGGTGCCGCCGGCAGCCATCTCCTTCACTGCCATGTCGACCATGGAGACCGCGCCTTCGACGATCTTCTTGCGTGCGGCGATGACGGCCTCGGCCTGCTGGCGGCGCAGCATCGCCTGGGCGATCTCGGGGGAGTAGGCAAGATGGGTGAGGCGGGCGTCGTCGACCTCCACGCCGGCGGGTGCCAGGCGCATCGCGAGCTCGCGGCGCAGGGCTTCGGAGACCTCTTCCACATTGGCGCGCAGCGTGATGGCGCCGGCGGCATCGGACTCGTCCTCCAGGTGGTCGTAGGCGTACACGCTCGCCACGTGGCGCAGCGCCGTCTCGGCCTGCATGGCGACATAGCTCTGGTAGTCGTCGACGTCGAAGAGCGCCTTGGCGGTATCGGCGACGTGCCACACCACGACGGTTGCGATCTCGATGGGGTTGCCCATTTTGTCGTTGACCTTCAGGCGCTCGCCATTCAGGGTGCGCACGCGGGTGGAGATAGTGGTGGGGTTGCCCTTGGCGGCCTTCTGCGCCGCGGCCTTGGCGGCCTTGGAATCGCTCATCTCGAGCTCGATCATCTCGCCGATCCCGGCCGATCCGCCCATGCTCTTGCTAAAGAACGGGTTGGCCCAGAAGAAGCCCTCGTCGCGGACGGTGCCCACGTACTTGCCGAACAGGATGCACACGCGCGCCTGGCCGGGCTGCAGCGAGAAGAATCCGTTGAGTGGGATGAACCACAGGCAAAACGCGAGGATGCTGAGGCCGAGCCCCCATCCGTAGACTGCGGGCGCGTCGACGCCGTCGGGCGTGCTCGCGAGCCCGATGGTGCTCCAGATAAAGAGACCGATGATGACGATGAGCGCCACCGCCACGGCGACGAGCATGCCGTAGCCCGACTTGGCCTTGAGTTGCTTTTCCACGCTCATTGTGAGTTCCTTTCATGACTGCGCCGGCGTTTGCGTGACGGCCCCGGCGCCGCCTCCAGATTGCGATGGGGAGGAGGCGAATCCCCGAGCAGTCCGTGCGGCTGCTGATTGCATTGTGATATCACATTGAGACCAAGTCAAGGAGAATCGGATGCCGTCTCTCATGGCATAAGCGGTTCGGGGCGCCCGGCATCTACGCTCCGTAGAGGTCTTCCTGTTGCATCTTGGCTCGCAAGTCCCTATAATAGTCCCACTCACGGCTGAAGGTTTACCTCGAGATTTGGAAAGGGGAGCTGCACCATGCTTGCTTCCATGAGGATTTGGCTCTAGCCACGGTCGCGTGAGCGACCGGTACTTCGCTGCATACCACCGATCGCATCAAAGGATTATTCCATGACACAACCGAATCCCTGCGCTTCTTGGAAGCGCTCGCTCGCCATCGTCTGGATCGGCGAGTTCTTCTCCGTGCTCACGAGCTCCATTCTGCAGATGGGTCTCATCTGGCACGTCACCCTCACCACCGGCTCCGCGAGCGCCCTGTCGTTCGTGAGCCTGGCGGCCTTCTTGCCCATGGCGCTCCTCGGCGCCTTCGCGGGCACCATCGTGGACCGCACGTCCATCAAGCGTCTCATGATCGGCGCCGATCTCTTCATCGCGGCCGTGAGCCTCACGCTTGTCTTCGGCTCGCTTCGGGGCGACCTCTCTGTCGCCGTTGTGGCGGCGGTGCTGTTCGTCCGTGCGCTGGGCAGCACGCTCCATACGCCCGCCTTCAACGCGCTCACACCGCTCATCGCCCCGCCCGAGGTGCTCGGCAAGCTGGCGGGCATGCTGCAGTTCATGCAGTCGGGTAGCTATATCATCGGCAACGCCATCGCCGCGGTGGTCTACCCGGCGTTTGGTCTGACCTTCATGATCGCGCTCGATGTCGCCGGCGCGGTGCTCGCGAGCATCGCGGTGGCGACCTCCGGCATCAAGACGCCGGCGCCCGAGCGCCATACGCCCGAGGAGAACGCCGAGGCGTCGCACCGCGCGGTGCGGGCCTTCCTATTGGAGACGGCCAACGGGTACCGCGAGCTCAAACGCCATCACGGTCTGTTCGCCATGCTCTGGATAGGCTTCGCCTTCTCGGTCCTGTTCTCGCCCATATCCGCGCTGTTCCCGCTCATGGTGTTCGACCATTTTGGGGGCACCACTACGCAGTCGGCTATCGCGGAGATCGCGTTCTCGGTCGGCATGACCGCGGCGAGCGGCTGGATCGGGGCGACGGGTGGCCTTAAGAACCGCGCGCTTTCGTGCACGCTGGCCATCGGCCTCTTCGGAGCGGGCACGCTCGCGGGCGGCCTCGTGCCCCCTTCCGCGCTCGTTGTGTTTCTGGGGCTTACGTTCGCGATGGGGGTCTCGAGTCCGCTGTACAGCGCGCCGCAGATGGCGCTCATGCAGGAGCGCATCGATCCCGAGTGCATGGGCCGCGTCTTCGGTCTGTACGGAGCGGTCTGCAGCTGGGCTATGCCCGTGGGGCTCGTCGCATCGACCTTGTTCGCGGACGCCATCGGCGTAAGCGCGTGCTTCGTGCTCATCGGTGCTGCAATGGTGATCCTAGCAGGCATCACCTGGGCGATCCCGAGCATCCGCAAGATTGGGTAGCGCTCTGGCGGAGTGCGTTTCGTTTCGGACGGCTCGTAGGGTCGCTGCGACGTGAAGGGTGGTCGACGGTGCGCCTGCGAGGGCGCCGTCGACCACCCTTTTGTTTAATTCGTCTGGCCCGGCGCCGATCATCATCTGTTCGCCGGGCGATTGCGATGCCGCCGCTTGCCGATACGCGGCTCCTTACGTTGTGCGCATCCCATCGTTCTGGCAGCGTTTCCTGCAGTTAATCTCCAGAGCCCGAGGCGGTGGCCCCTATGAGTAATCTGCTCGAATCCATTCTGCGCGTCGGTATGACCGTGTTCATCGTCGGCCCGCTCACTGCATGGGTCGCCCGCCGCGGCGCGCGCGAGCGCAGCGAGGCGACAGACGTCTTCGAGCGCTTCACAGTGCGCATGCCCGCGGGTGGTATGGGCACTGCCGAGGACCGGGCCTGCCTGTCGCTCCTCGCGCCCCTACATCACGCCCGCAGGCCAGCGGTACCGGGTGAGGTCGACTCGGCCGTCGTCGAGAAATTCGACACCCTCGGCTTCGAGCAGCTCACGTTGCGCCTCAGGTCCGCCAAAGGCGAAGCCCGCAGCGAGGCGGCCGTCGGCAAACACGATGCGATGGCAGGGGATGACGCCCGGTTGAGGGTTGACGTGCAGGGCATATCCCACGTAACGGGCTCGCCTGGGCTCGCCGACGAGCTTGGCGATCTGCCCGTAGGTGGCGACCATGCCCGCGGGAACCTGTGCGACCATCTCGTAGACGCTCTCGAAGAAGCCCTCGCGGTTCTTATCAGCCATCACAAACCTTTCAGTGCGCGGGTATCGGCGCGCCCGCGAGCAGCGGACGCGCTACGCCTCCAAGAACCTCTCGACAAGCTCCTCAAACGCGCCGTCCATGCCTGTGGTCTCGAGCACGGCGTCGCAGTGGGGGCGCACGTCGTCGGTGACGTTCGCCACGCCCACGCCGAGTCCAGCGGCCTGGATCATGGAGAGGTCGTTGGCGGAGTCACCCACCGCGATGACCTCGCTCATGGGGATACCGAGCATCTCGGCCAGGCGCATCAGGCCGGCTCCCTTGTTCACGCCTGCGGGCATAAACTCGAGGTAGCGCTTCGAGGAGAACGTGATTTCGACGCCAAGGCGCTGCGCCAGGGGCTCAAGATCGCCCCCGAGCTTCTGCAGCGCGTCAAAGTCCCTGTTCACAAACAGGATCTTCACGATGTCGCGCCCATCCAGGAAGGACAGGTCGGGGTGGTCTGCGCTCGAGATATGCGTCACGCCGCTGATCGAGGTGAGGTACGCACGCTCGTCGTCGTCCGCATCGGGCACGAAGACGTGTCCGTCGGCGACGTTGATGTGCATGCTAAGCCCCAGCTCAAGGCCCTTTTGATAGAGCTGCTCGACACAGTCGCGCGAGAGTCCGCAGGTGGTGAGCGGGCAGGGGTCGCCCACGCGGTTGATAAACCCGCCGTTGTACGACAGAACGTATCCGCCTTCGAGTAGCGACGCATCGACGGCCGCGAAATTGTGCATGATGGACGAGTACCAGCGCCCGCTTGAGGGGACGAACAGAACCCCCAGCTCCTTCATGCGCTTGAGCGCGCGGATGTTCGCCTCGGGGATGGCGTGATTGGAGTCGAGGAAGGTCTCGTCCATATCGCTTGCAACAAGGCGGTACATGCTAGTACACCATGCCCATGGCCTCGCGCACCTCGGCGAGCGTGGCCTCGGCGACCTCGTTGGCGCGGCGGTTGCCCTCGCGCAGGACGTCCTTGACGTAGTCCATATCCTGCACGAGCTCCTCGCGGCGCGCGCGGATGGGGGCAAAGTACTCGTTCACGCTTTCGGTGACGTACTTCTTGAGCTGGCCGGAGCCGCCCATGCCGATCTCTTCGGCGATCTCGACCTCGGAGCGGCCGGTGCAGATCGCGGCGGTGGAGAGCAGGCCGGATACGCCAGGGCGCGCCTCGGGATCGAACGTGATCATACGCTCGCCGTCGGTCTGGCTCTTCTTGATGCGCTTGGCGGTCTCCTCGGCGGTCATGGAGATGTTGATGGCGTTGCCGTAAGACTTGCTCATCTTGCGCCCGTCAAGGCCAGGCAGCAGCGGCGTATCGGACAGCAGAGCGTCGACCTCGGGGAACACGTTGCCGTAGCGGTTGTTGAACTTGCGGGCGATGGTACGGGTGAGTTCGATGTGGGGCAGCTGGTCACGACCGACGGGCACGACGTTGCCCTAGCAGAACAGGATGTCGCAGGCCTGGTGCACGGGGTAGGTGAGGAGCAGGCCGGTGAGCTCGTGTCCGCTGGCCTCCATCTCGGCCTTGACCGTGGGGTTGCGCTGGAGCAGGGCCTCGGAGACGAGGGAGAGGAACGGCAGCATGAGCTGGTTTGCCGCGGGCACGGCGGAGTGCGTGTAGATCATCGTCTTGTCGGGGTCCAGGCCGCAGGCCAGGTAGTCGATGACCATGTTGTAGACGTTGTCCTAGATGTTGTCGGTGCTGTCGCGGTCGGTGATGACCTGGTAGTCGGCGATGAGCACGTTGGTGTGCACGCCCATGTCCTGCAGCTCGACACGGCTCTTGAGCGTGCCGAAGTAGTGGCCGAGGTGCAGGCGGCCGGTGGGGCGGTCGCCGGTGAGCATGGTGTACTTCTCGGGGTGCTGCGGCAGGTCGGCGCGGATCTGGTTGCTGCGCTCGAGGCTGACCTCATAGCTGAGCTCGTTGGGCATGCTGTCTCCTTTTGGGTTAAGTGCCTGGCCGGCATTGTCGGTCTGGGTTGAAGATGAAGGTACCAGAGAAACGGCGTCTCTTGCCGGAATCAACGATGGTTTTCGCCGTGTCGTCCCGCAGGGTCGTTTCCCTTCTTGGGAAGGAGCCCCTCGATATGCTCGAGCCGCTCCTCATGGGCCGCGTGCGCCGCGCGCTCCTCGGCGGCGAAAGCGGGGTCTTCGGGCGTGACGGTCTCATCTCGCTGTCGACTCCGGTACCACCGCGACGGCGCTCCTGAGCCTGCTCGTCGACAAGCCGGTGACTATCTACACCACCAACGGCTATGCATGTCGGTTTACGGGCGAGCTTGCTGCTAAGGTGGTGGTAATTGGCGGCGACTTCAACCCCGTTACCTGCTCGCTCACCGGTCCTATGGTTGAGAGCGCGCTGCGCGAGCTGTACTTTGACCGGGCGTTTATAGGTGTCAATGCGGTGGACGAGGACCGCGGCATCATGACGCCAGGTTATCCCGAGGCTATCAAAAAACGTATCGTGATGCAGAATTCCCAAGCGAGTTACGTACTCGCCGATAGCTCCAAGTTCCACGTGTTTTCAAATGTAAAGGTGTGCGACCTGGAGGGCTTTACTGTTATTTCCGACAAGCGCGACGCCAAAATCGGCGAACGCGTCAAAATGATCACGGCCTAGGACACTGGGGCATCGCATCTTGCCCTCAAGCCGTTGCCCACGTAACGAAGCGTGGGGCAAATGTGCGCCCCATTCCAGATTTGTGGACTAGCTTAGTTCGTCGGCTACTTGGTGTTCGTAGAAGGCTTCTACTACGGCGTTAAAGTCGCGGGCGAAGCCTTCCATGGTTCCGCGCCAGGTGACTCGGTTGGGCTTGCCCTGGCCTACATAGGCAGTCTGAATGCCGCAGGCGGGGCTAGGGAAGTCGCGTTTGGGATCGTTGCCCACCATAAGGACCTCGTGCGGTTCGAGCCCCATCACCTGAAGCTGCTCTAGATAGTAGGTGGCATCAGGCTTGCAGCGGGTGGCGTTTCCCATGTGCGTGACGAGCTCAAAGGGGGCGTCGGCCAGGTCGCCCCAACCCATGCGGCACTCGATGACCCCCTGCGGAAAGCTGGGGTTGGTAAAGAGCGCGCAGCGCAGCCCTGCGTCCTGTACGGCCTGGAGCGCGGCGTGTGCGCCCGGCATGGCATGGGCGTTGATGAGTTCGTCATTCTTGTACGGCAGGACTTCGCGATCGTAGTAGGTAAACGCCTCGTAGATGAGTGGGTCCGAGAGGCAAATGCCGCACCGGCGCTCAACCTCTTCCTGGTAAAACTCAAGATTGGTGCGATTGTCCGTACTGTTGCGACGATTGGCGTTGAGGTCGACCAGGATGGTGCCGAGGCGTGCCATCGTGCCCCCGCGGCTGCGACGTCCGATATCCGCGAGCATCGATGAGACATCCTTAAAATAGCGAAGGATGAACGCATTGAGGTTAATGCTAAGAAGCGTCTCGTCCATATCGAAAACGACTGCTTTGAGCACGCGGGCACCTTTCTCGAAAAATCGTTCCAGAATCGTATGTCTGGGATACTTTACCCCAAAGCAGTATGCTTCACTGCTTATCGTCAACTTGTGGAGACAGTCGTTCACAAGATTGCGAAAAAGTCTCCATACGAGTAAAAAATCGCAGTTCACGCTTGAAATCGAAGTGATTTCCCCGTAATCTATACGGACGTGATTGCATAAGCGTCACATCAGTATCTGTCGGCTCCCGAGTGTTCCTAAACGTTGTGTGCTTGTCGCACCCTTCTGTAGGTCCTAGCAATCGGGGCCCCGTAGTTCGAAAGGGGTCCACCTTTGAGTGAGATTCAGAACTCGTCCATTTTCTCTCTTGACGATGTCAACGAGGAGGAGATGAACAACCTCATCGACGGTACGATTACCGACTTTGATGAGGGCGATCTCGTTAACGGCACTGTCGTTAAGATCGAGCATGACGAGGTGCTCGTTGACATCGGATTTAAGTCCGAGGGCGTTATCCCGGTCCGCGAGCTGTCCATCCGCAAGGACGCTAACCCTGCAGACATCGTTGCACTCGGTGATCCCATCGAGGCCCTCGTTCTCCAGAAGGAGGACAAGGACGGTCGTCTGGTCCTGTCCAAGAAGCGTGCCGAGTACGAGCGTGCTTGGAACCGCATCGAGGAGAAGTTCAACTCCGGCGAGAACGTCGAGGGCGAGGTTATCGAGGTTGTCAAGGGCGGCCTGATCCTTGACATCGGCCTGCGTGGCTTCCTGCCCGCTTCCCTCGTCGACCTCCGTCGCGTCAAGGACCTCACCTCCTACATGGGCACCCGCATCGAGGCCCGCGTCATCGAGATGGACCGCAACCGCAACAACGTTGTCCTCTCCCGTCGCGTCGTGCTCGAGGAGTCCCGTAAGGCCGAGCGCTCCGAGATCCTGTCCAAGCTCAAGTCTGGCATGCGTCTCCAGGGCACCGTTTCCTCCATCGTCGACTTCGGCGCCTTCGTCGACCTCGGCGGTATCGACGGCCTCATCCACATCTCCGAGCTCTCCTGGAACCACGTCAACCATCCTTCCGAGGTTGTCAAGGTCGGCCAGGAGGTCGAGGTCGAGGTTCTCGACGTCGATCTCAACCGCGAGCGCATCTCCCTGGGTCTCAAGCAGACCACCGAGGATCCGTGGCGCGCACTGGTCAAGAAGTACCCCGTCGGCGCTATCGTCGAGGGCACTGTGACCAAGCTTGTCCCGTTCGGCGCTTTCGTCGATCTGGGCGAGGGCATCGAGGGCCTGGTGCACATCTCCGAGATGGCCAACAAGCACGTCGATCAGCCTTCTCAGGTCACCCATGTGGGCGACAAGGTTCAGGTCAAGGTCATGGAAATCGACCTCGACCGTCGTCGTATCTCCCTGTCCATGAAGTCTGCTGCTGAGACTCTGGGCGTCGAGATCGAGGTTACCCCGCTGCCTTCCGAGAAGAAGGACGAGGAGACCGACGCCGAGTAAATCGGTTTGACGATCACTTGTTTTAAGGGATCCGTCCGTAATGGACGGGTCCCTTTTTTGCATTTGGCACCGAGATGCGCAATGCTGCCGGGCTGTCCACAGGCTATTGGATTGTCGGTGCATGAAAAAAGCCGACATCCCGCCTCGGGGAGGAGGCGGGAACACACCGAGTAGACGGAGGGGTGCGGAGCGCGGTCGCGTCTCGCCTGACGACGTTGCCCATCGACAGGACCATTGTAGCGCATGGCGGTTCTTGGTTTATCGTGTCGAGCGTTTGCGTTGTGCCATTGCCTGCGGCAACGGTGTGTTACACTCTTGCACTGCTGAGTGGGCCAGACGGTCGCGCGATGTGCTGCTTGCAGTACGCGTGAGGAAAGTCCGGGCTCCAGAGGGCGGGATGCCGGCTAACGGCCGGGCGGAGTGATCCGACGGAAAGCGCCGCAGAAAAGAAGACTCCCACCTGCGCCGCAAGGCGTAAAGGGAAAAGCTGAAACGGTGGTGTAAGAGACCACCAGCGTCGTGGCAACATGGCGGCTTGGCAAGCCCCATCCGGAGCAAGCGCGAATAGGAACGCTATGGGCCGGCCCGGTCCGCGTTCGGGTAGCGTGCGTGGAGCTGCACGGTAACGTGCAGACAAGATAAATGACCGTTCACGACAGAACCCGGCTTATAGGCCCACTCGGCACTTTGTTGACGCTGCGAACCCGTCAGCGCGGCAATCTGCCTTTCAAACCTTCAGGCATGACCATAAGGTCAATGCCCTCGGCTTTCAAGGCACCTTGCTCGCGCTGACGGGTTCTCGCTTTCGTTGACGGAATCATCGGCGTTGCCATTCTTTTTACTAGGGTTATCGTATTATTGAGGCTGTTTGTTGCTGCGCTTTATTTTGTTGAGGGGCTTTGTTGGACAGCTATTTTACTCTGCAATCGAATATTGAGGTTTCGGGCGAGTTTGTGGACCGCAAGAGCCGGTTTATTGCCCAGCTGGTCCATATTGAGTCCGAGGACGAGGCGAATGCCTTTATCGAGATGGTTCGCAAGCGTCATTATGACGCTCGACACAATGTTCCCGCGTGGATTTTGGTCGATGGACGCGAGCGCCAGAGCGATGATGGTGAACCGAGCCGCACGAGTGGTATGCCGACGCTCGAGGTGCTGCGCGGTGCGGGGCTCAAAAATGTTTGCTGCGTAGTAACGCGCTATTTTGGTGGCACGCTGTTGGGGCCTGGTGGTTTGGTGCGCGCCTATACCGCGGCGACGCAGGCGGCGGTGGCCGCGGCTCAGGAGGCCGGGCAGATCGTCGAGATGACGAGCGTCGTGCCGGTTGATGTGCATGTGGCCTATCCACAGTATGAGCAGGTGCTTCGCTTGGCGCAGGATTCGGGTGCCAAGGTTTCGGATACCGATTACGCGGATGCTGTGACACTTCACTTGGTGTTTAAAGCGGGGGAGCAAGAGCCGTTTTGCGCTAAGATGCGCGAGCTTATGGCGGGGCGCGAGGAGATTGAGGTCAGCGCTCCAGAATTTGCCGAGTTCTAACGGCGACGGCCGGCGTGCTTTTGGATGGATCCCAAGCGCGCCGGCCGTCGTTTTCTGTTGCCGCAGTTTACTCGGCGAGCTGCTTTAGCACATCACAGGCGATCTCGACGGCATCGTCGATGCAGCCGGGGCAGCTGCGGAGCGGACCCTTATCCGATCCGACGCCCTTGAGCGTGCCGCAGACGGTCGTCGTGTTCTTCTCGCCAAAACGTTTGGCGATCTCGCGCGACAGTTTGTAGGTCTGGCCCTTGGTCTTGGGGTTTTCCATGCAGTCGCTCATCACGAAGCCCATGATGGCCACGGCGCCCGAGATGGCGCCGCAGGTTTCGGTCATGCCGCCCATGCCGGCGCCAAAGCCCTCGGTGAGGGTAAAGGCAATCTGGGGATCGAGGCCGACGGCTGGTGCGAGCGTACAGGCGACGGCCTGGGCACAGTTAAAGCCACGGGTGTGGTATTCGGCAGCCTGAGCCTGGCAGGCGGTGGTGTCGAGCTGGGTCGTATCGATGTGCTTCATCGTTGTCTCCTTGTTTGTGGTGTACCCGCCTATGGTACCCTTGCCGACGCATTCGTTCATCGAGAGCTTTATGCATACCTCACCGTTTTTCTGTCGGACAAATACTAAAGATGTGGGGCGAATGAGCCCGATGCTTCTGTCCAATAACCTACCTTGCGGATGGGTTGAGAGGGGTGCGGGGTAGCGGTATCGTGAACCGAATAAAATGTAACCCAGGCAAGGGAGCTAAATATGAGCGAGCAGACCATCGGTACCACGTGTGTTCAGGGCGGCTATCGCCCGGGCGATGCGGAGCCGCGCCAGGTGCCCATCTACCAGTCCACCACGTGGAAGTACGACACGTCCGAGCACATGGGCAAGCTGTTTGACCTGGAGGAGTCGGGCTACTTCTACAGCCGCCTGCAGAACCCCACGTGCGATCTGGTCGCTGCCAAGATCTGCGAGATGGAGGGCGGCACTGCCGCGATGCTCACGAGCTCGGGCATGGCTGCGAACTTCCTCGCGATCTTTAACGTGGCCGGTGCCGGCGATCACGTGGTCGCAAGCTCTGCCATCTACGGCGGTACCTACAACCTGCTCGCCCACACCATGGGTCGTATGGGTGTCACCTGCACCTTTGTTGCCCCCGACTGCACCGACGAGGAGCTCGAGGCAGCCTTCCGGCCCAACACCAAGCTCGTCTTTGGCGAGACGATCGCTAATCCCGCCCTCGCCGTGCTCGATATTGAGCGCTTTGCCAAGGCCGCGCATGACCACGGCGTGCCGCTGATGGTCGACAACACCTTCCCGACGCCCGTGATGTGCCGTCCCTTTGAGTGGGACGCCGACATCGTTACGCACTCCACCACCAAGTACATGGACGGTCACGCGGCCTACCTGGGCGGTGTGATTGTCGATCACGGTCAGTTTGACTGGATGGCCCATGCTGACAAGTTCCCGGGTCTCACCACGCCCGATGAGAGCTACCATGGCGTGACCTATGCCGAGAAGTTCGGTCGCGAGGGTGCCTTCATCACCAAGGCTACCGCGCAGCTCATGCGTGACCTTGGCCCCATGCAGAACCCGCAGGCGGCCTTCTTCCTGAACAGCTCGCTCGAGAGCCTGCATGTGCGCATGCCGCGTCATTGTGAGAACGGCCTGGCCGTTGCCAAGTTCCTGCAGAGCCATCCCAAGGTACGCTTTGTGAGCTATCCGGGCCTGGAGGGCGATAAGTACTATGACCTGGCTCAGAAGTACATGCCCAACGGTACTTGTGGCGTCGTGAGCTTTGGCTTTAACGGTGGTCGCGCGGCGGCCGAGACCTTTATGAAGAGCCTCAAGCTCGCCCAGATCGCCACGCATGTGGCCGACGCCCGCACTTGCTGCCTGCATCCTGCTAACGCCACGCATCGTCAGATGAACGATGAGGAGCTCATCGCCTGTGGCATCTCCGCCGACATGGTGCGCCTGTCGTGCGGCCTCGAGGACACGGCCGATCTGATTGCCGACCTTGAGCAGGCGCTCGAGCAGTGCTAGGCTAGCGTTCGCATAAGTCGCCGATGCCGACAGGGGGCTTCGGTGACCTTTACGTTCCGATTCCGTAGGCGGGACCCCAATCGCGGCTGTTTACAGGCGATTGGGGCCCCGTTTTTTTGCGTTGGGCCACTCGAAAGGATGGATATGGAGAAAACCGCAGAGCAGCTGCGCCGCGAGCACATCGCCCTAGAGGGCGACACCCATGGCAAGAACAAATGGGCGATTCTGTTTACCGTGCTCATCATGACGTTTATGGCGTGTCTGGATTCGACCGTCGTGACCGTGGCACTGCCCGTGATGCAAAAGGAGCTGGGCGTGGGCCTCGATCGCATTCAGCTGGTGAGCTCGGTGTATCTGCTTGCGACGTGCGTGGCCATGTTGCCGTTTGGTCGTTTGGGCGACGTGCGCGGCAAAGTGGGCGTGTTCCAGCTGGGTGTCATCGTTTTTACGCTCGGCTCGCTGCTGTGTGGCCTTTCGGCCTCGCTCGAGGTTCTTATTCTGGCGCGCATCGTTCAGGGCGTCGGTTGCGCAGCGGCCATGGCAAACAACATGGGCATCATCACCGAGTCGTTTCCAGCGCGCGAGCGCGGCCGTGCCATGGGCATCCTTGCGACCTTCGTGGCCCTCGGCATGATGTGTGGTCCTGTGCTTGGCGGCATGCTGGTGGCGAGCTTTCCCTGGGAGAGCATCTTCCTCATCAACCTGCCCATTGGCGTTATCTCGTTTATCGTGGGGCTCTACACGTTGCCGCATGTTAAGCCGGAGGCCGGCGAGCGCCCCATGTCCCTGATCGAGGCCGCTCGTCGCTGCTTTGCAAATTCGGCCTTCACCATCAACCTTGCCTGCATGCTCATCGTATTCGTTGGCATTGGCGCATCCGAGTTTATCCTGCCGTTCTATTTTCAGGACGCCCATGGCTTTGGTTCCGACATTTCCGGACTGCTCTTTTTGGCGCTTCCGATGGTGAATGCTTTTATCGGCCCGCTTTCGGGCACGATATCCGATCGTATTGGTTGCGAGGGCCCCACGGCGGCCGGCCTGGGCGTGTACGTATGCGGTCTCTTTGCGGTAAGCACGCTCGACGAGCACTCTTCTATCCCTGTGATTGTGTGCTGCGTCGCATTTATGTCGTGCGGTACGTCGATTTTCCAGAGCCCCAATAACTCGCTGTATATGGGCTCGGCTCCGCGCGAGGCGCTCGGTTTTGCGGGCAGCTTGGGCAGTTTGGCGCGCTACGCTGGCATGGCACTCGGTATTACGGTGGCGTCGAATATCCTGTATGGGCAGATGAGCGTGGCGATGGGCGAGGCCGTGACCAGTTTTGTTGCAGGACGTCCGGTTGTGTTCCTGTTTGGTTTCCGTTCGGTGTTCTATGTGTTGATGGCTGTGGCCGCTGTTGGCTTTGCGCTCGCCATGGTGCGTTTGGTGAGGATGCGCGCCCGTCATTAGCGCGTTGGGAGGCCGTCTGCCACGAATTGGGCCTATCTACTGGTCTTGCAGCTTTATGGTGCGATGCGGCTTGTGGGGCGGGCGGGGGTCGGTCCGTGGTAGACTATCGAACAACGTTTATTAATCGCGCGGTATCGTTGCCGCGAGAAGGGGTTGCGCCATGCAGGAGCTTGAGGATCGTATTCGCCATGACGGCATCGTAAAGGCCGGTAACGTCCTTAAGGTTGATGCCTTCCTCAACCACCAGTGCGACGTTGAGCTGTTCGACCACATGGGCGCCGAGTGGGCCCGTCTGTTCAAGGATGTCGAGATCAACAAGATCCTGACGATTGAGGCTTCGGGCATTGGCATGGCTTGCATCGCAGCTCAGCATTTTGGCGGCGTACCGGTGGTCTTTGCCAAGAAGGCCCAGTCCATTAACCTCGACGGTGAGCAGTATGCTACGACCATCTACTCCTTTACCAAACAGAAGGAGTACCCGGTTATCGTGGGCAAGCGTTTCCTGTCCGAGGGCGATAAGGTCCTGATTATCGACGACTTCCTGGCCAACGGCTGCGCACTCGAGGGTCTTATCAAGATCTGCGAGGCCGCGGGTGCCGAGGTTGCCGGCATTGGCATCGCGGTGGAGAAGGGCTTCCAAGGCGGTGGCGATAAGCTCCGCGAGCGCGGCTTCCGCGTTGAGAGCCTGGCCCGTATCGCCGATATGGACTGCGATACCGGCGAGATCACCTTCGCTTAAGCGCGTAACACAAGCGATTGGTATGCGATGTGACAAAGGGACTTTCCCTTTGTCACATTTTTTGTATGAGGGGAGGTGTTGATATGGATGAGAACAAGATGGGATGGCGCGAGTATGCGCGCTATGCCGAGATGTCGGTCGAGAGGTTGGCACGCGACTGCGAGGTGCA
Organism: uncultured Collinsella sp.; assembly: GCA_958371715.1. GTDB lineage: Bacteria > Actinomycetota > Coriobacteriia > Coriobacteriales > Coriobacteriaceae > Collinsella. The sequence continues at coordinate 18,720 of CATXLW010000025.1, forward strand.
GGTGTTTCGCGCGACAGGTCCGGGCGGACAGGGCGTGAACACGACGGACTCGGCGGTGCGTATGAAGCATGTCCCTTCGGGAATTACCGTGACGGCGCGCGAGAGCCGCAGCCAGTTCCAGAACCGTGCAAGCTGTCTGCGTAAGCTGCGCGCTGAGCTGGAGCGTCGCGGGCGTCCACCGCGCCGACGCGTAAAGACTAAGGTGCCTCTGCGCTCTCGCCAGCGCAGGCTCAATGACAAGCACTTCAACGCGATTAAAAAGGCCAACCGCCGCAAACCGGGCGGGGAGGAATGACCTTCTCAATAAGTTGCGGTGAAATAGGGACTGTTTTGCGGCTTTAGCTGCATAAACAGTCCCTATTTCACCGCAACTTAGGTGGGGTTAGCGGGTTGGGTGCCAGACCTCGAGGACGGCGGGAAGGATGTCGACCTCGATGCGCGAGGCGACAACGGGCTCGCCGTCGGCCTGGATGGGGTAGTCGGGCTCCTCAAAGGTGAACTCGGCATGGCGGCAGCGGCGCATGCGTACCGGCGGCAGCTTGGTGTGGTGACCGTCCTTGGCCGAAAGGAACATGGGTAGGGTGACCGCACGGGGGACGGGGCCGCAGGCGTAGCAGACGTCGAGTATGCCGTCGCAGGGGTCGGCATCGGGGCAGATGCGATAGCCCGAGCCATACGTGGGGCCCAGCTGTATCGCCATGATGATCGCCCTCACGCGCTCTGTGGGCGCGCCGTCAAAGCTGACTGTCATAGGATAGTTGCGATAGCGTAGGCCAAACTGCTCAAGTCCCGAGAGGGTGTAGAGCGGCGCGCCCGTCAAGCCGGTCTTTTTGCGCAGCTCGGTGGTGCTAAGGCCGATGGCAGCATCGATGCCGACCGAGAGCGTCTGGTCGTAGTACTCAACGGTAGCCTCGCCGCTGCCGCTCGAAGGGCTCCACGAGCGAATGCGCCCGATATCCTGACGCTGCAGCTCGCAGGTGAGCAGCGCGCCAAAATCCTTGCCGGAGAAATCGTCGATGCCGAGCGTCTGGGCAAAATCGTTGCCGGAGCCCACGGGCAGGACGGCAAGAGCGGGGCGGGCGTCCTCCTTTTGCGTCATAAGCCCGTTGACGACCTCGTGAATCACGCCATCGCCGCCGAGTGCGATAACGGTGCGATAGCCCTGAGCCTGTGCGGCCAGCTCCTTGGCGTGTCCCATACGCTCGGTCAACACCAGGTCAAACTGGGATGCGCGTGCAGTCATGTCCAAAAAGCGTTGTAGGCGCTCGGCAACTTCGCGTGCCGCACCCGACTGGGCGGCTGGGTTGGCGATGATGAGCGTGCGACCAAAATCAGTTGCGTGCATGGGGCGACTCCCGGCGTGTGACATGACGGTGCGGTCGCGCTCGGGTTACGTTGCCCCGATTGTGGCTGCACGGCGATTATTACATCTACTCTATCAGGTCGTTGTGGCGCTCGATAGCATCCGCTACCGTACCGCCCTCATCCACAATAAGCGAACGGCGCTTGGGTGAGATGATGCGCTGGGCGGGGTACACGCCGCGGTGTCCGCCGGTTAGGTAGCTGATAAAGGCCACGATGACAAAGAACCCGGCGGCCGTGCCGTGGAACAGGTCGATGGCCATCATGCAGGTGGTGATGGGCACGTTGAGGCCGGCGCAGAACACGCCGAGCATGCCGAGAGCCGCCAGAAAACTGGGGTCAAGCCCGGTAAGGCAACCGATCCAGCCACCGAGTGCCGCACCGATGCCAAACAGGGGCGTGACCTCGCCGCCTTGGAAGCCCGCGCCCAGGGTAAGCGCTGTGACGACCAACTTGATGGCTGCGTCCGCCAGGGTGGTGTTGCCTGCAAATCCGGCGCCGGAAAGCCACGTGGAAAGGCCGGCGTAGTTCCAGGCGTCGAGGAGGGCATAGGCGGCCAAAACCACGAGTGCGCCTATGAGTGCGCGGACGAGGTAATTGGTGATAAAGCGACTGTACAGGCTTTTGACGGTTCGAACCGACCAGGCAAAGAGGCGTGCCGTCAGGCCGAAGATAATGGCGCTGATAACAACGATGACAACCGTCCGTGGTGTCATGTTGGGAACGCTGGCGATGACATTCGCCTCGTACTCGGTTCCCAAGGCAAGCGACGTAAAGTAGCCGGTAAACGAGGCGACCAGGCAGTAGATGCCCGCGGTGTAGTCGATCTTGCCGATAAAGCACATCTCCATGCCAAAGAAAGCTCCAGCAAGGGGCGAACCGAATACGGCGCCAAAGGCCGACGAGATGCCGGCGAGCATGAGGTCGTGGTGGTCATGCTTTTTGAGGTGGGAGAGGTTCGAGATGTTGCTGGCGATGGTGCCGCCAATCTGCACCGCGGCTCCCTCGCGACCGGCCGATCCACCCGTTAGGTGCGTGAGCGTAGAGCAGACGAAGGTGAGGACGGCCATGCGCATATGGATGAGGCGTGTGCCCAGAGCGGAGTCGATGACCAGGTTGTTGCCTCGTTTGGCAGCAAGGCCGTGGTTTTTGTACACCCATGCGGTGGCAATGCCCACAACGGGGAGCAATGCGTAGACCCACGCGTGGTGCTCGCGATAGTCGGTCGCGATATTCAGCGAGGCCAAAAACGCCCAAGCGGCAACGCCCATGGCGAGCGAGACGATGACGACGAGCGCGAGCAACTTGGCGCTCGCGAGTAGGTTGCGGGCGTTGCGGCGCGTGTCGGCAGCCAAGAGATGCTCGGAGCGGGTGAGCTGTTGTCTGCCTGCCATGATGACGTCATTAAGGGAGAAAAAGCCGCCGTCGTCGAGCGACTGGGAATGATCCTGCGCCTCGTTTGCGCTTTCGGGTTTGTCGGTAAAAGCCATACGTTCCTCTTTTGGGTTGCAACACGAGCATTATAGAACGTGCCATACGTGACAAACCGGCAGGTTGGTTTTGGTTTTGTTTCGCGGCTTGCGGCCGACAGATGTATTCGCGGCCGCGGGCCAGGTCTTGAGCAGGCGGCGAGGGATTATACTGAGATAAACATAAAGAATCGGCGCTTTTGTTGCGCGCCGCAGCATGCTAGAGGTGCATATGGCTGAGAAACTCATTCCGTTGGAGGACGCACAGGCGATCGTCTTGTCGCACGTGAATCGCACCGAAGTTGTCGAGATTCCCGTGTGGCAGGCCGTCGGTCTTCCCTTGGCCGAGGACGCGGTGGCCGATATCGACATCTCGCCGTTTGCCAACAGCGCTATGGACGGATATGCCGTGCGCTCGTCGGACTTGGCGCAGGCATCTGGCGAGGCGCCGGTGACGCTCGACGTTATCGGACACGAGGCCGCGGGCCATGTGTTTGAGGGCGCAATCGGCGCGGGTGAGACGGTCCGCATCATGACGGGCGCGCCGGTACCCGAAGGTGCCGATGCCGTGGTGAAATACGAGATCGTCGACGTGCTCGATGGCGACGGCAACGAGGGCTCGCGTGTGAGGTTCTCGGCGCCTGCCAAGGTAGGGGAGAACGTTCGCTCTGCCGCCGAGGAGGCCCATGCCGGCGACGTTGTGATGCACGCCGGCGAGGTCGTGGCTCCGGCGGGCGCGGGTCTGCTGGCAAGCGCCGGATACGCGAGCGTGAAGGCGCACGCTGCCCCGCGTGTGGGCATCATCTCGCTGGGCACGGAACTGGTCGCACCGAGCAACGTGCCGGCGCGCGGGCAGATTCGCGACTCCAACTCGTCGGCGTTAATGGCCGAAGCGCTCGATGCAGGAGCCGAACCCGTGTTCTACGGCATTGCGCCCGATGATGAGCAGACGATTGCCGAGCTGGTGCATCGCGCCGTGCTGGAGTGCGATTTTGTCATTACGAGCGGTGGCGCCTCGGCAGGCGACTACGACTACGTGACGGCGCTCGTCCGGCGCGAGGGCGAGGTGCTGTTCGATCGCATCTCGATGCGTCCGGGCAAGGCCATCACGTTTGGCTTGCTCGGCGGCAAGCCGTATCTGGGGCTTTCGGGCAATCCCGCGGCGGCGTATGTGGGCTTTGAGATGCTCGCGCGCCCGGCGATTCGCAAGATGCGCGGTTTTGCCGAGGGGGCGCGTCCCGTGCAGCAGGCGACGCTCACGCACGGCGTGAAAAAGCGACAGCATCGCCGCTTCTTCGATCGCGCCACGGTTTTGCGCGACTCCGAGACCGGTGAGCTGTTGGTGACCGAGGCCAAGACGCAGAATTCGGCGCTGCTTGGAACTATGCAACGTGCGAACTGCCTGTTGCGTGTTGACGAAGGACCGTGCGACCTCAAGGCGGGAGATGTCGTGGACGTTGTTCGCGTCGACCTGCCCGAGGGAACGGTGCTATAGGAGGAAGACTATGGAGCTGAAGATATCGATCGTGACGTGCTCGGATACGCGCAATCTTGCCCAGGACGAGGCTGGAGCCGCACTCGAGGAACTTATCGAGGCGCAGGGCTGGACGGTCGTCTCACATGTGGTCGTGCGCGACGACGTCAGCGAGATCGGTGATGCCATTGTGGAAGCCGCCGATGAGTGCCACGCCAATGTTGTGCTTACCTGCGGCGGCACGGGGCTTTCGATGCGCGATGTGACGCCCGAGGCGACGCGTGCCGTCTGCGATCGCGACGTGCCGGGTATTGCCGAGGCGATCCGTGCGTACTCGATGACCAAGACTCGCCGCGCCATGCTCTCGCGCGCTATTTGCATGCAACGAGGTCATACACTTGTCGTAAACTTTCCCGGTTCTACGAAGGCCGCCCGCGAAAGCTGGGAGGCCATAGCGGACCAGCTGGAGCATGCGGCTCAGATGACAGCGGGCGGCGGACATACCAACTAAGCTATTTACCTGCGGCGGAGCGACCTGAACGGCTGCTCCGCCTTTTATTTGCGCCCAAGGGGACGACATTCTGTAGACATGCCTGAAACTATATTCTCAGGCGAGAATAATTTCTCATAATCATTATTCGCACCGAAGTATAATCTAATTACAGAATAAAGCCCGCGGTGGGGTACCCGGGCATAAGGTCCGAAAGGGTTGAACATGTTCGATATGGTTTCTCGCCGCGGATTCGTCTCGCTCTCTGCTGTCGTCGCTGCCGGCCTTGGCCTTGCCGGCTGCTCTGGCAACAAGACGTCTGAGCCGACTGGCTCCGATGCCGGTTCTGCTAAGGCATCTTCCAAGAAAGCTGTCGAGCTGCAGGTCTTTGCCGCCAACTCGCTCGAGAAGGCTCTGCCCGAGGTTCAGGAGCTTTACACCGAGCAGACCGGTACCACGTTTGCCGACACGCAGTTTAAGGCGTCTGGCGACCTCGTTGAGCAGATGCGCGCCGGTGCCACGGTCGACGTGCTCATCACCGCTTCCAAGGGCACCATGGACGACGCCGAGGCCGTCGAGCTCGTCGATGCCGACACGCGTGAGGATATGTTCGTCAACGATCTTGTGATCATTCGCGCTGAGGGCTCCGACACCAAGATCGAGGCCATCGCCGACGTCGCGAACCTGGACGGCAAGATCGCCATCGGCGACGCCAAGACCGTCCCCGCCGGCAAGTACGCCAACCAGGCGTTGGCTTCCGTGGGCCTCTACACCGGCACCGAAGGCGACGACGGCGAGTATGCTCCCGAGATCGCCGACAAGGTCGCACTGGCCGACAAAGTTGGTACCGCTGCCGCCTATGTGTCCACAGGCGACTGCGTGGCCGGTTTTGTCTACAGCTCCGATATCTTCCGCTACGACGGCATCGAGGAGGCGTTCGTGTGTCCCGAGGACTCGCACAAGCCCATCGTGTATCCGGGCGCCGTTGCCGAGAGCTCCGAACATGCCGACGAGGCTAAGGCGTTCATCGACTTTTGCCTGTCCAACAAGAAGGCTCAGAAGATTTGGGCTAAGTACGGCTTTGAGCTTTCCGCGTAGTGCGGCTTGGCGCGATAATTCCATCGTTTTGTGTTTCACTCCGTCCTTGTATTCGCTTGGAGCTTTTCGTGCTTAATAGATTCCGCATGCTTGTCGCCTGTGCTTTGACCTTCGCGCTTTGCTGGGTGCCGGGATTTGCGTTTGCTGGGGACGCTGAGGACGGGGCCCAGGTTGCTGCGACCGCTCATGGGCTTTCCTATGGGATCGAGGGTTTTGAGCGGTTGGCCAAGGGGACTGCTCGTGCCATGGAGGGCCAGCCTGAGGGCTACCGGTTTCCCGTTGACGAGGACGTGGACCTTGTAGTGGCGCCTGCTGCCGATCGCGTTGTGGTGTGGATATCGCCCAAGGCGGTCGAGAAGTATGGATTGGATCCGCAGGACAACGAGTGCGTATCGGGTCTCAAGGCCCTCGTCTGTGAGCTCGACAGCGCAAACCGCATGGGAGGTGCGCAGCTAGGGGACGTGGATCTTCCTTGGTATGTTACGGCGGAAACAACGTTTGATGCCGGCGGGTATACCTATGGCTTTGATGTGCGTGGTGCGGATGGGGACCGCTATGTGGTGATTGCATCGGCCTCGGGTGATGCCAAGGGCGGCGCGCGTTGGCTTGATAGCGCTCAAATGGTAGAAGCATCGTCTGTCGTGTTGCGGGATGAGCGGGGGCCCTTGACCTCTCTGGCCTCCTTTTTGGGCGACATTGACTATCGCCCGTTTTGGGTGTCTATCAAAACGAGCGGCCTTGCCCTGGTGATTGCCTTTGCACTGGGCCTGTTTGCCGCGTGGAAGACTATGGGTACCTCGAGTCGCATCAAGGGCCTGCTCGATTCGGTCTTTACGATTCCTATGGTGCTGCCGCCCACGGTCTGCGGCTTTCTGCTCCTCATGCTGTTTGGCCGCTCGACCGGGGTGGGCCAGTGGCTCATCGCGCACGGCATCTCGATCGTCTTTACCTGGCCCGCGGCGGTCATTTCGGCCGTCGTTGTGTCGTTTCCGCTGGTCTACCGCACGGCGCTCGGAGCCTTCGAGAGTCTCGACACGCAGATGCTCGATGCCGCGCGAACCCTGGGATGGTCCGAGCGTCGTATCTTTACCAAGCTTATGATGCCGCTTGGCTGGCCCTCGATTGCCGCCGGCGCGGTGCTTGCCTTCGCGCGTGCCATGGGCGAGTTTGGCTGCACCCTGTTCTTTGCGGGCAACTACGCCGGCATTACCCAGACCATCCCCATCGCCATCTACTTTGAGTGGATGGGCGGCAACACGTCGGTGGCCCTCTTTTGGGTCGCCGTCGTGATTGTGTTCAGTTTCCTGGTCATCCTGTTCATCAATATGTACACGGCGCATTCGCAAAAGTACCGCGGGCGCGGCCTGTCCCGCGCGGAGCGCAAGCAGGCCAAGCAGCTGGGCAGCCAGGCCGATTCGCTCGACCCAGTGGGCGGCGATGCCTTGTGCATCGATCGCGAGGCGCTGGCCGAGCTTATGCGCGATGACGCGGCACCGCAGGGAGGTCGATAAGCTATGTCGCTCGTTCTGGATATCAAAAAGCGCTATCCGGGCTTTACCCTCGACATTCAGCTCGATGCCGGCGAGGAGCGTGTGGCGCTGCTGGGCGCCTCGGGTTGCGGCAAGAGCTGCACGTTGCGCTGCATTGCCGGCGTGGAGACACCCGACGAGGGCAAGATCGTCGTCAACGGCGTGACCTTTTTTGACTCGGCGGCGGGTATCAACCTGTCGCCCCAGGAGCGAAAATGCGCCCTACTGTTCCAAAACTATCAGCTGTTTCCCAACATGACGGTGGCCGATAACGTTTGCGCCGGTGTTAAGGATGCGGGTGACGCCGCCGCGCGCAAAAAGCTCGCCGAGCGTTATCTGGGCATTTTCGGTCTGGCCGATTTTGTCGACCGCTACCCCGTGCGCCTCTCGGGCGGTCAGCAGCAACGCGTGGCGCTTGCGCGCATGGTGGCGGCGCATCCGGGCATCTTTATGTTCGATGAGCCCATGAGCGCGCTCGATTCCTATCTTAAGAGCGCGCTCGAACAGAACATGCTCGACCTGTTCGATGTGTGCAACCGTACCGTGCTCTACGTGAGCCACGACATCGACGAAGCGTGCCGCCTGTGCCGGCGCATTTGTGTGATGCACGACGGGCATATGGAGGAGATCGGCTCCGTCGAGGACGTGGTCCGCCGGCCGCAAACCTTGGCTGCGCTGCGCCTGACGGGCTGCAAGAATACGAGCCGCGCGCGCAAGATCGGCGACGAAGAAGTTGAGGCCCTCGACTGGGGCATGACCTTCAACGTGGGCCGTGAGGTTCCCGATAACGTGGCGTACCTGGGTATTCGTGCGAGCTACTTCCATGTGGACAACCGTGCTGAGCGGGGTCGCAACAGCTACGACCTGCATGTGGCCCGCGTGAGCGATTCACGTTTTGAGCGCCTGGTGCTGCTGGACGTGCCGCGCGCCGACGCGCCGACGCGCCTGCAGTGGAAGGTCAACAAAGTGCGCATGCCTGTCGACGAGCTGCCGCAAGCAGGCGAGACGCTGCGCATGCATTTTGATGCCAGCAGGATCCATTTGGTTTGTCGATAGCGCCGGGTAATGCCGTCGGGGAATATAAGCCTCGGCGGCTTTGTTTTTGCCGTTCGCCGAATGAGGAATGACAAACTCTTATCAATCAAGATAATTATTTATTAAACGAAGGCACACGACGCTGTCGTACGAATGTCAACGGTGTTCGCATGGTCGATGACCGTTGGTATAGTTGACCTCAACTTGTAAAGGAAGGTGCGCACATGCCGCAGACGACATACATTCGCCGCGTTGCCGCGCGTGCCCTATATATGGCTCGGAGCCGCATATGAGCAGGTATGTTCACGGCTCCGGGAGAGACGACGCACAACTAAATAATCGACCGCAAAGCAGGTTCCCTAAAATTCCGGGTTTGAGCACGGTCGGGCAATCGCCGTCCGTCGTGCATCGATACCGCTGTTATCCGTTTTTGGTTCGAGAGGGGAACCGTTATGGCTGAAGAAATTGATTTCCATCCGATGTGGGAGAGCCTCGGCATGAATCTTGCCGACCACGACATGCTGCTGGGCGCCGTGGGCCAGATGTACGGCGATATGTTCCTGACGCAGAACAATCGCCCCAAGTCCACGTCCTACCTGGATTTTGTCGCCACCAACATCCACAGCGGCCGTATTAAGGAGATGCTCGACAAGAAGGAGGCCGGCGAGGCCACCAAGATCGTGGGCAGCTTCTGCGTCTACGTGCCCGAGGAGATTGTGCTCGCCTGCGACGGTATCCCCGTGGGTCTGTGCTCGGGTGCCGATTGGGCGACCGACAAGGTCGAGGAGCACTTGCCGCGCAACACTTGTCCGCTCATCAAGAGCTTTGCCGGCTTTAAGCTGGGCGAGGTCTGCCCCTACATTGAGTCGAGTGACTTGGTGGTAGGCGAGAACACCTGCGATGGCAAGAAGAAGGCCTACGAGTTCTTTGCCACGCAAAAGAACATGTACGTCATGGATATTCCCAACGTACACGACGAGTCGACGCTCGTGACCTGGAAGGCCGAGGTCAAGAAGCTCGCAGCCAAGATCGAGGAAGAGTGTGGCGTCAAGATTACGCCTGAGCGTCTGAAGGCCGCCATCCGCGCCGTCAATGAGAAGCGTCGCGCCCTGCAGCGCCTCGCTGCCACGCGCGCTGCCGACCCAGCGCCCATCAGCGGTCTCGACAGTCTGCTGACCGTTCAGGCCGCCTTTATGGACGACACGCCGCGTCTGACCGGGGCCATCAACGATATGGCGGCTGAGTGCGAGCAGCGTGTCGAGGCCGGCGAGGGCGTGGCGCCCAAGGGGACCAAGCGCATCCTGTACACCGGCACGCCCATGGCCGTGCCCAACTGGAAGCTGTTCAACCTCATCGAGAAGGCCGGCGGCGTTGTGGTAGGCGAGGAGTCCTGCACGGGTTCGCGCTATTACAAGGACCTGGTCGACGAGTCCGGTGAGACGGTTGACAAGATGCTCGATGCCATCGCCGAGCGCTACTTTAAGATCAACTGCGCCGTCTTTACGCCCAACGACCAGCGTATGAAGGACATTGTCCAGATGGCCAAGGACCTGCACGCCGACGGCATCGTCGACGTGGCCCTGCAGTTCTGCACGCTCTACGAGATGGAGTCGTTTGCCGTGGAGAAGGCCGCCGAGGAAGCCGGCATTCCGTTTATGCACATCACGACCGACTACGCCGGTGAGGATGCAGGCCAACTGCAAACCAGAATTGAGGCTTTCTTGGAAACCATTTAGGGCTATCCGTCCCGGCGGCTTCCCTAGGCACCCGATCTTGCCGTTCAAACCGTCGCTTGCGTGCCAAAGTACGCGGCGCGCCTCTTTCACGGCAACCTCGGGCACCTGGGAAAGCCGTTTCCTTGGTTGGTTAAAAGGTTTAGGAGTTATATGTCGGAAAATATTGAGCAGTCGTTGCCCAGCACGTTTGAGGAGTTCAACGAGCAACGCAAGGCGGCGTTCATTCGCGTCAAGGATTATAAACAGGCGGGTAATCGTCTGGTCGGCTTTTTGTGCAGCTATACGCCGCTCGAGATTATCGATGCCGCGGGGGCTGCGAGCGTGGCTCTGTGCGGTACGTCCGATGAGGTGATTCCCGAGGCCGAGAAGGTGCTGCCGGCAAATCTGTGTCCGCTCATCAAATCGACGTACGGCTTTGCCTACTCGCAAAAGTGCCCGTTTACGTACTTTAGCGACATGATCATCGGCGAGACCACCTGCGACGGCAAAAAGAAAATGTACGAGTTGCTCAACGAGCTCAAGCGCACGCACATCCTGCATCTTCCGCAGGGTCGCGACCGCGCTTACGAGCGCGAGGGCTGGTACGAGGAGTGCCGTCTGCTCAAGGAGGAGCTCGAGAACTTCTACGGCATTACGATTACCGACGATGACCTGCGCGCCGCTGTCCGTCGTCGCAACCGCTTGCGTGCGGCCCAGCTCGAGATGTTTGCGCTGCAGGCTAACCAGCCGGCGGCTATGAGCGGCGTCGACCTGATGAGCACCATGTTTGCCGGTACGTTCAGCTTTGATATCGAGGCCTATACGGAGCAGCTGGAGCAAAAGGTTGCCAAGCTGCGCGAGGCCTACGACGCGGGCGAGCGCCCGGGTGCGGCGGATGCCAAGCGCATTCTGATCACCGGCTGCCCGGTGGGTGGCGTGATCAACAAGATCGGTCGCACCATCGAGTCCAACGGCGGTGTGGTCGTGTGCATGGACGACTGCTCGGGCGAGCGCACGGCGGCCATGATGATCGACCCGGAGGCTCCCGATATCCTGCGCGCCATTGCCGACCGCTACCTCGATATCAACTGCTCGGTCATGACGCCCAACGACGGCCGTATGGAAAACACGCTGGCCATGTGCGAGAAGTATCACGTCGATGGCGTGGTGGAGAGCGTGCTGCAGGCGTGCCACACCTTTAACGTGGAGAGTGCGCGCATGCAGGAGGCCGTCGAGGGCGCGGATATTCCGTACATGAAGATCGAGACCGACTACAGCAACGGAGACATGGGCCAGATTGAGACGCGCATCGCCGCCTTTATCGAGACGCTCTAGCTTCCCCAGGCACCGGATCTTGCCCCTCAAACCGTCGCTTGCGTACCAAAGTGCGCTGCGCTCCTCTTTCGGGGCAACCTCCGGCACCTGAGAAACCTAGAGCTAAGGCGCCTGAACGCGCCGCTACCTTTGATGTTTGGATTAGGAGAGAGCCATGATAGGGATCGGGATCGATATCGGGTCTACGGCGGCTAAGGCTGCCGTGGTCGATGGGGAGGGTTCGGTGGCGTGGACGTGCGTGCAGCCCACCGGGTTCTCCTCGGTCGATGCTTCCGAGCGGCTGCGCGAGGCACTGGCAGCGGCCGGCTATGACGTGTGCGCCGACGATGCTCGCGTGGTCGCGACTGGCTACGGCCGTGTTGCCGTGCCCTATGCGCACAAGGTCGTGACCGAGATTACCTGCCACGGCACCGGTGCCGTGCGCCTGTTTGGCGATCACGGCACCGTGATCGACGTGGGGGGCCAGGACACCAAAGTCATTCAGATCAAGGGCGGTCGCGTGGCCAAGTTCGCCATGAACGACAAGTGCGCTGCCGGCACGGGGCGCTTTTTGGAGATCATGGCCGACCGCCTAGGCATTTCCCAGCAGCAGATGGCCGACCTGGCGCGTTCCGGCGAGCCTACCAAGATCAGCAGCATGTGCACGGTGTTTGCAGAAAGCGAGGTTATCAGCCTGATCGGTCGCGGTGAGCCGCGCGAGAACATCGCACGTGGCGTGATCGACAGCGTGGTCTCGCGCGTGGCGACCATGGCCGGGCAGGCCGCGGGCGCCCCGTACTACCTGACCGGTGGCCTGTGCGAGAACGCCTTCGTGGTGGAGCGGTTGGGCGAGCTACTGGGGTCGCCGGTGACCACCTCGCCCCAGGCTCGCTTTGCCGGTGCCATCGGCGCGGCGATTCGCGCCGCCGCCTTGGCCTAGGGGCGTACCGCGACATGCGCATCCTCAATATCTCGGCACAAAAACCAGATAGCACCGGCAGCGGCACCTACCTTGCCGCGCTCGTGCGCGAACAGATCGAGACGGGTCATCGCGCCGCCGTGCTTTGCGGCGCGGCACCGGGTGATACCCAAGGCGAGCTGGACCGGCGTGCTGCCGTGTTTGCCGTGCCGTTCGAGTCGTCCGAGCTGCCGTTTCCCATCTGCGGTATGTCCGATGTCATGCCCTATCCCTCCACACGCTATCGTGACCTGACGCCTTCGATGCTCAGGGCGTTTGAGCGGACATTTGCTGCTGCAATCGATCGGGCGGTGGCTGAGTTTCGGCCCGATTTGGTGCTCTGCCATCACCTGTATCTGGTGACCGCATTGGCACGCGAGTGCGTCCGGGGCGTGCCGGTTGTTGCCGTGTGCCATTCGACCGACCTGCGCCAGCTGCGTTCGCATGCGCTCGAGCGCGATCGCATCGTAAGCGCGGTTCGTCGTCTCGATGCCGTCTTTGCGCTCCATGCTGAGCAGGCTGAGCAGATTGGCCTGATGTGCGGCGTCGATGCCGATCGCATCCACGTGATTGGGACGGGCTACGACCATCACGTCTTCTGCCGCGACGCAAGCGTGGCAAGGCGGCCGGGGTCGCTTGTGTACGTGGGCAAGATTTGCTTTAAAAAGGGCGTCGAGTCGCTGGTTCGAGCCGTGTCATTGCCGATTGACGATGACGTCCGCCCATCTGGCTTGGTACTTGTGGGCGGCCGTGGGGACGATGCCGAGTATGCGCGTATCGAGCGCTTGACTGCGGCCTCGGATGTGCCGGTGACGCTGGCGGGGCGCCTGGATAGCGATGGGCTCGTGCGTGCCTACCGCAGTTCCGACGTCTTTGTGCTGCCTTCGTTTTACGAGGGTCTGCCGCTCGTGACGATTGAGGCCCTCGCGTGCGGCTGCAAAGTTGTGGCGACCGATTTGCCCGGCGTTCGTCCCTGGATGGAGGCGATGCTTCCCGGTGCTCCCGTGACGTGGGTGGCGTCGCCGCGTATGACGGATGTCGACACGCCCGTGGCGGCCGACCTTCCGTTGTTTGAGCGCGCACTGGCAGATGCTATCGCGCAGGCGCTTGCGGCTCCGCCTTCGACGTTCGAGCCGTCGGCGGTCTCTTGGGAAGCGTGCCTGGCGCGTATACTTAAAGTCGTTGATTTGTTGGAAGGGGGTTCGTATGGCTAAGGACACCATGAGGCTCACGTCTATGACTGCCGCGAGCGGTTGAGCTGCTAAGTTGGCTCCTGGAGCCCTCGCCCAGGTCCTGGGCGACTTACCCAATGTGCATAACGACAACCTGCTCGTGGGGTTCGATACCTCCGACGATGCGAGTGTTTTTCGTGTTGGCGAAAACCTGGGCCTCGTGCAGTCCGTCGATTTCTTTCCACCGATGGTCGACGACCCGTTCCTGTTTGGCCAGATCGCGGCAGCAAACTCGCTGTCGGACATCTACGCCATGGGCGGGCGGCCGAGCCATGCCATGAACTTGCTGTGCATCCCGAGCTGCCTGGGCGTCGAGGTTGCCGGCCAGATTCTGGCGGGTGGCGCCGACAAGTGCGTCGAGGCCGGCTGCTCCATCGCGGGCGGTCATACCATCAACGACGACGAGCCCAAGTATGGCCTGTCCGTGAGCGGCTTTGTCGCGCTCGACCGCATGCTCGCCAACAGCGGCGCGCACGTGGGCGATGTTCTGCTGCTGACCAAGGCGATTGGCTCGGGCATCATCACCACGGCCATTAAGGGCGAGCTGATCGAGCAGGACGAGGCCACAGCCATGTTTGACTCGATGCGCACCCTTAACGAGGCGCCGATCCGTCTGGCCGAGGGGCTCGAACTTCACGGCTGCACCGACATTACGGGCTTTGGCCTGATCGGGCACGCGTGCGAGATGGCCGAGGGCTCGGGTGTGCAGATTGAGCTTGTGTCGGGGGTGGTACCGCTCTTTGACCAGGTGCTCGATATGGCGCGTCTGGGCATTATTCCCGCGGGCTCCTACCGCAACCAGGATTTCTTTGGCCCGCGCGTGACGGCCGACGATGACCTGGAGCCGGGTATGTTGGATGCGCTGTACGATCCGCAGACCTCGGGCGGCTTGCTCATCGCGGCACCCGCGGCGGATGTGGATGAGCTTGCGCGTCGCCTGGATGCCGAGGGGTGCATCGCCGCCGTTGTCGGTCACGTGTGCGAGGCAGTGCCGGGCGGTCCTGCCGTTCGCGTTGTGCATTAAAGAAAACCGTTTATGCGACCGCCTACTGTTCTGGGCGGTCCCTTTCGAAAGGATTTTGCTATGTCTACCAAAATTGAAGTCAATGCCATGGGCGATGCCTGCCCGCTGCCCGTCGTCAAGACGCTTAAGGCACTCAAACAGCTTGACGGCGAGGGTGCCGTGGTGACCTCGGTCGATAACGAGACCGCCGTCAAGAACATCTCCAAGATGGCGCAGGAGAAGGGCTGCGCGGCCTCGGTCGAGAAGATTTCGGACGCCGAGTGGCACGTGACTGTCGCGACCGCCGGTGCCGTGGCCGTTGCGGACCCCGAGCAGGACGGTGCCGCTTTCTGCGACGCCAGCGCCGGCAAGGGCAAACTCGTCATTTCCGTCTACACCGACTGCATGGGCCGCGGCGACGACGAGCTGGGCCACAAGCTCATGAAGGCCTTCATTTTTGCCGTGACGCAGCAGGAGGAGCTGCCCGCGACCATGCTGTTCTATAACGGCGGCGCCAAGCTGACCGTCGAGGGCTCTCCGGTGCTCGACGACCTGAAGGGGCTGGCTGAGCAGGGCGTCGAGATTCTCACCTGCGGTACCTGCCTGGATCACTTTGGCATTAAAGACCAGCTTGCGGTGGGCGAGGTCACCAACATGTACGTGATCGTGGAGAAGATGGAGCAGGCCGTGCGCGTCGTGCGCCCGTAGCGTATTGGTTGGAGTTGCCATGAGGGAGAAACGCCCGGCGCTTGTCATCACGTTTCCCACCACGGCGGCCGCCATGGGTTGCGAGTCCCTGTGCATCGAGCGCGGCCTTCCCGGGCGAACGATTCCCGTGCCCGGGGAGGTCGCTGCCGGCTGCGGTCTGGCGTGGAAGGCGTTGCCTGCCGATGAGGAGCTGCTGCGCAGCGAACTTGCCGCGGCGGGCGTTCCCACCGAGGGCTATACCGTGATTGATATGTGGGAGGTCGTGCGATGATCTACCTGGATAACGCGGCGACGACCATGCACAAGCCGCAGGCGGTCATCGATGCCGTGACGCAGGCGATGTGCTCGCTCGGCAATGCCGGGCGCGGCGCCACGTCGGGTGCCCTCGACGCGGCGCGTGCCATCCACGGCTGTCGCGCCAAGCTTGCGCGCTTGCTGGGCTGCCCGCGTGCTGACCATGTTTGTTTTACGCCCAACTCCACCACGGCGCTCAACACCGTCATCAATGGCGTGGTGCGCCCCGGCGACCGCGTGGTCACAACGGTGCTCGAGCACAACTCCGTGCTGCGTCCGCTCAACCGCCTGGCGGCAGAGCAGGGCGTGACCGTTGAGCACGCGGGCTGCGACGCGAACGGCGTGCTCGACTACGACGAGCTCGAGCGGTTGGTCACGCCGGGCACGCGTGCTGTGGTGGTGACGCATGCCTCCAATGTGACCGGCAACGCGGTCGACATTGCACGCGTGGCCGCTATGGCCCATGCTGCCGGTGCGCTGGTGATCGTCGATGCCTCGCAGTCTGCCGGCACGGCGCATATCGATATGCGGGCCATGGGGCTCGACGTGGTGTGCTTTACCGGCCACAAGGGGCTCATGGGACCTCAAGGCACGGGTGGCCTGGCCGTGGCGGAGGGCATTGACGTGGCTCCTTGGGCCATGGGCGGCACGGGCGTGCACAGCTTCGACCCACTGCAGCCGCTTGAGTGGCCCACGCGCCTTGAGGCCGGTACGCTCAACGGCCATGGCATCGCGGGCCTTTCTGCCGGCCTCGACTTTATCGAGGCCCAAGGTGGGGTCGAGGCGATTGCTGCCCACGAGCGTGCGCTCGCTGATCGCTTCCTTGCCGGCGTGCGCGAGATTCCGGGGATTAAGCTCTACGGTGCGTTTGACCAGCCCGTGCGCTCGGCGATCGTCTCGCTCAACGTGGGTGATATCGACTCTGCCGAGATCTCGGACGCGCTCATGCAAGGGTGGGGGATTGCGACGCGCCCCGGCGCCCACTGCGCTCCGCTCATGCACCGCGCGTTGGGGACCGAGCGCCAGGGTGTCGTCCGCTTCTCGTTTGGGTATTTCAACACGGATAAGGAAGTCGACATCGCGATTGACGCTTTGCGCGATTTAGCCTGCTAAAGCGTATATACTTGCGGGACGGGTGTTTTTGCCCGTCCCGTTTTTGTTTCGACCCGAAAGGTGTGCCTATGGCCTCATCCGCCCCGCGTGGTTTGCGCTCCGACCATGTCGTTACCGTCGGCATTGCGTTGTTCTCGATGCTCTTTGGCGCCGGTAACCTCATTATTCCGCCGCTGCTGGCGCTGCAGGCAGGTTCTGCCACGCCGGTTGCCATGATCGGCTTTTTGATTGCCGCTATCGGTCTGCCTGTTATGGGCTTTATCGCCGTGGCGCTTGCCGGAACGGCGCGCGAGCTTGCTGGCCGCGTGCACCCCAAGTTCGGCGAATTCTTCGTTGCGGCGGTGTATCTGGCCATCGGCCCGTGCCTGGCTATTCCGCGCACGAGCTCCACGGCCTTCGAGATGCTGGTGCCGCTGTTGCCCGAGGGCGTCTCGCTCGGCACGGCGCGCCTGGTGTTTGCCGTCGGCTTCTTTGTCGTCGCGTTTGCGCTCACGCTGCGCCCGGGCGTCATCACACGCGTGCTCGGCCGCATTACGGGCCCCGCGCTCATTGCGCTCATCGTGCTGGTCGTTGGTGCTGCCGTGATCTCGCCGCTGGGTCCCGCTGCCGCGCCGCAGGCCCCCTACGATGCAGGCGCTGCCGTGCAGGGCTTTCTGACTGGCTATCAGACCATGGACCTGCTCGCGTCGCTCGCCTTTGGCATCATCATCGCCGAGACCATCCACGAGTTGGGTGTTACCGATGACAAGCGCGTGGCCTTCGAGATTTCGCGTTCCGGTGTGATCGCCGGCGTACTCATGGCCATCATCTACTGCGGCTTGGGCCTTGCCGGTATGCAGCTCGGCACCGTGATGCCCGACGCTACCAACGGCGCCGCCATCCTCGCCCGTTCGGCCTCCATGCATTTTGGGCTTGCCGGCACGGTCGTGGTCTTCGCCATCTTCTTCCTCGCCTGCATGAACGTGTGCATCGGCCTCATCAGCTGCTGCTCGCGTTACTTCTGCGAGACGTATGTGGTCGAAGGGGGAGCGGAGGCCTCTGAGGAGGCCATGCGCCGCCCCTTTGCGGTTCTCGCCTTTGTGTTCGCAGCGTTTTCGTGCGTGCTCTCCAACGTGGGCCTCGACGTGATCCTTATGTTCTCGGTGCCCATGCTCAACGCCTTGTATCCCGTTGCCATCGTGCTGGTACTGATGGGCCTGGTGCACGGCTTTTGCGACGCTCATCCGCAGGTGTGGATCTGGGTCGGCGGCGTTGTCGCGGTGCAGAGCGTAATCACTTCGGTCCGTGATGCGTTCTTTGCTGGCGCGTGGCTACCGTTCGATGCGTTGCCACTGGCAGATATCGGTGCTGCGTGGGCACCGGTTGCTGTGGTTGCCTTTGTGATCGGTCTGCTCCATAGTCGTTTTGTCGCACATTCGAGGAGCTAAGGCATCAATGCTTGCACAGGCGGGGAGTCTCCCCTATAATTTCCTTCGCTTTGGGACACGCAAGGTTTAGACCTTAGCTGCTCAACACCTTCGGGACGTGGCGCAGTTTGGTAGCGCGCCTGCTTTGGGAGCAGGATGTCGCAGGTTCAAATCCTGTCGTCCCGACCATATCTTGCGGGCGTAGTTCAATGGTAGAACCCCAGCCTTCCAAGCTGATGACGCGGGTTCGATTCCCGGCGCCCGCGCCCAAGGGGAGTGGTGTGGGGGTTTGG